>JACPUD010000070.1 GCA_016192435.1 Rhodocyclales bacterium | reverse complement strand
CCGCCCCCCGCCCCAAGGGCGGGGGTGACTTCGGTTCGGCTGCTGGCGCAGCCTCCGGAAGATTGGCTGGCGCCGGCTTGGGTCGGCCCTGCGCACGGCGCTCATCGTCCTTCTCCCGCCGTGCGCCGCCAGAGGAAACTGGCGAGATGCTCGCCGGGCAGCGAGGGCTCGCTGCGTCCGGCGGCGCGATCGATGTGTTCGGCGCGGCCGAGGATGTTGAACAGGCAGCCGCAGTCGGCGCTGACGACACGGCTGGCGCCGCTGTCCACCAGGCTGGCGACCTTGTCGCTGACGATGGCTTCGGAAATCGCCGGATGGCGGATCGCGAAAGTGCCGCCGAAGCCGCAGCATTCCTCGGCGCGCGCCTGTTGCGCGACGGTAATCCCGCTGAGTCCGCCGAGCAGGGCGGCGCTGGTTTCATGTGCGCCCATTTCGCGCCGCGCATGGCAGGAGGTGTGCAGCGCGACGGTGCAGGGCTCGCCGCGGTCCTCGCGGCGGAAGCCGACGACATGGACGAGGAATTCCGTCAGTTCGAAAATCCGCTCGCCCAGCGCCCTGGCCTTGGGCTCCAGCAACGGGTCGCCGGCGAACAGCTTGGGATAGTGGTGGCGCATCATCGCGGCGCAGGAACCGGAGGGCACGATCACCGGCCAGGGCTCGGGAAAGAGTTCAAGCTGGCGGCGCGCCACGGCGCGCGCCTGGTCGGGATAGCCGCTGGTGTAGGCGGGCTGGCCGCAGCAGGTCTGCGCTTCGGGAAAGTGGATGGCAATGCCTTCGCGTTCCAGCAGGCGCACCGCGTCGAGGCCGGCTTCCGGGGCGAACTGGTCGACCAGGCAGGTGGCGAAGAGGTAGGCGTCGGCCGGTTTTTGCGGGTAGCTGCGGGTGTCGTGCGCCATGAGGCTTTCCTCGGTGTTAGGTAAAGAGGTAAGACCAAAATAGGATGGCGACTATAGGCAAACGGCCCAGGGATGTCAATAAATCAGGTGTTGACGGAGTTGGCGGTCGCCCATATCATTCAACTGGTCTTACCACACATCACACCAATGAACCAACGCCGTGCCGCCGTTCCTCGGGTTTCCGACGTCGCCGCCGGCGAACTGGAAGCCCGCATTCTCGAAGCCTCGCTGAAACCCGGCGATCGCCTGGCGCCCGAGCGCGAGCTTGCCGTCGAACTCGGCGTGTCGCGCCCGTCCTTGCGCGAGGCGATCCGCAGCCTGGTGTCGAAAGGCCTGCTGACCACGCGCCACGGCGGCGGCACTTTTGTCACCGACCGCCTGGAGGCGAGCTTTGTCGATCCGTGGCAGGAAATGCTGAACGGGCATCCGGGGCTGCAAAGCGACCTGCTCGAATTCCGCCACATGCTCGAAGGCCAGGCGGCCTGGTTCGCCGCCGAGCGGGCGAGCGACGCCGACATCCTGCGCATCGATGCCGCCTTTGCGGCGCTCGATGCGGTGTATGCGCAGCGGGATCTGACGGCCGCCGTCGATACCGACGTGGCCTTCCACCAGGCGATTGCCGAGGCCGCCCACAACGTCTTCATCGGCCAGCAGACGGCCAGCCTGCTGCGCGTGATCCATGGTCATATTTCACGCAATCTCGAACATCTGCACGCGCGCAAGCTGCGCTGGGACCAGTTGCAGGAGCAGCACCGCGCGATCTGGCTGGCGATCCGCGAGCGCCGGCCCGAGGCGGCGGCGCGCGCCGCGCGCGAGCACGTGGACTTCGTGCGCCAGACCATGGCCGACACCGCGCGCGAAGCCGAACGCCGGCAAAGCGCGCTGCGCCGCCAGGGGGCATGAGGCAAGCGGCAAGGAGTTGGCGCTGGCGCTACGGCGCCGGCGCGGGCGCATTCGGCCCGATTCGGACTGAACTTTGTGCCTGAAGCGGAAGTCGAAAAAGTTCGTCGTCCTGCATAATATGCGCGCCGCGCATCGAGCTGGACGCGGCACGAGCCACGGTGGCGGTCAGGGTTCGGCAGGTTTCCGCTGCAGGGGCGTCAATAATCCAATGAAGCCAAGGAGACAATCATGACTACCGCCTTCAAGAAGATGATGTGCCGTTTTCTCGCCGTTGCCTTGATTACTCTGCCCTTCCAGACCGGGCAGGCCAGCATGATCGGTACCGACCAGGTGAGTTCCGCCGCCACGGTGCAGGCGAATCGCAGCCTGGTGTTGAACCACCTCAACCGCGCGCAGACCGTCAGCGAGTTTCAGGCCCTGGGACTGGACGCACAGCAAGCCCGCGACCGCGTCGCGGCGATGACCGACGAGGAAGTCGGCAAGCTGGCCGGCCAGATCAACGCGGTCCCGGCCGGCGGCGATGGCCTCGTTGCCGTCATCCTGGTGGTGTTCTTCATCTGGTACTTCGCCTTCCGCCGCTAGCATCATGTCGTCGGCATGCAGCGCAGGCGGCACCGGGCGCGGGCGCTGGTGAGCCCGCGTTGGTCAGCCTGGCAGCAAGGCGTCCGTCTCGTCGCGGGCGCCTTGCTTTTGCTCGCCGGCCTCGGCGGCTGCGCCTCGCTGGTGCCGCAGACCATGGCGCTGCGCGAGGCCTGGCCGGCGGGTGTCGCGCGCAGCAGCGAAAACGCCGCGGTACCCTTTTTCCCGCAGCAGGACTACCAGTGCGGTCCCGCCGCACTGGCGACCGTGCTGGCCGCCGACGGGCTGGAGGTCGGCCCCGACGATCTGGTCAAGAGCGTTTACCTGCCCGCGCGCCAGGGCAGCCTCCAGGTCGAAATGCTGGCCGCAGCGCGCCGCTACGGCCGGGTTTCCTACCAGCTCGCGCCGCGCTTCGACGCCTTGCTGCAGGAGGTGGCGGCCGGCAATCCGGTCGTCGTGCTGCAGGACATCGGGGTCGGGCCGCTAGTCAATTGGCATTATGCGGTGGTGGTCGGCTTCGACTATCCGGCGGGCGAACTCTACCTGCGCTCCGGGGAAACGCGGCGCCTGGCACTTCCCTTCACGGTCTTCGAATACTCCTGGAAGCGCGGCGGCTACTGGGCGATGGTGGCGCTGCCGCCCCAGCGCATCCCGGCCAGCGCCGACGCGGCCGGCTACCTGGCGGCGGTCGCGGCCATGGAACGCGTCGCGGCGCCGCAGGCCGCGACGCTGGCCTACGCGACAGCGTGGCGGCGCTGGCCGGACAATGCCACCGCCGGCATCGGCCTCGCCAACCGGCACTATGCCGACGGCGCGTTGGCGCAGGCCGAGGCCACCTTGCGCCAGACGCTCGCGCAGCACCCGGATGCAGTGCCGGTGCTGAACAATCTGGCGCAGGTGCTGTCGGATCTCGGGCGCAACGACGAGGCGCTGGCGCTGCTCGACCGGGCGGCGCGAGTCGACGCCAGCCCCGCAGTGAGTCCCGCAGTGAGTCCTTATGCCGCGGCCGTGCGCGAAACCCGGGCGCTGGTCCTCCAGCGCATGGGCAGGAGCAGATAAGCGGTTGCGGCGCCGGCGGTCTTGCCCCGCGTGCGCCGGCGCGGCGTGTCCTAACAGCCGGCCGGTCTGTCGCAGGCCGCCGGCGTCGGTTTCTCCATCCAGCCCGGGGCGGCCATTGTCGGGCTTGAGCGGCGCCCACCGCCGCTCCTCTTCATGTTGTACATGGCGCGGTCGGCATGGCGCATCAGCGCTGCGGGATCGGCGCCGTCGTCGGGAAACAGTCCCATGCCGACGCTGACGCCGAATTCGATCGCATGGCCGTCGATCTCGCAGGGCGCGCAGACGCAGTCGACGATCTTGGCCAGGACATCTTCGCCATGGCGGCGGCCTTCCACATCGACCAGCAGCATCGCGAATTCGTCGCCGCCGCGGCGTGTGACGGTATCGGTGCTGCGGATGTTTTCGCTCAGGCGCTCGGCCACCCGCTTCAGCAGCTTGTCGCCGATTTCGTGGCCGAAGCGATCATTGACCGGCTTGAATTCGTCGAGATCGAAATACAGCAGCGCAAATTTCGTGTCGCGGCGCAGGGCATTCTTGATGGCCTGCTCGATGCGGTCGTTGAACAGTACCCGGTTCGGCAGGCCGGTCAGCGCGTCATGGTGGGCGAGGTAGCGCAACTGATCTTCCTGCGCCTTGCGCTCGCTGATGTCCGTCATGATGGACACGTAATGCGTGAGTTGTCCCCGGGCGCCCTTGACGCCGCTGATGCTGATGCGGACCGGCAGCAAGGCGCCACCCCGGGTGCGATCGATGATGTCGCCCTGCCAGCTTCCAGCGTCCTTCAACGCGGTCCACATCTCGCGATAGCGTTCCACGCTGGTATGGCCCGAGCGGAACATCCTCGGCGTCTTGCCCAGCATTTCCGCCTCGCTCCAGCCGGTCATACTGCAGAAGGCCTGATTTACCGAAATGATTTCCAGATGCGGGTCGGTGATCAGGATGCCGTCCGTGCTCGAGGCAAAGACCGTTGCCGCCAGCCGCAACTGCTCCTCCGATCCGCCGATGCTGCGGATGATCTGGCGGCTGACGAAAACGCCGAAGCCGAGAACGACGAACAGCAGCGCCAGGCTGGCTTGCCACAAGCTACTGCGCACCCAGCGTGCGCCTTCGCCGAGCGTCAGGGAAAAACGGTTTTCCAGTTCCAGCAGCTGGTGATTGAGCTGGTGCAGTTGCTCCCGCAGGCGCGCCATTTGCTCCGGGCGCCCGCCGTGGTCGAGGAACTCGGCGTGCATCGCTTCACCGGTGAGGATCAATTCGCCGATCTTCAGATCCCCGTGCGCCCATATGTCGATGGCTTCGCGCATGTAGGAAACGAACTGGAAGTTGCGATAGAACCAGATCAGGGAATCGATATCCTCGGGGTGGTTCCCGCCGCGCAGAAAGCCCTCGCGCGCGCCCGCGGCGTCGACCGGCGTGGCGCTCAGGGCCAGGCGCGCCTGTTTGTCGCCGAGGTTCACCAGCACGGCGTTGCGGAAAGCCTGGTAGTCGGATTCGGCATGGCTGCGTGAATAGCGGTCGAGGTGGAGCACCGCGTCTTTCTGCGCCTTGGCCCATAGCCCTTCGCCGCGCACGTAGGCACGGACGCCATCATGAATGCTGCCCTGCAGGTAGATCATTGCCAGCAGCAGGAGCGCGATCACACCGAAGGTGAGGACGATCACCATCACTTTGTTCGCGACCGAGTGGTCGACGGTGCTGCGCCGCTTCGCGGCCGATCGGCTCATGTCGGCCTGGTCCTCGCGGCGGATGTTTCCGTTGGCGCGGCCGCGGCGCGGAGCGGCACCGCGCCGGGCCGGCAATCCGCCATCATCGCAATTCCTGCCCTGACGATCATAGGCACCCAAAGTATCGACCGACGCAAAATGAGGCCTGGCAATACGGCAGGCATCCCCCCGAGATTGGCCGCATCCTGCCGTCAACCAATATCAATGGCAAGGGCAAATTTCCGGTCGGGATGTGGGCGATCGGCGTTCTGCAGGCGCCGCCTGGACTGATTCGGCCGCTCCATGGTGGCAGCGGCGGTGGCGGTGGCGGCATGCGCTGCCGAGCTTGGGCTCAGGAGCGGCGCGGGTCGTTCGGCCGGTAGTCCTCGCGCTTGGGCACGCCGTCGCCTTCGCGATCGCCGCGCCGCCAGGTGCCGCACTCCATGTGCCAGCGTCCGTCGCGCTCCACCCACAGCGGCGGGTTGTACTGATAGCCGCGGCGTTCGCGCAACCAACTGCCCTTGATCCATTGATGGCGGCAATTTTCCCAGCCCCAGTGCCCGGCCACCCAGACATGCCCGCGGCGCGGGAACCATCTCCTCGCGGGGCGGCGGCGCGATGCGCACATTTGCCGAGAGGGCGTGTTGCGAGCTCACGCCATGTCAGGCGCAGACCTCAAGGATGACCCGGGCCGGCGAACCCGCCGAAAGTTGGCGCTGGCGACACGCCGAAACTTCCTAAGCCTTCGGCGCGGGGCGGAACTGCATGGCCTTGTATTCGAGGAAGTCCTCCAGGCCGTACCTGCCCAGTTCGCGGCCGTTGCCGGACTGCTTGTAGCCGCCGAAGGGCGCGTAGATGTTGAAGGGGCCGCCGTTGATTTCGACCTGGCCGGTGCGCAGGCGCCGCGCGACTTTTTCTGCGTGCTCGTCGCTGCCCGACCAGACGCCGCCGGCGAGGCCATAGACGGTGCCGTTGGCAATGCGCACGGCATCGTCTTCATCGGTGTAGGAAATGATGGAGAGTACCGGGCCGAAGATTTCTTCGCGGGCGATCGTGGCGTCCGCCCTGACCTTGCCGAAGACGGTGGGCTTCACGTAGTAGCCGTTCGCGTTCACTCCCTCCGGCAGTGCCGCGCCGCCGCTCAGCAGTTCGCAGCCTTCGGCGATGCCCTTGGCGATGTAGTCGCGCACGCGCTCCTGCTGCATTTTCGAGGCCAGTGGGCCCAGCGTGGTGCCCTCGGCCAGCGGGTCGCCGGGACGGTAGGCCTGCGCCGCCTCGACCGCGAGCTGCGCGGCTTCGGCGTAGCGCGCGGCAGGCACCAGCATGCGCGTGTGCGCGGTGCAGGTCTGGCCCGAGTTGAGGTAGCAGTTGCCGACCACGCCCTTCACCGCGACCGCGAAGTCGGCATCGTCGAGGATGATCGCCGCCGACTTGCCGCCGAGTTCCAGCGCGACGCGCTTGACCGTGGCCGCTGCGAGTTCCGCGACGCGGGTGCCGGCGCGGGTCGAGCCGGTGAAGGAGACCATGTCGACCTCGGGGTGGGTCACCAGCGCCTCGCCTATCGTCGGGCCGTAGCCGGTGACCAGGTTGAAGACGCCGGCCGGCACGCCCGCGGCGTGGACGATCTCGGCCAGCAGGAAGGCATTCAGCGGCGCGACTTCGGAAGGCTTCAGCACCACGGTGCAGCCCGCCGCGAGCGCCGCGGCGACCTTGGCCGCGATCTGATGCAGCGGGTAATTCCAGGGCGTGATGGCGACCACGACGCCGACCGCTTCGCGCAGCACCTTGGAATTGCCGACACGCTCCTCGAAGGGAAATTCGGCCAGCATTTTCGAGTACATGCCGAAGCTGGCGGCCGGCGAGCCGACCTGGATGCGCTGCGAGAGCTTGTAGGGCATGCCCATTTCCAGCGTGATGGTCCGGGCGATTTCATCCGTGCGGGCCTTGAGGCCTTCCTGGATCTTCTTCAGATACGCGGCGCGTTCGGCCGGCGGCGTGATGGTCCAGGCCGCGAAGGCACGGCGCGCGGCCATGACAGCGGCGTCGGCGTCGGCCGCGTTGCCCTGCGGCACGGTCGCCAGCAGGGCGCCGTCGGTGGGGGAAAAGACCTCGATGCTGCCCTGGCCGGCCGGGGCGATCCATTGTCCGTCGATGTAGAACTGTGTGCGCTGTTCCATAGTGTTCCTTAACGTGAAATAGCTTGTTCGGGGCGACCGGTGATAGTCGAGCGAAGCGAGCTGACCAATAGCCCCGCCCTGGGGCGGGGGTGTAGCAGGGAATTCGCGGAGCACTGCTCCGCGCCTGCGAAACCGGCCGGCTGTGCAAAGCCGGCCGTGGAAAGGGGTGGGGGGGCGTTCAATTCGCCTTTGCAGTTGGGATGACGACGATCTTGCCCTTGACCTGGCGGTTGGCGATCTTGGCGATGGCGTCCTTCGCCGCCGCAAGCGGGAAAATTTCGCTGACCACGGGACGAATCACGCCGGCGGCAAACCAGTCATTGAGCTGCTGCAGGTTGGCCAGATGGCCGGCCGGATCGTGCTTGGTCGAATCGCCCCAATACACGCCGATCAGCGAGCGCTCCTTGAGCAGCGCCAGATTCAGCGCAATCTTCGGGATCTCGCCGGCGGCGAAGCCGATGATCAGGAGCCGCCCGCGCCAGGCCAGGGCGCGCACGGCGGGCTCGGTGTAGGGGCCGCCGACCGGGTCGTAGACCACGTCGGCACCACGGCCGTTGGTGAGTTCGTTGATGCGGTCCTTGAGGTTTTCGGTGCTGTAATTCACCGTCTCGTCAGCGCCAACTTTCCTGCACAGCGCCAGCTTGTCGTCGGCGGACGCGGCGGCGATCACGCGCGCGCCCATGGCCTTGCCGATCTCGATCGCCGAGATGCCGACGCCGCCGGCGGCGCCGAGCACCACCAGGGTCTCAGTGGGTTTGAGCTGGCCGCAATCCTTCAGCGCGTGCAGCGAGGTGCAGTAGGTCAGCACCAGCGCCGCGCCGGCCTCGAAATCCATGCCGGCCGGCAGCGGCATCACGCGCTGCGCTTCGGCCAGGCATTCCTCGGCGAAGCCGCCGGTGCTGGTCAGCGCGATGACGCGGTCGCCGGCCTTGAAATGCTTGACCTCGGCGCCGACCGCCTTGACCACGCCGGCGATCTCGGCGCCCGGCGTGAAGGGCAGCGGCGGCTTGACCTGATAGAGGCCCTGCACCATCAGCGCATCGGGGAAGTTGACGGCCGCGGCCCTGACTTCGATCAAGAGCTGTTTGGGGCCGGGCAGGGGGGAGGGAATGTCCTTGACGACGAGGGTGTCGATCGGACCGTAGGCTTCGCAGACGAGTGCTTTCATTGGGGGTGTCCTTTTGTATTTTTTAGTTCAGGCCAACTGCGTTGGATTGCGCAATTGCATGATGTCGTCCATGCGCAACTGGATGGCATGGTTGATCTTGCGGTGGGGAATCACGTAGAAGCGATCCTCGGCTACCGCCGCGAACACTTCGTTGGCCATGTCGGCAGCGGTGAGCCGGCCCGACTTGACGGCGCTTGCCATGCGCTGTTCGTAGCTTGCCGAAAGGCCCTCGGCCGGCTTGACCTCGCCGAAGCGCTGCTGCCGGTTGCGCCCGGATTCGTGTATCGCCGTCGGCACCCAGGCTGGGCACAGCAGCGACACGCCGATCCTGGCCTTGGCCGCCAGCAGTTCGCCGTAGAGGGTTTCCGACAGCGTCACGACGCCGTGCTTGGCGACGTTGTAGGCCGCCATGCCGGGCGTGGACAGCAGTCCGGCGACCGACGAGGTATTCACCACGTGGCCGCCTTCGGCCTGCTTCAGCATGCGCGGCACGAAATGCTGCACGCCGTGGATCACGCTCCACAAGTCGACGCCGAGTACCCAGTTCCAGTCGGCGGTGGTCAGTTCCCAACTGACGCGGGTGAGGCCGACGCCGGCGTTGTTGCACAACAGATGCACGCCGCCGAAGCGGGCGAAGGCGGCATCGGCCAGCGCGGCGACTTCGTCCTCGCGGCTGACGTCGGTCTTCTGCAGCAGCAGGCGCGCGGCCGGAAGGTTCAGCGTCGCCGCCGCGGCTTCCAGCTTGTCGTGCTCGATGTCGGCCAGCACCAGATTCATGCCCTCGGCGGCGGCGCGGCGCGCCAGTTCGAGGCCGATGCCGCTGGCGGCGCCGGTGATCACCGCGCTGCGGTCGCGAAACTGTTTCATTTGAGCATCCTCCTTGGCGGTGGGTTTTTTCGGGTTGTGGTGGCGCGGACCGGCGGCGGGCGCAGGCCGATCATCTTGCACAGCGTGGCGGTCAGGCGGGCGACCAGTGCCTCGGGCGCCAGGCGGCCTTCGGGGCGGTACCAGGTGTACATGAAGCCGACTGCGCCGCCCATGGCCATCGCGGTGACCGTGGTGTCCTCGAAGGAGAGCTTGCCCTGGCGCCGGCCTTCCTCCATCAGGGCGCCGAGGTCGGCGTAGAAATCGTTGGCGAGCCGGCGCAGTTCGTCGCGGAATTCCGGACGCAGCGCGGCGGTGACGCGGAAGGCCAGGGCGCTGGAGCGGAAATGCGTGACGCAGGCCGCGACCCAGCGCTGCAGGCCTTCGGCCAGCTTGAGGTGGGCCGGCCGCGCATCGTCGGCGGGAAACTTCATGGTCGATAGGCAGGCGACCGAGGCGCGCCAGGCCAGGGTCTCGACGATCTCGTGCTTGTCGTGAAAGTAGTAATAGACGAAGGGCTTGGTGACGCCGAGTTCGGCGCAGATCATGTCCATCGTGGTACCGGCGAAACCGTTGCGGTAGAACAGGTCTTCGGCCACCGCCAGGATGCGTTCGCGCTTGTCGAGGCAGGCGTCGCCGGGCTTGGAGGCGGCGGCAAAGCTGCGAAGGGCGCTGCGCGTGGCGGGCATGGGCGGATGGCTGCAGCCGGGAAGGACGGGGGAAGCGCATTATACTGGGCGGTACAAGAAAATTATACTCATGAGTATGAAATTGCCACGTACCGACCCAGGGGCAAGCGGAGCTGTCAAAATCGCTCACGCACGGCTTGCCGTGAGCGCCACATTGCCGGAGCCGTCAATGCCTCTTCGTCGTTCCGTTGTTCGCCATGCCCACTCCGGCCCCCCGCGCGCGCTGAATTCGCTGCTGGAGCCGCGCGCCCTGATCGAAATGGCGCTGCTGCCGGCGTCCTTGCCGCTGCTGCTGCAGGCGCCGCGCGGCGACGGTCATCCGGTGCTGCTGCTGCCCGGCTTTCTCGCCGACGAAAAGTCGCTGATCGCCCTCAGGCTGTTCCTCAAGCGCAAGGGTTACGCGGTGCACACCTGGGGTCTGGGGCGCAACCTGGGTTTTCGCAGCAAGCACGCCAGCGCCCTGCCGCAGAAAATCCGCTACCTGCACCACGTCACCGGGCGCAAGGTGAGCCTGGTGGGCTGGAGCCTCGGCGGCGTGTTCTCGCTCTACGGCGCCGAAAGCACGCTCGACTGCGTGCGTTCGATCATCACCCTGGGCAGCCCGGTCAGCGTCGATGCCGCCGGCAGCCAGTCGCCGACCGCGATCAAGGCGCTCTACCGGCTGGTCTCGCATCGCCTCGGGGCGGCCGCGCACGTCATGCAGCCGCGCGCCAAGACGCTGCGCGAGCAGCGTCGGCTGGCGATTCCCACCAGTTGCCTGTATTCCCTGGGCGACGGCGTGGTGCCGCCGCAGGAAGCCACCATCGACGGCGACCCGGCCCTGCACGAGAACATCCGGGTGCCCGGCAGCCACCTCGGCCTCGGCTTCAACGGCATCGTGCTGGCCGTCGTCGCCGACCGTCTGGCGCAGCCGGAAGGCGCCTGGCAGCCGTTCCGGCCGCAGGGCCTGCTCGGCCGCGTCTGGCGCATCAGCACCGGTTCGGCGCATGATGGCGCCGGATTGGGCGAGTTAACGTGAAATACTCAAATCAGTGCGCACTGTGACATTCGACGCCTGCCCCCGAAGGGAAATCCCAGGCGGGCAAGGCCAAAGCGAGCCAACCAGGAACCCCCCGCGAGGGGGGCGAAGGGGGGCGGGTATTCAATTCGCCTTTGCGTATTTTGATAGTCAGGCGTGCCGTCATTGGCGGCATGAGTATTAGGACTCTGCACATGCGACAACTCAGCGAACACGACGCCGCCTACATTTATTCGGACAGCGCCCACGCCAATTCGAACGTCACGCTGCTGCACATCTACGACCAGTCCACCGCGCCGGGCGGCATGGTGCGCTTCAAGCAGATCCTGGCGCATGTCGAGCACCGGCTCGACCGCCTGCCGGTGTTCCGCCAGAAGATCCTGCGCGTGCCGCTCGATCTCGACTACCCGTACTGGGTCGAGGACGAGAGTTTCGACATCGAATACCACGTGCGCCACATCGCCCTGCCCAAGCCCGGCGACTGGCGCCAGTTCTGCATCCAGGCCTCGCGCATCCACGCCCGTCCGCTCGACCTGCAGCGCCCGCTGTGGGAAATGTATGTGATCGAGGGCCTCGACAGCTTTCTCGATCTGCCGGTGGGCAGCTTCGCCGTATTGCTGAAAATCCACCATGCCGCGATCGACGTCGCCCAGGGCAATGCGATCATCACCGTGCTGCACGACCTCACGCCCGATGCACCGCCGCCGGCGCCGCCGGTGCCCTGGTTCCCCGAATCGACGCCGGGCACGCTGGGCCTGCTGGCGCGCGCCGGGTTCAACGTCGCCACCTTTCCGCTGCGCATGGCGCAGCCGCTGGCGCGCAGCTGGACCACGCTGAAATCGGCCGCGAGCACCCTGGTCGGCGAGTTCCT
This sequence comes from Rhodocyclales bacterium, assembly GCA_016192435.1. Classification (GTDB taxonomy): domain Bacteria; phylum Pseudomonadota; class Gammaproteobacteria; order Burkholderiales; family Rhodocyclaceae; genus Sulfuritalea. The sequence goes on along the minus strand of JACPUD010000070.1, from coordinate 15,708 downwards.
CGGCCGGCCGCAGGAGTTTCCCGTGACGCGTTTCAACGGCGTGGTGTCGCCGCACCGGGTGTTCGACACGCGCCGCTTTGCGCTGCGGGATTTCAAGGCGATGCGCGAGTTGGCGCCCGGCGCCACGGTCAATGACGTGGTGCTGGCGGTATGCGCCGGCGGCCTGCGGCGCTACCTCGACCTGCAGGGCGAACTGCCGCAAGAGAGCCTGGTCGCGGCGGCGCCGATCGCCGTGCGGGCAATGGGTAGGAAGGCGGGCGCGCCGGACACGCCGGCCGGCTTCGCCTGGGTGCGCCTGGCGCTGGCCACCGACATCCTCGATCCGGTGGCGCGCCTGGCCGCGATCCAGGCCACCAGTTCGTCCTCGGAAATCGTGGCGCGGGCCGTCAGCGCGCGCGAACTGATCGAGCTGGCCGAGCAGGCGCCCTCGGCCGCCATCGCCGCCACCAGCAAGCTGCTGCGCTCGGCCTCGGCCCTGCTCGGCGACTGGGCGCCGCTGGCCAACTGCGCCATCGCCAACGTGCCCGGCCCGCAGATGCCCTTGTACCTGCAGGGCGCGCGCCTGACCTATGTCTCGGCCATCATGCCGATTTCCGACGGCATGGGCCTGGTGTTCTCGGTCACCAGCTACAGCGAGACGATCGTGATTTCCTTCACCGCCTGCTACGAGCAACTGCCCGATCCCGAACTGCTGGCCCAGTGCCTGCGCGACAGCTTCAAGGAATATCTGGCGCTGCTGCGTCCCGCGGCAGGCCGCAAGCCGCGCGCGGCCGCGCCCAAGACGGCGCGACACAAGCCTGTTGCCGCGGTACCGCGGACGCAGCGGCGCAAAGCCGCTGTCCGCGGCGCGGCACACTGAGCATGGGCACTGCGTCGCTGTGCGTCGGATACGAGTCGCCGGCGGCTGCAGAGGATTGCCAACACGCGGCGCCGTACCGCCAGCGGCAACTTTCGACCCATCGGCGGCACGGTCTTGCGGTAGAGTCCAGACCAACGGCGACCGGCACGGGCCGGTGGCCCCGTAGCAGGCAAGGGAGGCATCATGAAAGACATTACCTGGAGCGCGATCCTCAGCGTCGGCGTCGAGGAAATCGACGAGGACCATCGCAAGCTGGTGGGCATATTCAATGAACTTGCTCACGCCGTCGCCAACGGCGAATCCGCCGAATACCTCGCGGCGACCTTCGACGAGCTGATCAAGTGCACGGCATGGCATTTCAGCCATGAGGAGCGGTTGATGCTCAAGCACCGCTACCCGGAAATCGATCCGCACAGGGCGGCGCACCGCGAGCTGATCGTGGCGGCGCAGCAGTTGCAGGCAAAGCTGGCGCAGGCCGACCAGGCCGTGGCGAACGCGGAGATCGAGTACCTCGATCGCTGGCTCACCGAGCATATCCTCACCGCCGACCAGCGCCTGGGTTCCTTCCTGGCTCAGGCGCGGTAGGCCGCGCGCTGACTGTACTGAGTTGCCGGAATTCCGGCGGCGGCGCACCATGGTGCAATGACGCGGGTCGGCCTCTGCTTCGCTTCAGTCCAGTTCCTCTTCGTCACCTGCTGGACGGTGTATGTCATCTACCTGCCGGGTCTGCGCCGCATCGGGCCGTGGCTGCTCGGCGCCACCGTGGTATCCGGGCTGGCCTTTCTGCTGCTGCCCATTGTGGGGCCTGCGGGATCGCCCGTCCTGCTGCTCGGCGCGGTGGCGGTTTCGGCCGTCACCTCGTCCGCGCTGCGCGCACCGCCCATGATGATGCTGGGCAACTATGTGCCGGCCCCCGGGCGTACCTTGGGTGGCCACGCCGATGCTGGTCGGCATGGGCGTCGTCGGCGCGATCGCGCCCTGCCTGACGGTCAGCCTCCGGTCAGGGCCGCATGGCTGATCGGCACCATTTCGGCGGCCGGCATCGGTCGCGCGAACAGATAGCCCTGGCCGTAGTCGCAGCCGGCGGCTTTCAGCAGCTCGCATTGCTCCTGGGTTTCGATGCCCTCGGCGATCACCTGCAGTCCGAGCTTGTGGGCCATGACCACGATGGCTTCGACGATCGCCTGGTCATCCTGATCGGTGGCCATGTCGCGCACGAAGGACTGGTCGATCTTGATGAAATCGAGCGGGAAGCGCTTCAGGTAGGACATCGCCGAATAGCCGGTGCCGAAATCGTCGAGCGAGACGCGGAAACCGGCGGCGCGGAACTGCGCCAGCTTGGCGGCGACTTCGGGCCGGTCGTCGAGCAGCAGACCCTCGGTGATTTCGATCGCGATGCACCTGGCCGGCAGGCCGATCTCATGGAGGTAATCGACCCAGGTCTCGTGGGTGTTGCCCGAAAAAAACTGGCGCGGCGACTTGTTCACGCTGATCTGGATCAGCCCGTCGTCGCCCGCATCGAGCAGGCCCAGGTCGTACCAGCGCTTGGCCGTGCGCGCCGATTCCCTGAACACCCAGTCGCCGATTTCGTTGATCAGGCCGGTTTCCTCGGCGATCGGAATGAACTGCGCCGGTTCGACCATGCCGTGGGTCGGATGACGCCAGCGCAGCAGCGCCTCGGCCTTCATGACGCGGCCGGTGGCCAGTTCCACGATGGGCTGCAGATGCACCTCCAGTTGCCCGGCGGCGATGGCATTGCGCAAATCGTTGCTGAGCAGCAGCCGCGATTGCGCGGCCGCCTGCATCGACGCGGTGAAATAGCTGAAGCGGTTGCGGCCCTGTTCCTTGGCCGCATACATGGCCTGGTCGGCATGCTTGAGCAGGGATTCGACATTGTCGGCGTCGCTCGGGTAGATCGTGATGCCGATGCTGGCGGAGACATAGACCGTCTCGCTGCCGAGCGTGAATTTCGCGGACAGCGCCTGGAGCATGGCCTGGGCCACCTCGCCGACGCGGTCGGTGTCGGCAAGATCGGACATGATCACCGTGAATTCGTCGCCGCCGAGACGCGCCACGGTATCGGTGGCGCGCACGCAATCGCAGACGCGGCGCGCCGCCTCGACCAGCAGCAGGTCGCCGCTGTGGTGGCCAAGGGTGTCGTTCACTTCCTTGAAGCGGTCGAGGTCGATGAACAGCAGCGCCACGGACAGGCCGCCGCGTTGCGCCTTGAGCAGTTCCTGCTGCAGGCGGTCGCGGAACAGGCGACGGTTGGGCAGCTCGGTGAGGGAATCGTAGTTGGCCTGGCGCCAGATGGTTTCCTCGGTGCGCTTCTTTTCCGTGATGTCGGAGGACATCGCGATGCGCCGCAGCACCTTGCCGTTGGCGTCGCAGATGGTGCTGATCGACAGCCACTCCGGGTATTCCTCGCCGCACTTGCGCCGGTTCCAGATCTCGCCCTGCCAGCGGCCGGTGGTTTCCAGCGCATCCCACATCTCCTGGTAGAAGGGCAGGTCGTGGCGTCCGCTCTTGAGCAGGTTGGAGTCCTGGCCGATGGCCTCGTGCGGGGCATAGCCGGTGACCTGGGTGAAGGCCGGATTGATGGCGATGATGCGGTTGTCGGCATCCGTCACCGCGATCGCTTCGCTGACGGCCTGGTGCACCGAGGCGGCGATCTGCAGCTCGTTCTCCGTGCGCTTGCGCTCGATGGCGAGCCCGGCCAGTTGTGCGGCTTCGTGCATCAGCTCGATGTCGCTGACATCGGGTACCGCCGGATGGATCCAGAAAAACGCGAAAACGCCGAGCACCTCGCCGTTGATGGCGAGGATGGGTTCCGACCAGCACGACACCTGCTCGCCCTCCAGCGCCGGAGGCCGGCACTCGTCGCAGACGGAATGCACGCTGATGTCGTCGACGACCAGGCGCTTGCCGCGATTCCTGGGCTTCAGGCAGGTGGCGCCGGCGTCGCCGTCGCGCTGCGGCAGGTTCGCGGCGGCGCCATAGACCAGTTGATGGCCGGGCTCGTCCAGGTGCAGGATCGAGCAGGCCATGCCATGGGTCTGGCGCTCGGCGCCGACGGCGATCAAATGGAGTATTTCGGGCAAGTCGGCGTCCTCGGCGAGGCGGCCGGTGACCGTGCTGCGCGTGCGTTGCCGCTCTTCGCCGCGTTTGCGTGCGGTGATTTCGAGATTGTTGCCCAGGTAGCCGGTGATCTCGCCCTGGGCGTTGTGCAAGGCGATCGCGTTGCCATTGACCCAGACGACCCTGCCGTCGGGCCTGAGGAAGCGGTAGTCCATCGACCATTCGCCCTCGGTCGTCAGCGGCGCGCGCCAGATCGCCTCGACGGCTTCCCGGTCGTCCGGATGCAGGGTCCGCGTCCACCCCTGCCCGGTGGCTTCGTCGGCGGCAAGGCCGGCAATCTCGCACCAGCGGCGGTTCGCAAACAGGCAATTGCCTTCGCTGTCGATCTGGTAGATGCCCACCGGCGCATGGGTGGCGAGCATGCGGAAGCGTTCCTCGCTGTCCCTGAGCTGGGACACCCGCTCGCGGATTTTCAGTTCCAGCAGCAGTTGATTGGCTTCGAGCTGGCGGCGCTGACGGTAAAGATCGCAGAAGACTTTTACCTTGCTCTGCAGGATGTGGGGTTCGAAGGGCTTGATCAGGTAATCGACGGCGCCGAGTTCATAACCCTTGAATTGCTGGTGGAAATCCTTCATCCCGGCGGTGACGAAGATGATCGGCAGGTGCCGCGTCTTGGGATTCGAGCGCATAAGTTCGGCCGTCTCGAAGCCGTCCATGCCGGGCATCTGGACGTCGAGCAGGACCAGCGCAAAATCCCGCTTCAGGGTATGGCGCAGCGCATCGTTGCCGGATGTGGCCTTGACCAGATCGAGCCCCTGATTGCCGAGAACTGCCTCCAGCGCCACCAGGTTTTCCGGGCGGTCGTCGACCAGCAGCAGCGCCACGTTCTCAGTCATCTCGCCCTTTTTCGTCGTGCGGAATCGTGTTGCGCCTCGCCGCCAGCTTCTGCAACAGGGTCGCGATGCCATCCAAGGCAACCACGTAGTCTACCCCTGTCGCGGCGATTGCGGCCCGCGGCATTTGCGGGGCTTCGGCGTCGGCCGGATCCTGGACGATGGCGACGCCGCCCTTTTTCTTGATGGTCTTCAAGCCCTGGCTGCCGTCGAAATTCGCTCCGGTCAAGACGACGCCGATCAGGCCCGGGCCGAACACCGCGGCGGCCGATTCGAAGAGGACATCGACCGAAGGACGGGCGAAACTCACATAGGGGTCGGCGGACAGCGACAGGAAGCCCTCGCGCTCCACCAGCAAGTGGTAATTGGGCGGCGCCAGATAGGCCGTGCCGGGCAGGATTGGGTCCTGTTCGTCGGCTTCCTTGACGCGCAGCGCGCAGCGCTCGTCGAGCAGTTTTGCCAGGCCGCCGTCGGCATCGGCGCCGATATGCTGGACGATCAGGATCGGCAGCGGGAAAGCCGCCGGCAAGCCGCCGAGCAGCTTTTGCAGCGCATGCACGCCGCCGGTGGAAACGCCGACGACCACGGCCTGGAAGCTCTTAACCATAACGCTTCCGGTAGATGCGCAGCGGCGCGGCCAGTTCCTCGTAGCGCTCGCCCATCTTCCTGCGCTCCAGGCTCTCCTTGAGGCCGAGGCAGAGGAAGCCGCCCGGCAGCAGGCTGCTGTCGAACAGGCGCAGGCAGCGTTCCTTGAGCGCCGGCTTGAAATAGATCATGACATTGCGGCACAGCACCAGGTTCATTTCGCCGAACTCGCCGTCCGTCGCCAGGTTGTGCGGGGCGAAGACGATGTGCTGCTTCAGCGCGGGCGACAGCATGGCGCGGTCGTAGCGGGCGGTGTAATAGTCGGCGAACGAGGCGCGGCCGCCGGACTTCTGGTAGTTGCGGGTGAAGCGCTGCATCTCGGCGATCGGCATCACGCCCTCGCCGGCCTTCTGCAGCACCGCCTCGTTGATGTCGGTGGCGTACATGCGGTAGCGCCCGGCCATGCCCTCCTCGTTCAGCAGGATCGCCATGGAATAGGCCTCCTCGCCCGTGGCGCAGCCGGCGTGCCAGATCTTGACGAAGGGGTAGGTCTTGAGAAATGGCACTACCTGTTCGCGCACGGCGCGGAAAAACGTCGGGTCGCGGAACATTTCGGTGACATTGACGGTGATGCCGCGCAGCAGCGATTCGAACACGCTGCGCTCGCGCAGCAGTTGCGACTGGGCCTGGGAGAAGGTGTCGAAGCCCGACTCGGCCAGCCAGTGGTTGAGCCGGCGCTTGATCGAGGCGTCGGCGTAGTCGCGGAAGTCGTAGCCGTAGATGCGCTGCACCCCTTCCAGCAGGAGGCGGATTTCCACGTCTTCGACGTCGTCGCTGCGCATCGCGGGCGGCCTATACGTGCTGAAAGATCCAGACGCGGATCAGCGACAGGAGCTTGTCCACCTCGATCGGCTTGGCGATGTAGTCGCTCGCCCCCGCCGCCATGCACTTTTCCTGGTCGCCGCGCAAGGCCTTGGCGGTCATGGCGATGATCGGAATATTCACCAGCCGGGGATTCCTGCGGATTTCGCGCATGGCGGCGTAGCCGTCCATTTCCGGCATCATGATGTCCATCAGGATTATGCCTATGTCGTCATGTTCTTCGAGCCGGGCCAGCGCCTCCCTGCCGTTCTCGGCCTCGATCACCACCATGTGCTTCTCCGCCAGGACGCTGGACAGCGAGAAGATGTTGCGCATGTCGTCATCCACCAGCAGCACCTTCCTGCCTTCCAGCATGGCTTCCTTGTCGATCGCGGTGCGGATCATGCGCTGCTTGTTCGGGTGCAGGTTGCTCTCCACCAGGTGAAGGAACAGCGTGACTTCGTTGAGCAGGCGTTCCGGACTCTTGGCGCCCTTGATGATGATGCTCTCGGCGTAACGCCGCAGCCGGCGCTCGTCCTCGTGGCTCAGGTCGCGGCCGGAGTGGATGATGACCGGGATGCGCCGCGCCCCTTCGAGGTTCTGGATGTATTCGAGCAGATCGAAGCCGGACATGTCGGACAGGCCCAGGTCGAGCACCATGCAATCGAAGCTGTGCGAAGCCAGCAGGCCGATGGCCTCCTTGCCGGTCGTCGCCACCACGATATCGACGCCGCCTTCCTCGAGCAGGGCGACCATGCTCGTCGCTTCGTCGCGGTTGTCCTCGACGATCAGCAGCCGGCGCACCGACTTGGCCAGCGAACCCTCGATCGACTGCAGCACTTCGTTGATCTGTTCCATGCTGACCGGCTTGGTGGCGAAGCCGATGGCGCCCATGGCCATGGCCTTCTGCCGGTCTTCCATGCAGGTGATGAAATGCACCGGGATATGCCGCGTGCGCGGGTGGTCCTTGAGGCTGCGCATCACGCCCCAGCCGTCGATATGGGGCAGCATCACGTCGAGAATGATGGCGCTCGGCAGGCAGCGTTCGGCCATGGCGATGCCGGACTCGCCGTCGACGGCGACCAGGGCGGAAAAGCCGCGTTCCTTGACCATGCCCTGCAGGATCCTGGCGAAGCTGAGGTCGTCCTCGATGATCAGGATGGATTTGTCGCCCGGCTCCAGGTGGACCCGGTCGTCGGGCAAGGGCGCGGGCAAGGACGGCGTTTCCACTCCTGCGGCGGCTCCTGCGCGCGCTGGCGGCGCCGGCGGCCGCGGCGGCGGGGGCGGCGGGCGCAGGAGGGCGGCGGGCGCGGCTGTCGCGGCGGCTTCCTGGCCCGCGGCGGAAAGCGGCATGTACAGCGTGAACACGCTGCCGCGGCCTTCTTCGCTGTGCATGCGGATCTCGCCGTGCATCTTGTGCGCAAGCTGGAGCGAGATGGAAAGCCCGAGCCCGGTGCCGCCGTATTTGCGGCTGATGGAACCGTCGCCCTGCTGGAAGGCTTCGAACACCAGTTGCTGCTTCGCGGCGGGAATGCCGATCCCGGTGTCGCTGACGATGAAGGCCAGCGCCGGCACCGACAGGGGGTTGTCCTGCGCCGCGGGGGTCGCGATGCGCAGGCCGACCTCGCCCTGCTCGGTGAATTTCAGCGCGTTCGACAGCAGGTTCTTGAGTATCTGGTGCACCCGCTGTTCGTCGCCATGGAACAGCGTCGGGATGCCGGCATCGGCTTCCACGCGGAAGGCGAGTCCCTTCTGCTCTGCCAGCGGCTCGAAGGTGGCGCGGATGGAATCGCACAGATCCGGCACCGGCAATGCGGCGAAGCTGAACTGCATCTGGCCGGCCTCGACCTTGGACAGGTCGAGGATGTCGTTGATCAGGTTGAGCAGGTCGGTGCCGGCGGAATTGATGGTGGCGGCGAACTCGACCTGCTTGTCGCTCAGGTTGCCTTCCTTGTTCTGCTTGAGCAGGCTGGAGAGGATCATCAGGCTGTTGAGCGGGGTGCGCAACTCGTGCGACATGTTGGCGAGGAACTCCGACTTGTAGGTGCTGACCCGCTCCAGCTCCGCCACCTTCTCCTGCAGGATCCGGCTCGCCGCCTCGATCTCCTGGTTCTTGAGGCGGATTTTCTCGCGCTGCTGCTCCAGCATCTGCGCCCGCTCTTCAAGCTCCTCGTTGCTTTGCTGGAGTTCCTCCTGCTGCACCCGCAATTCCTCGGCCTGCTGTTCGGTCTGTTCGAGCAGTTCGGCGGTCTTCTGGTGGGCGAGGTTGGCGTCGATCGCGATGGCGATGGTTTCCCTGGCCAGTTCGACGAACTTCAGCTCGGTCGCGCTGAACTCGCTGAAGCTGCCAATCTCGATCACACCGACCAGGCGGTTGCCATGCAACAGCGGAATGGCGGCGACCACCTTCGGCACTGCGGCGCCGAGGGCCGAACCGATCGGCATATAGCCGGCCGGGACGTCGGCCAGGCAGATGATTTTCTGTTCCCGCGCCGCCTGCCCGATCACCCCTTCGCCGAGGCGGAACTGCTCGCCGGGCTTCATGTCCCCGGCCAGGGCGTAGGTGGCGGCCAGGGAAAGCTTGATCGCGCGTTCGTCGAACAGGTAGAGGGCGCCCACGCCGGCCTTGAGGTAGCTCACCATGAAGCCGAGCACCTTGTCGGCGATCTCGGCCGTGCTCTGTTCCTCCCGGATCAGGAAATTGAGCTCGTTGCGCCCGGTCTTCAGCCAGTCGCGTGCCGTTTCGTTGTCGCGCGCCACGCGCAGCGAATTGGTCATGTCGAGAAAGGATTCGTCGAGCGCGCATTGGACCTCGCTGAGGTGCGATGCCGTCTTCATGAGGACGCCCAGCTCGTCCCGGGGCAGGCTGTCGAGGTCGATTTGCAGCGGTTCGGAGACGATGATCTCGCGGCTCAGGTCGCCCGCGCCGACGGCTTGCGCGGCGAGCACCTTGTCGGCGCTGTCGGCGATCAGGCCATGCACGGCGGCGACCGCTTGCTGCAGCGATTGCCTGACGCTGCGGGTGATCAGGAAAGCCACCACGGCACCGCCGGCGACGATCATGGCCAGCATCCAGGCGATGGTCGCCATGGCCGCATTGCGTTCCGCCAACGCCTCCCGTTCGAGTTCGGCGGCCTTGGTATTGGCGGCATCGGCGACGTGACTCACCTCCTTGAACGCGACATCGACCAGGCGCGCGTCGCGGCCCTGGTCGAGCGCCGCCGCTTCGGCGCGGCGGCCGTTCTGCGCCAGGGCCAGGGTCTCGTCGCGCGCGGCATGCCAGTCGGCCAGCGCCTTGTCGATGTGGGCGACTTCCAGCGGGTTGCCGAGGAAGCGCTGGCGCATCGTGGCCATGTCGGCTTCGACCCGGGCCTGCGTCGCGGCGAGCTGCTGCCGCAGTGCGTCAATCTCGGCCGCGTCGGTCTTGCGCACGAGATCGGTTGCCATCTTCTGGCCGGCGAGAATGTCGGATTTCACATTGAGCGCAGCGGTGGTGACGGCGAAGGGGTGGCGCAGGATGTCCGAGCTGATCGCGGACAACTGGGTGATGCTGCGGGTTCCCAGGATGCCCAGCACCAGGGCGCCCAGCAGCATCAATGCGAATCCGATGGACAGCCGGGTGACAATCTTCATTCGATTCAACATCGCCTGGTTCCGATCCCGCAGTGGCGTTTGGCAAAAATCTGCGGCGCATCGAAGGTGGCGACGATGCACCGCAAAGGTGGAGATCCAGCGCCTGGCGCGTTTCCGAACACCTGTGTGCCGGAGGGCGGGGCGGTGGTTTCCTTCTTTCTCCCGAAGAAGGCACAAGCTCGCTGCGTCTTATGGTTATTGCGATACACGAGCCTGACAATGATAGCGTCGAATTGACGGGCAGTCATTGACCGCAGTCATGAATTCAATTCGATGCCGCCATGTTGCAGCGCCGCGCTGATGCCGGGGGCGCAGCGCGCTTCGCGTACCGCGCCGAACAGGCGCAGTGCCTGCGGATAGCTGCGCCGCATCAGGCCCAGCCACTGCTTGAGGCGGCCCGGCGACTGGTGCGGCGGCAGTTTTTGCTGCACCCGCAGCCAGAACTCGGCGATCATGGCCTGCAGCAGCCTCCAGTCGGCGGCCGGGTCCGGCGTTTCGCCGTCGGCGCGGATGCGCCGCGCCAGCAGGGGATCGGCGACCGCGCCGCGGCCCAGCATGACATCGGCGCAGCCCGTGGCGGCGCGGATCTCGCGGTAGTCGGCGAGCGTCCATACCTCGCCGTTGGCGATGATCGGCAGCTTCACCACCTCGCGGATGCGCGCGATCCATTCCCAGCGCACCAGCGGCCGATAGCCGTCCTCCTTGGTGCGGCCATGCACCACCAGTTCCTGCACGCCGCCGGCCTCCAGCGCCAGCGCGCAGTCCAGCGCGCGATCGGTGTTCCCGATGCCCAGCCGCATCTTGGCCGTCACCGGAATCGACGCGGGCACGGCGGCACGCACCGCACCGGCGATGCGCCGCAACAACTCGGGCTCGTCGAGCAGCGCCGCGCCGCCGCGATTGCGATTGACCAGCGGCGTCGGACAGCCGAAATTCAGGTCGATGCCGAAGGGCTGGAGCAGCGCCAGATGGGCAGCGTTGGCCGCCATCATTGCCGGGTCGGCGCCGAGCAGCTGGATGCGCACCGGCGTGCCGCTGGCGGTACGCGAGCCCTGCCTCAGTTCGGGAGAGAGGCGCGTGTAGCAGGAATGCGGCAGCACGGTGGTGGTGACGCGCACGAACTCGGTGACGCACCAGTCGTAGCCGCCGGCCGCGGTCAGCACCGCGCGCAGCACGTCGTCGGCGAGGCCTTCCATGGGGGCGAGGACGATTTTGCCCAATGCGCGGCTCATCGAGATTGCCGGACGGCGATGAAAAATCGCCGCGTCACCAGCGCCAACTCTTGTGCGCCGCTCAAGGCGCGACCGGGACGATGCTGATCTGCCGGCCCTTCTTCAATTTGCCGATGACGTGCATTTCGCATTTCTTGCAGTCGAAGCGCAGGGTGAGCTTTTCCTTGCCATTGACCAGGGTCATCGGGTCGGGGCGGATGCCTTTCACTTGCTTGGGGCAGAGGTTGTAGCTGTAGCGCAGGCAGTGGCGCGTGATCATCAGCGAGACCTCGCCCTTTTCGCTGTTGGTCTCGTAGGCGTCGGCAATCAGCGTCACGCCGTGCTTTGCATAGAAGCTGCGCGCCGCGCCGTTGAGCACGTTGCCCAGATAGCTGAGTTCGTTTTCCGGATAGGCGACCGGCGGCTCGACCGGCGCGCGACGCGGCAGGCGCCGGCAGGCGGCGGCGCGCGCGGCTTCGAGCGCGGCGATGGCCGCGCGGCGCAGGCCGTTCGCGGCAGAAGCCGGAAGGAACCAGGGCTGGGAGAGGTCGAGCGAAATCTCCGTCGCGTCGAAGCGCGTGGTGCCCAGCTTGCCGAGGTTCTCGCGCAGGCCGGCATCGGCGCGCTCGGGGTTCTTCGCAAGCTCATGGGCGTGGGGCAGGGCGGCGCTCGCCGCGATGCCGTCCTCGTCGGTCAGCGCCAGGGTGAAGCCGTCGGGCGTTTCGCCCAACTGCAGGCGAATGCCGATGCGCCGTTCGGCGGATTTCTTTTCCAGCGCGCGCTCGAATTCCTGGTCGCGGTTGCGGTAGAGCAGGGTGCCGACGGCCAGATCGTCGGGCATTTGCATGGGAAACAGGCGCATGCCATCGACGCGGTTGATGCGCAGGCCGACCAGTTCGCGGTGGGCATCAAAATAGCTGAGCCCGTCGCCGTTATGCAGCGCCGCGCCGGCCGCCGCCTCGAACCAGTCCGGCCCGATGCGGCTGACTTCGCCGATCGCCTCGCCGGAAAACTTCGGCGTATCGAAGGCGCCGATGTCGGCCTGGCGCTCGTTGACGAAGTAATCCGTGGCGCCGCGGTTGAAGGTCTTTTCCGGGCGCGGCGTGAAGGTGTAGCTGCAGCGCCCGGACGAGGCGCGGCGGTATTGCGGCGTAGCGTCGAGCAAGGCGTCGAGCAGACTGCGGTAGTGCGCGGTGATGTTCTTGACGTAGGAGAGGTCCTTGAGCCGCCCCTCGATCTTGAAGGAGCGGATGCCGGCTTCGATCAAGGCCGCGAGGTTGGCGCTCTGGTCGTTGTCCTTCATCGACAGGAGGTGCTTGTCGTGGGCGACGATGCGGCCGGCCTCGTCTGCCAGCGTATAGGGCAGGCGGCAGGCCTGCGAGCATTCGCCGCGATTGGCGCTGCGCCCGGTGTGGGCGTGGCTGATGTAGCACTGGCCGCTGTAGGCCACGCACAGCGCGCCATGGACGAAGAATTCCAGCGTCGCCGTCTCGCCAGCGCCAACTTTCAAACCCTCGGCAATCGTTGCGATTTCCTTCAGCGTCAGCTCGCGCGCCAGCACGATCTGCGAGAAGCCGACGTCCTGCAGGAAGCGCGCCTTGGCCGGCGTGCGGATGTCGGTCTGGGTGCTGGCATGGAGCTGCAGCGGTGGCAGGTCGAGTTCGAGCAGGCCCATGTCCTGCACGATCAGCGCATCGGCGCCCGCTTCGTAAATCTGCCAGGCGATGCGCCGCGCGGCGTCGAGTTCGTCGTCGCGCAATATGGTGTTGAGCGTGACGAAAACCCGCGCGTGATAGCGCCGCGCATGCGCCGCCAGGCGTTCGATGTCGGCCACGCTGTTACCGGCATTGGCCCGCGCGCCGAAGGCCGGCCCGCCGATATACACGGCGTCGGCGCCGTGGTCGATCGCCTCGATGCCGAAGTCGGCGTTTTTGGCGGGGGCGAGGAGTTCGAGCGTGGCGGATGTCATCGACTGGGACAAATAGGCATGGAAATCCGGGCCGCCTCGCCTATGATTAAGCTCATGTCGGGGCGCCTTGCTCGGGCAAGGCTCGGGAGGGGCGGCGCGTGGCCCGGAATGATGCCATGCGCCGGCCTGAAATGCGCCATCAAATGCTCCAAAAAACTATCCGCTCAACCCTGCTGCCATGAGTGCTTTACGTCATCTCCGGCTGGTATCGATCCTGGTCCTGATCCTGCAGGGCTGTGCCGGCACGCCCGTCGAGCCGCCGAAGATCGAGCGCATCAGCGCCGAACAGCTCGAAGCCAGCCTGCCGCAGCCGGTCGCGGCGATGCCGCTGGAGCAGATCGTGACCCTGGCGCGCCAGGGCATCGGCGCCGAGGACCTGATCGCCCGCATCACGGCTTCGGCTTCGCGCTATCGGCTGTCGGCGACGCAGCTCATCGAGCTGGCCGCGCAGGGCGTGCCGAGCGCGGTGCTCGACCACATGGTGGCCGCCGAACGCCGGCAGATCTTCGACGACATGGCCGCCGAGGCCTACAAGCGCGATCGGGCCTGCCAGGACAAGATCGAGCAGGAAATCCGCTGGTGCCGCAACCAGGCATTCGGACCTATGTTCATGCCCGGACCTTATCCCTATCCCATGATCAACTGCTTTCCGCTGACGCCGGGATCGCCGTTCTGGCGCTGCCTGTAAGCTTGCGGTGTCCTCATACTCTTCAACCATTGCCAGGATTCGACCATGAAACGAATGCTTCCCCTGCTGCTCCTTGGCCTCGCCTGCTCCGCGCCGGCGGCGCCGCCGCCCGGTCATCCCTCGCCGAACCAGGCCATGGACCTGCTGATGCCGCTCAAGCCGCCGGCGCCGGGCGAACTGCCGAACCAGGGCAAGGTGCTCAGCACCATGGACGCCAACGACTTCACCTACATCGAGGTCGATCATGCCGGCAGTACCGAGTGGATCGCCGCGCCGAAGATGGCGCTCAAGCCCGGCAACACGATCCGTTACGAAGACGGCGCGGTGATGACCAACTTCTACAGCAAGCTGCTCATGCGCAGCTTCCCGAAGCTGATCTTCGTCGGCCACGTCGCGGTGACGGGCCAATAACAACAGGGGCAACCAGGCTTGCCGAGGGTCGCCGGCGGCGCGGCGGGGCCAGGCCTGCGGCGACGTTTTGCCGCGCCCGGCTGCGCGGGGCACACTTGCCGCTGCGTTAGAATGTGGCACACCAAGTCTGATCAACCTTTCCTGTCGAATCCGCATGAACTCTCATCCCACCCTTCACCGCATCAAGTTCAGCGATGTCAGCCTCGGCCAGCGCTTCTATGATCCGATCAGCGCCGAATATTTCGTCAAGCAGAGCGATACGCTGGCGGCCATGGTCACCGGCATAGGCGACGGTACGGTGCCGGACGAATTCGAGGCGGACGACGTGGTCGGCATCGACCGCTAAGGCGCCACGGCGCATCGTGGCGGTGCCGCTGTCGCGGGCAAGTCGGTCGCGTCTCAGGAACTGGGAAAAAGGAATGTCGCATGCAGGCAACGTTCACCCGCAATATTAGGAAGGCTGTCTCCGAGCTTTCGCTGTTCGCCGATCTCGCGCCGGAGCAATTTGGCGAGCTGGTCGCCGCGACGCGCTGCATCGTCGTGCAAAAGGATCAGCCGATATACCGGGCCGGCGATCCCGTCAATGAAATGTACGTGCTGCTGTCGGGCCAGGTGACGTTGTCGCTGTCGTCCAATCGGGGCAATGAGAAGGTCATCGAAGTGATCGGCCCCGGCCAGTCCTTCGGCGAGGCCGAACTGTTTGCCAGCGATCCCTGCCTGGTCGCCGCGGTGCCAACGAAACCCTCGCAGTTGCTGGGCATCCGACGCGAGGGCGTCTGCCAGGTCATGGCCGCGGACCCGCGCCTGGCGCTGCGCCTCATGGGGGTGCTGGCGCGGCGGCAAGTCGACATGGAGACGGAACTGGCGACGCGGCATTTCTGTTCCGGCAGCCGGCGCCTGCTGGATTTCATGCTGCAACTGGCGGGACCGAACCGCGATCTCGTGGGCGAAACCACGGTGACGCTCGGCGTCAGCAAAAAGGTCTTGGCGTCGCGCTTCGACATGCAGCCGGAGACCCTCTCGCGAACCCTGCGCGAACTCGCCGATTCCGGTCTGATCGTGGTTGACGGCTGCCGCATACGGCTCAGGAACAGCGCGGTGGCACGCTATCTCGACGATGAGGCGCTGCCGCAACCGGTCAATTTCCCCAATCTCCGGCGCCTTCCGCGCCTGGCCGGCAATGGCTGCGCCCGGGCGGCCTCGACCCTGGCGGCGCGCAGCCGGGCCAGGGATTCCAGGTCGTACTGCGATTCCATCAACCAGGCGGGACGCCTGCGGATGCTGTCGCAGCGCATGGCCAAGTCATGGTTGATGCTGGAGACGGGGCTGCTGGCGCGCCAGTCGCGGCTGATTCTCAGGCAGTCGATGGACGCCTTCGACGGCCAGTTGCAGGCGCTCGAAGCGCGGCCGAACGGCGCCGAAAGCACTGCCGCGATGGCCGAACTCGCCCGGCTCTGGCCGCGTTACCAGGCATTGCTCGCTGCCGACCCGTCGCGGCAGGCTGCACGCGATCTATTCGG
>JACPUD010000084.1 GCA_016192435.1 Rhodocyclales bacterium | reverse complement strand
TTCCAAACGCATACCCTAGCGGATCAACGGCTTCCGCAATCCGTAACAGCTGAACAAACGAATGACTATCGTCCAAATTGCCAACGATTCCCGCGCGACCCGCGGCGGTTTCTTCCAGAAGTTTGTCGAGGCTGTTGCCTTCAGCGATCGCACGCGCGATGTCATCCAGCTCGCCGCCTTTACCTGGCATGAGGGCGGCTTCCTTGGCATCAACTGTCCGGTCACCAAATACCATGCCATCGAGCGTGACGGCTTCCTTGTCGCGAAGAAAATAGGCAGTTCCATTATTGAATGCCAGTTCGACTCGGCCACCGGCGGGTGTCTGGATCACCTCGCCCTCGAATACCGAATCACCCACCTTGAGCTGGCGCATGCCCCCTTTCGGGCCTTTCGCGAAAACTTGTCCCTCAATCGATGCGACTTTGCCGATGACATTGCCTGACTCGGCCGCGCGGCCCCCAAACACCATACCGTCAAGGGTCACGGCCTCTCGGTCGCGAATAAAGTAGGCAGTACCATCCCGAAAGGCCAGTTCGACATTGCCACCGGCCACAGTCTGGATCACCTCGCCCTCAAACACCGAATCGCCCAGCCTGATTTGGCGCAGTACCCCGTCCGGGCTCTTTGCGAACGCCTGCCCCTCGACCGCCGCGACTCTGCCGATGAGGTTTGCTGATTCAGCCATGATGATTGCTCCGCACGTGACTATGGAATGCTCGTGACTCTACCTGCAGGACGCAACACCCGCTATTGGACCAAAGGACAGTAGCGGGGGAATCAGGTCGGCAGTTGGCCGTTGATGATCAAGGCGAGATGTAGCCGGTCGCGTGCATTGAGTTTCTGGAATACAGAACCTACGTGAGCTTTCACCGTACGTTCGGTGATATCCAGTTGACGGGCGATTTCCTTGTTGCTGGAACCCCTGGCAACCGAGCGAGCTACTTCCTGCTCGCGTCTGGTCAAGGTAGCCAAATGGTCTGTAGCAACACGGTGAGGTTTGTTAAGTGGTAACTTGGTTGTCGGAATTCTTGCCATGGCTGCCTGAGTAGATGCAAGCAACCTCTGCATCAGCGCTTCACCAATCCACAACCCTCCAGCCTGAACAACATTTGCGACCTGACGCAGATTCGGCGCCGTTGCGTGCGCATTGCAGTAGCCGCGAACACCGGATGAAAACATGACGAGCGCCTCTTCGCTGTCAGGACGATTCGCCAGCACAATAACGCGGGCGGCACCGACTGCCTTGCGCAGTGCGGTCAACTGCTCCTGTGCCGGAAGCCCATCATCAAGTCTCAGCCACACGAGCGCCGTTGCCGATAGACGTTTGATCGAAGCTCCAGGACCGGCTACCGCCGCCGACGGAAACGCCTGCAACCAGCGCGGCAACGCCACTCCCGAGGGAGACACAAAGAGATGCTGAATGGGACGAGATAAACGAGACGGCACTACATTCAACGCTCAGTCAGCGCCCCCTGCTTGGCTCTGAGCACCGGCTTCAGCAGATAAGCAAGAATGCTCTTCTGCCCGGTGATGATATCCACCTCGGCCACCATTCCGGGGATGATCGGCAAATTGGCACCGAGCGAGGACTTGCTGGTACGCACCTTGACGAGGAAAAAGGTATTCCCTTTCTCATCCGTGATCGAGTCTGCACCGATATGCTCCAGTTTCGCCTCGAGGCCACCATATGTGGAAAAATCATAGGCAGTGAACTTAACCATGGCCGGCTGTCCGGGACGCAAGAAAGCGATGTCCTTCGGGGCGACCTTGGCCTCCAGAATCAATGCGTCATCGAGCGGCACAACCTCGATCAAGTCCCTCCCGGGCTGTACAACCCCACCTACCGTGTTCACCAGAAGCCGCTTGACGGTACCTTTGACCGGCGAGCGTACCGCAGCGTGCTTGACCTTGTCGGCGAGAGCAACGCCACCTTCGGTAAAGGCGTTGAGTCTGGCCATGGTGTCGCCAAGCTCCTTGCGCACTTCGTTGCGGGCGTTCAATTCGATCTCCTCGATCTTGCGTGACGCCTCCGCCATCGCCGCTTGCGAACGCAATATCTGTGCTGCGGCCATGTCACGCTCGCCCCTGAAACGCGTCGTGTCTCGCTCCAACCTCAGTAATTCGACTTCGGATACCGCCCCCGAATTGATCAATGGTTTGGTAAGCGTCAATTCCTTGGCCGTAAGTTCATATGCTTGGGAGGCCTGTTCGCGTTTGACACGCATTTCCGAGAGTTCCTGCTGGCGCTGCACCAATTGCTGTCGGGCGATCGATATCTGCGCCTCTACGTTCGACCTCGCGGTTTCATACAGACGCTGTTCATCCTGAACCGTCTTCGGGTCCTCAACCAGCACTTCCGGTGGCGGAACGAAAGGCAATCCTTCGGCCAATGCACGCAAACGCGCCGCCTTTGCTGTCAACGCAAGGTACTGCGAACGATTCTCACGTACCGATGACTCGAAGCGCGTCGGGTCGACGCGCAATAGAATTTGACCCGCATCTACAACCTGCCCTTCCTTGACGTTGATTTCAACCACGATCCCGCCATCCAGACTCTGCAGTATCTGTATCTGGCTGGATGGAATCACCTTGCCGTCGGCCTTGGTGATCTCATCGACCAGGGCGACTGCCGTCCACATGACGAATAGCGCCAGTGCGATCAAGATGGTCCTCACCAATACACGAGCCCGCAGGGGCTCCTGGTGGATCATGAAGTAGTCGGCATCCTTGACAAAATCCGCCTCACGAATTTCCGGATTCTCTTTCCAGTCGGCCAACCATCGATCCACGCTCG
The DNA here is from genome assembly GCA_016192435.1 of Rhodocyclales bacterium. Classification (GTDB taxonomy): domain Bacteria; phylum Pseudomonadota; class Gammaproteobacteria; order Burkholderiales; family Rhodocyclaceae; genus Sulfuritalea. Next base: position 32,429 of record JACPUD010000084.1, on the reverse strand, counting down.
GCTGCACCCGCAACCGGATCACTTCGAGCCAGTTCCGAACGCGGCCGATCACGCTCAGGAATCGTTGCGCCAATGCCTCAAGGCTCATGTCGCCCTCCCCACCCGCCCGGCCTGGAGCGACTCGACAACCTGTTTCCGGGGGCCATCGGTCACGATCTTGCCGTCGTCGATAACAATCATTCGCTCAGCCAGATCAATCAAGCTCATGCGGTGGGTCACGATGATCATGGTCTTGTGTTGCATGAAACGACGCAGGCTTTCCTTGAACTGGCTTTCCGACGTGAAGTCCATGGAACTGGTCGGTTCATCGAGCAGCAATACCGGTGGATCAAGCAGTACAGCCCGGGCAATGGCAACGCCCTGGCGCTGGCCGCCGGACAGCGAAGCGCCGCGCTCCCCGATTACCATGTCGTACCCTTCCGGGTGCCGATTGACGAAATCAGTCAGACCGCCGACTTCGGCCGCAGTGACGACTGCCAGATCGTCGGCGTAAGGAGCACGCAAGGCAATATTGTCGCGAAGGCTACCGTAGAACAGTAGCGTATCCTGCTCGACGTAACCGACATTGCGTCGCAAATCGGCAGGATCCAGCTGTCGCAAATCGACGCCGTCGAGGAAAACCGCCCCTTCCGTTGGCTGATAGAGCCCCAGCATCAGCTTGTGCAAAGTGGTCTTGCCCGATCCGACCCGCCCCAGCACAACCACTCGTTCGCCAGGCCTGATGCGAAACGAAACGCCGCGCAATACTTCTTGAGTGTGGCCGGGATAAGAAAAGCTGACATTGCGAAATTCTATTTCTCCGCGAATTTCAGGGCGATGAATGAACGAACTTTCCTCCGAGCGCTCGCCCGGCGTCGTCATGGTCGTCTCCAACGCAGAGAGGGCCATCTTGGCATTCTCGAACTGCATCAGTAGACCGACCACCTGGCCTAATGGCGCCATGGCGCGACCAGCAAGCATGGTGCAGGCAATCAGCCCGCCCATTGTGAGCCAGCGCTCGTGTATCAGATAGACCCCGGCGACGACTATCGTCAGACTGACCAGCTGCGTCAGCGTCGCGGCTCCGTTCATGGCGGACGAGGAAAGCAGTCGCAGGCGGGCGCTGGTCCGCGCCAGGAACGCCGCTGTTTTCTCCCACTTCGCCTGCATCAGGCCCTCGGCGCCGTTGGCCTTGATCGTTTCCAGCGCCGTCAGGCTTTCCACCAATGTGGCATTACGCAAGGCCGCAGCACGAAAAGTTGTTTCCGACAGTTCGCGCATCTTGTACTGGATCACGTAGCTATAGATCAGCACCCCGATGATGCCAAGTATGGGAAGAATCACCAGCGGCCAGGATATCCAGAGAATAACCAATAGAAAAAGTATCGCGAACGGCAGATCGATCACGGCAGTCACGGTGGCCGAGGCGATGAAATCCCGCACGGTCTCGAACGAACGCAAGTTGGACGCGAAGGATCCCACCGATGCCGGACGATCGGCCAGCCGCATGCCCAACACGCGCTCCATGATCAGCGCCGACAACTTCAGATCGATCCGGGAGCTGGCCAGATCGACAAAGTGTCCACGCAACAAACGGATGGCGTAGTCGACCCCGAGCACCAGCAACAAACCGCCAGCCAACATCCATAGCGTCTCGACCGCGTTGTTGGGTACCACGCGGTCATAAACGTTCATGGTGAATATCGGCATCGCCAGCGCAAAGACATTCACCAGGGCGGCGGCACCCAGAATGTCGCGATAGACCGGTAACTGTTCCATGATCGCGCCCCAAAACCAATGCCGCTGGGCGACTTCGACTACCTCCGGCGTACGCTGATCGAAGCGGAAATGTGGCCGGGCAAACAGCGCAATGCCCGCATAGCGTGCCGCCAGAGTTTCACGCGGCAACAATACCGCACCTTGAGCAGTATCCGGGAACAGCAATCTGGCGTTGCCGCCGTCCTCGTCCCAATCCAGCAAAATGCAGGCTTCATTGCCATTGAGCAGCAGGATAACCGGCAGCAAGGCCACGTCTATCTTGTCCAGAGGACGCCGTACCAGCTTGCTGGCGAACCCCGCCCGCTGCGCCGCACGAACAAACAGGGAAGGTGTCAGTCCCTCGGCCGGCAGAGGCAAACCAGCCGTCAGTGCCGCGTGGGTACTTGGACGTCCATGTATGCGTGTCAGCTCGACCAGGCAATCGAGCAGTGGATCGTGGTGAAGCAGATCCTCGCGGACCCCATCAACTCGCGCGTACAGCCCGAGACGCCGTTCCGGACCGGCATAGTCCGGATCATCGCCTTGACGGCGATCGGCACCGTCCCATGTGGCACTTGGGTTCATGTCCGCCTCGCTTCAGGCCGTCGAAAAGCTCGCGCGGATCCATCCATATTAGATTCCCGCCAATACTGTACAGAGAAGTATGGATTATGCCTTCAAACCTTCCGATCGCGAGTCGTCGCGCATAAAGCGATGAATCACTACACCACGTCAGATCGCGGACAGGTGGGGCGCAGGTTGGCACATTGTGCAACCCATGCGCCAAATTGACGACAGCCATCCACTTGTTCGAGGAACGGCCTGATGACGGGCTCTGACGCCAAGTGCGAAAGCGCCCGTCATCATAAAAACTCAGCCCGCCAGCGCCGCCTTGATCTGCTCCAGCGTCGACGGGTCGTCGATCGTGGTCAAGTCGCCCGCGTCGCGGCCTTCGGCGAGTGCCTGAATCGACCGGCGCAGCATCTTCCCTGAGCGTGTCTTGGGCAGGCCCGTGACGAAATGAATCCGCTTCGGCCGCGCAATGGCACCCAAACTGTTGTCGACAGCTTTCTTGATCTCCGCCTCCAGCGCGGTACGCAAATCAAGCGTCGCAATCCGCGCCGCGTCCTTGACCACGACGAAGGCGACCGGTTCCTGACCCTTCAACTGATCATTGACACCCACCACCGCGACTTCGGCAACCGCTGTGTGGCCTTGCACCGCCTCTTCGATCTCGCGCGTGCCAAGACGATGGCCGGCGACGTTGATGACGTCATCGGTGCGGCCGAGAATGTAATGATAGTTTTCCTCGTCCCTGATGCCCCAGTCAAAGGACGAGTAGACCAACGGTTCCTTGAACAAACTGAAATAGGTACTGACAAAGCGCTCGTCGTCGCCCCACACGGTGGACAGGCAGCCTGGCGGCAGCGGCGGCACGATGCCGACGATGCCCTTTTCATTGGCGTCGCACACCGTGCCGTCTTCGCGGAAGATGCGCAAGTCGTAGCCATAAACCGGGAAACTCGGCGTGCCGAATTTGATCTTGGTGTCCTCGACGCCGCGCACGGCGGACAACATCGGCCAACCGGATTCGGTCTGCCAGTAATGGTCGATCACCGGCAACTTCAATTCGCCCATGATCCATTCGTGGGTCGGCTGGTCCAGCGGTTCGCCGGCGAGGAACAGATGCTTCAGCGAAGACAGGTCGTACTTGTGCAGCCAGCTGTTGTCGCTCTTCTTCAGCACCCGAATCGCAGTAGGTGCCGAGAACATGACGCTGACCTTGTATTTTTCGACGAGCTGCCACCAGATGCCCGGATCCGGACGGATCGGCGTGCCTTCATACATCACGGTGCACATGCCGGCGATCAGCGGGCCGTAGATGATATAGCTGTGGCCGACCACCCAACCGATGTCCGAGGTGGAGAACATCGTCTCACCCTCGAAGCCGGTAAAGATATGCTTCATGGACGATGCCAGGGCGACTGCGTAGCCACCGGTGTCGCGCTGCACACCTTTGGGCTTGCCGGTGGTGCCGGAGGTGTAAAGGATGTAGGACGGCTCGGAGGATTCCATCCAGACGCAATCGACTTGGGCATCCATGTGTTGCGCGCGCAGGCTGGCGTAATCGACGTCACGGCCGGCAACTTTGGAAAAGTTCTGGTCGAGGCCGCGGTCGACCATCAATACGTTCTGCGGCGGGAACTCGGCCAGAGTGCAGGCCTCGTCGAGCAGGTGTTTGTAGGGTACCGCCTTGCCGCCGCGCATGCCCGCGTCCGCCGACACGATCAGCCGGGGCTTGGCATCGTCGATGCGGGTCGCCAGCGAACCGGAGGCGAAACCACCAAATACCACCGAATGGATGGCACCGATGCGGGCACAGGCCAGGATCGCAAAAGTGGCCTCGGCGATCATCGGCATGTAAATCAGCACGCGGTCGCCCTTGACCACGCCGAGCGACTGCATGATCGCCGCCATGCGCATCACTTCCGTCTTCAACTCGGCGAAGGTATAGATCTTCTCCTCGTTGGTCTCGGTGGAGACGTAAATCAGCGCACGATCATCGGGGCGCTTGGCGGCATGGCGATCGACGGCGTTGTAGCAGAGATTGATTTCGCCACCGGAGAACCATTTTACAAACGGCGGCTTGCTGTAATCGCGGATTGTCTGCGGCGGCTTGTGCCAATCGACAAGTTTCGCCTCGTCAGCCCAAAAGGCTTCGGGCTGCTCGATGGAACGCTTGTAGAACTCGGTGTATTTTCCCATGACATTCCTCGCTGAATTTTTTGGTAAGGGTGAATGCTTGCTGATTTCAGGCCGCGATATTGACCACGACACGGCCCTTGGCTCGCCCCTGGATGTAGTCGTCAAACGCTGATGGCAAATCGTCGAATGCAATGTCGCGAATCATCCGGTCCGCGCCGGATGCCAGATGGGCCGGGCGCATGTCCGTCGCAAGATGTCGCCAGACTTCCGCTCGCTGCGCCATAGGACAATTCACCGAATCGATTCCGAGCAGACTGACGCCGCGCAGGATGAAGGGCATGACCGTGGTGTTCAGGCTGAAACTTGCGGCAAGGCCGATCGAGGCCAGTGTTCCGCCCACCTGCATGGTGCTGGCCATCCAGGCCAGCACATCGCCGCCCAGATTGTCGACCGCGCCGGCCCAGGTTTCCTTGCCCAGCGGCTTGATCTTTGCCAGGTCGAGCGATTGACGCAGCAGCACTTCCTTGGCCCCCAGGCCTTTCAGATAGTCGCTTTCGGCCTCCTTGCCGGTCAGGGCGACGACGTGATAGCCGCGCTTGGCAAGTATTTCGATCGCGATACTGCCGACACCGCCGGTGGCGCCCGACACCACCACCGGTCCCTTGTCCGGGGACAATCCGTCGTGCTCCATGCGTACTACTGCCAGCCCCGCCGTGAAGCCTGCCGTACCCAAGGCCATGGCGTCGTGCAATGAAAGGCCGGGCGGCAGCTTGACTATCCAGTCGGCCGGCAGGCGCGCCTGTTCCGCATAACCGCCGTGGTGTGCGACGCCGATGTCATAGCTGGTGGCCAGGACCTCGTCGCCCGCCTTGAAACGGGGATCCGTGCTGGCCTTTACGCGGCCGGCAAGATCGACGCCGCCGATGCAGGGAAAGCGTCGAATGATGCGCCCCGCCCCGGTCGCCGCCAGGGCGTCCTTGTAGTTGATGCTGGAGTGAGTCACGTCGATGGTGACTTCGCCGGGATCAAGTTGCGATTCGTCCAGGGCGACGAATCGACTGACAATCTTGCCTTCTTCCTGATTGATCAGGTATGCCTTGAAACTCACGGTAATCTCCTCGAATTCGAGCCTTGACGGCGCCCGTTTTATTGTCGTATTCGTGCTGGAGCAGTCGATTATAGACAGCCGAGACTTACAAGACCCTGAATCCGAATGTAATGCGGGGTTTACAGGCGATCCCGGACGGGACTATAGTCCGCCCCCATGCAAGGCCTACCCATCCATCCGGCGAGAGCTTTTCTGCTCGCCGCCCTGCTGATCTCCCCCTGTGTTCATGCCGACGAACCGATTCTGGTTCCACCGCCATCGCAGGTGTCCTTCGTGGACCGCGCCACGGCAACGGCGCAAGGTGCCATCGACCAGGCCATGGATCTGCTCGGCATCCGCTATCGACGCGGCGGCAGTTCGCCTGAAGCCGGTTTCGATTGCTCCGGTTTCGTCGGCCATGTCTTCCGCGAAGGCCTGGGACTGGTACTGCCGCGCAGTTCCAAGGAAATGAGCAAGGCAGGTGACCCGATCAGCCGGGACGAACTCCGCCCCGGCGACCTGGTCTTCTTCAATACCATGCGCCGCGCCTTCTCCCACGTCGGGATCTATCTCGGCGACAACCAGTTTGTCCATGCGCCGCGCAGCGGCGGACATGTCCGCATCGAAGACCTGAGCGAGGGTTACTGGAAAAAGCGCTTCAATGGAGCTCGTCGCGTCAATCCCGACCAGCCCTAGCACCCGTCCGGATACCAGCCGCGTGCTGGTTTTATTTTGACTTGCTATTGCGAATGATTCTTAATACAATTCTCAGGAACCTCAACTCGACCTGGAACTGAATACTATGAAACTATCCCGCCTGCTTCTCGCCTTGCTCGCACTCGGCGCAACTGCCACTGCCTCGGCGCAGGAAAAAGTCCTCAACCTCTACTCGGCCCGCCATTACCAGACGGACGAAGCGCTCTATGCCAATTTCACCCGGCAGACCGGCATCAAGATCAATCGCATCGAAGCCAAGGAGGACGAACTTCTGGAGCGTATCCGCAACGAGGGCGCCAACAGCCCGGCCGATATTTTCCTCACCGTCGATGCAGCGCGCCTGGCCAAGGCAGACGAGCTGGGCCTGTTCGCGCCGGTCAAATCGAAGCTGCTGGAAAAGCGCATTTCGCCCAATCTGCGCAGCCCGGACTGGTTCGCCTTTTCGACCCGCGCCCGAGTCATTGTTGCGAACAAGGAACTGGTCAAGGCCGAGGATGCACAAAATTACGAAGACCTCGCCAGTCCCAAGCTAAGGGGCAAGGTCTGTTCGCGCTCGGGTAGCCACCCCTACAACATCTCGCTGATGGCCTCATTGGTCGCACATCTGGGCGAAGCCAAAGCCGAGGAATGGGCGCGCGGCGTGGTCGCAAATTTTGCACGCTCGCCCAAAGGCGGCGACACCGACCAGATCAAGGCCGTCGCCGCTGGCGAATGCGGCGTGGCGGTGTCCAATAGCTACTATCTGGCCCGCCTCCTGCGCTCCGACAAGGCGGAGGATCGCCGCCTGATGGAGCGCGTCGCCATCATCTGGCCGAACCAGAAAAGCTTTGGCGCCCACATCAATATCTCCGGCGGCGGCATGCTGAAGACCGCCCCGAACAAGGAATCGGCGGTCAAGTTCCTCGAATACCTGGCCAGCGACGATGCGCAGCGCTACTTCGCCGACGGCAACAATGAATGGCCCGCCGTCGCCAGTGTCGCGGTAAAGAACCCGGCACTGGAAGCCATGGGCAAGTTCAAGGCCGACAGTTTGCCGGTGGCCACCCTGGCGAAGAACTCCGCCGCCGCACAGCGCATTTACGACCGCGCCGGCTGGAAATAGTCGCTATCGATCGGTCTCCAGGCGCATGGAGGCCGATCCATTCGCCGTAGCGCCAGCGTCAACTCTTGGCGACCACTGTTGATCGGAACGAAACAATCTGTTCCCGAACCGGGATTTCTTGCCATGACGAATGTCTCTATAGTCCGGGCTTCGCCAACCAGAACCGGAGTACAGCATGTCCAAGCCAGAGATCGCCGCAAAGAGCCCCTTCGCCATCGATGTAGAGCAAGGCAAGGATTATTACTGGTGCGCCTGCGGCAAGAGCAAGTCGCAACCGTTTTGTGATGGCAGCCACAAGGGTTCGGAGTTCAATCCGGTCAAGTACACCGCTGTAGAGAGCAAGACCGTGTATTTCTGCGGCTGCAAGCACAGCGCCAACGGCGCGCTGTGCGACGGGACCCACAAGTCGCTCTAGCAGGAACTGATTTCGCTGCGCCCGGCGGCAATCTGCCGGGCCAGCAGGATGATCGGCAGCAGGCCGACCGCGACAATGGCCAGCGCCGCACTTGAAGCTTCGGCCAGGCGCTCGTCGGCCGCCAGGGTAAAGGTCTGCGTTGCCAGCGTGTCGAAGTTGAAGGGACGCATCACCAGCGTGGCCGGCAGTTCCTTCATGACGTCGACGAACACCAGCAGCGAGGCCGTCAACAGGCTGCCGCGCATCAACGGCAGATGGACGCGGCGCAGGGTCTCCCCCGGACCGCTGCCGAGGCTGCGCGCCGCCGACTCCATGCTAGGCGTGATGCGACCCAATCCGGCCTCCACGGTCTGCAGCGCAATCGCCAGGAAACGCGCGAGATAGGCATACACCAGCGCGGCGATGCCGCCGGTCAGAATCAGACCCGGATTGGCCCCGGTCATTTGCTGCCAGAGGCCGGCCAGCAAATGATCGAGCCGCGTCACCGGAATCAGCACGCCGACCGCGATCACCGAGCCCGGTACCGCATAGCCAAGGCCGACGACGCGGCTCGCCAATCTCGGCAGCTTGTGCCTGTCGCGCGCGGCGAAGCCGAGCAGCAGCGCCAACAGCGCGGCCAACCCGGCGGTCAACGCCGCCAGCGAAAAGCTGTTCCTTGCCAGCACCAGAAAGCGCCCGGTAAAGCTACCGGCTGCTTCGCCGGCATCGCCCAGCGCCAAACGCAGCAGCAGCACCGCCGGCAAGGCGAAGCCGATCAGCACGGGAATCGCGCAACCGATCAGCGCCAGCAGTGCATGCCAGCCGGTCAGCACTTGACGCGTGGCGCGACGGCGACCGCTGCTGTCGTGATAGCGGGCACGGCCGCGGCTGATGCGCTCCAGCAGAATCAGCAGCGCGACGAAGCCGAGCAGGGCCGCGGCCAGTTGCGCCGCGGCAACGCGGTCACCCAGCGAGAACCAGGCGCGATAGATGCCTGTGGTGAAGGTTTCCACCGCAAAGTAGGCTACCGTGCCGTAATCGGCCAATGTCTCCATCAATGCCAGCGCCATGCCGGCGGCGATGGCCGGGCGCGCCAGCGGAATCGAGACGCGCCAGAAGCCCTGCCAGGGATTGAGGCCGAGCGCGCGTGCCGCCTCGATCATGCCGCCGGCACGTTCGAGAAAGGCAGTGCGCACCAGCAAGTACACATAGGGATAAAGCACGCAGGAAAACAGCACGATCGCGCCACCAAGCGAACGCACATCGGGAAACCAGTAGTCGCCCATTTTCCAGCCGAAACTTTCGCGCAGCCCGGTCTGTATGGGACCGACGAACTGCAGGAAATCGGTATAGGTATATGCCAACACGTAGGCCGGCATCGCCATCGGCAGCAGCAGTGCCCATTCCGCGATGCGCCTGCCGGGGAAGTCGTTCAAGGCCACCAGCCAGGCGGCTCCGGTGCCCATCGCGGCGACGCCGATGCCGACCCCAAGGCAGAGCCACACCGAATTCGCCACGTACTCGGGCAGCACGGTGCTCGTCAAATGACGCCAGGTTTCCCCGGTGCCGCCGCTGAGCAGATTGGCGCCCACGGCGAGCACGGGCAGCGCGACCAGAACAGCGAGCGCGAAGGCGAAAGCGGAAAGGGGTGAGGTGGGGAATGGGCGGGACACGGCCGGCCGATTATAATTGAGACTCATTCTCTACAAGCCGTAATCTACGCGACGATCATGTCATTGCTCGAAGTAGACCGTGTCAGCCATGCCTACGGCAAGCAAGCCGTGGTGCGCGATTTGTCGTTCGACCTGGCGCCGGGGGAAATTGCCTGTCTGCTCGGGTCTTCGGGCTGCGGCAAGACCACCATGCTGCGATTGATCGCCGGCTTCGAAATGCCTGCGGCGGGCAGCATCCGCCTCAACGGCGTAACGATTGCCAGCGAAAAAACCCATATCCCCGCCGAAGCGCGACGCATCGGCATGGTGTTTCAGGATTACGCATTGTTTCCGCATCTTTCGGTGGCCGACAACATCGGCTTCGGCCTGCGCGGACAGTCGGCGTCGGAGCGGCGCCAACGCGTCGACGAAATGCTGGAACTGATCGGACTGGCCAAGCGCGGCGAACGCTATCCGCACGAACTGTCCGGCGGTCAGCAACAACGCGTCGCGCTGGCCCGCGCACTGGCGCCGCAACCGCATCTGCTGCTGCTCGACGAGCCCTTCTCCAATCTCGACGTCGAACTGCGCGAACGCCTCTCGCTCGAAGTCCGCGACATCCTCAAGCGCGCCGGCATGGCGGCGATCCTGGTCACCCACGACCAGAACGAAGCCTTCGCCGTCGCCGACATGGTCGGCATCATGCGCGAAGGCCGCATCGAGCAATGGGACACGCCCTACAATCTGTATCACCGTCCCGCCACGCGTCACGTTGCCGATTTCATCGGCCAGGGCGTGTTCCTGCCCGGCGAAGTGTTGTCGCGCCAGGTCGTCGAGGTGGAACTGGGCCGGCTCGATTCGGAAGTACCGATGGATTGTGCGTCGAGTTGCTTCGAGTGCCAACGTAGCTGCCGGCTCGACGTGCTGTTGCGCCCCGACGACGTGATTCACGACGATGCCAGCGAAGTCAAGGCCGAAGTCGTCGCCAAGGCTTTCCGCGGTGCGGAGTTTCTCTACACGCTGCGTCTGGCCTCGGGCGCCCAGGTACTGTCGCTGGTACCCTCCCACCACAACCATGCGATAGGCGAACGCATCGGCATCCGGCTCGATGTCGATCACGTCGTCACCTTTCCCCAGGGCCGATGATCCCCTGGCTGTCTGAAGCACTCCTGTTCCCGCCAGTGGCGAAGGCGCTCAGCGAACCCAACGGTTTGCTCGCCGCGGGCGGCGACCTGAGCCCGCAGCGGCTGCTCGCCGCCTACCGGCGCGGCATCTTCCCCTGGTTCTCGGCCGGCGAGCCCCTCCTCTGGTGGAGTCCCGATCCGCGCATGGTGCTGTTTCCCGACGAGCTGAAGATTTCACGCTCGCTGACGAAAACCCTGCGCAATGCCGACTACGAAGTGCGCCTCGATACCGCCTTCGGCGACGTGATCCGCGCCTGCGCCCGCAAGCCGCGCGAAGGACAGTCCGGCACCTGGATCACGCGCGAGATGCAGCACGCCTATCGCGAGCTGCACCGCCTGGGCTATGCCCACAGCGTGGAAACCTGGGTCGACGGCAAACTCGCCGGCGGCCTCTACGGCATCGCCATCGGCCAGGCCTTCTACGGCGAATCGATGTTCGCCGATGCGCGCGATGCCTCGAAGATCGCCCTCGCCCATTTGTGCGCTTACCTCAAATTGCGCGGATTCGGCATAATCGACTGCCAAATGGAAACCAGACATCTCGCCTCGCTCGGCGCCCGCCCTATCCCCCGCTGCGATTTTGCCGCGCGGCTGGAGGTCTTGTGCGCACACGGCGATGCAGCGGGACCCTGGCCGGCGACGGCGATCGACGCACATTTCAGGCAACGGCCATGACTCATCTGCGCGACCTGCCGCCGTTTCCGCTGCTGCAGTTCTACGCCACCGCACCCTATGGCTGTTCCTACCTGCCCGGGCGCATCGCCCGCTCCCAGGTCGCCACGCCCACCCACCTGATCGACAGCGCCACCTACAGCGAACTGGTACGCGCGGGTTTTCGGCGCAGCGGCGTGTTCACCTACCGACCTTATTGCGATGCCTGCCGCGAATGCCAGCCGGTGCGGCTCAACGTCGCGGAGTTCGTGCCCAACCGCAGCCAGCGCCGCGCCCTGACTCATCACGCCGGGCTCGTCGCACGCGAATGCAGCCTGACGTTTCGCGAGGAACACTATCAGCTCTACCAGCACTACCAGGCTACGCGCCACTCGGGCGGCGGCATGGATCAGGACAGCCGCGACCAGTACGCGCACTTCCTGCTGCAGACCCATGTCGACAGCCGCCTGATCGAGTTTCGCGAAAACGGCATCCTGCGCGTCGTCAGCATCATCGACGTGCTCAGCGACGGACTCTCGTCGGTTTATACGTTTTACGACCCCGACATCACCGATGCCAGCTACGGCACGTTCGCCATCCTCTGGCAAATTGCGCAGTGCCAGCATGTGGGTCTGCCCTGGCTGTATCTCGGCTACTGGATACGCGACAGCCGCAAGATGGCCTACAAGTCGCGTTTCCGTCCGCTCGAAGCCCTGCGCCACGGCAAGTGGCAAGGCATCGAGGAATAACCAGGAGTTGCCGCTGGCGACACGGCGACGACAGCCGACCAGGCCCGCGCCTACCGCGCCGCGGCCGTCTCGCGCCGCCGATAGCCGCGCCAGGCCGGCCAGATCGCGGCGCCGAAGACCAGCACGACCAGCAGCAGGGGCCACAGCAGCGGACGATTCCACTCGGCGCGGCGCTGCGCGCGCAAAGCCGCATCGACCCGCTGATACTTGAGCGTGTTGTGGCCGACCTTGCTCGGCTTGCGATTGGTCAGCCAGGCATGGCGCAAGGTGTAGTCCTTCGGATGGAAACCCCAGACCCAGGGCGCGTCATGGCGCAGGATATCCGTCATGCGATCGATCAGTTCCTGCCGTTGCGGGCCGCTTTCCATGGCCTTCATGCGTTCGAACAGGCGGTCGTACTCGGAATTTTCGTAGTTCGCCGCGTTCTCGCCGGAATGCCTGACCTTGCCCTGCTTGCCGTGCAGCAGGAACATGAAGTTTTCGGGATCGGGATAGTCGGCATTCCAGCCGAAATAGAACAGTTGCACCGCACCCTTGCGCACCTTTTCCTGGAAGCGGTTGTAGTCCGTGCTGCGCACCACCAGTTGCGCGTCGATCTTGGCGAACTGCTTGTTAAGCCAGTCGATGCGGGCCTTGGCGCCGACCCCGGTGGCCGTCGTGTCGAGATTGATCACCAGCGGCTCGCCGGTTTTCGCATCGCGACCGTTGGGCCATCCCGCCTCGGCCAGCAAGCGCCTGGCTTCCGCGACCGGCTTGCGCCGGGCATGGCCGTCGCCCCAGTCGTACATGTGCGGATTGATGCCTGCCGAGCCTTCGCGATGACCGAAAATTCCCGGCGGAATCGGCCCCTGCGCGGCAACGCCGCGACCGTTCTGGAAAATCGAAATGAACTCTTCCTGGTCGATCGCGATGGAAATCGCCTGACGCAGCTTGCGCGCGGCCTCCGCCGTCTTCGGATCGGTGCCGCCGACCAGCGGATCCAGCCAATTGAAACCCATGTAGAAGCTCGATGTCGCCACCGAGGTGCTCAGCACAATGCCTTGTGCCCGCATCTCGTCCGACAGCGTGATCTCGCCGGCGGTGACCTGCACCGCCTGGTCGAAGGCATCCGAAGAAATTCCAGATGCATCGTAATAGCCCTGCAGGAACTTGTTCCAGTAGGGTATCTGTTCCTTCTCGCGGGTGAACACCACCTTGTCGATGAAGGGCAGCGTCTGGCCGCAGTCCTTCAGCAAGCCCTCTTTCACATCGTCCGCTTCGCCTTCGCAAGGATAGCTTTCCTGGCGGAAGTTCGGGTTGCGCTCCAGCACCATGCGCGCGTTCGGATTGTTCTCGGTCAGCATGTAGGGGCCGGTGCCGATCGGATACCAGTCCAGCGTCAGGTTCTTCTGCGCCATGCCCGGCTGGCTGTGGAACTTGTCCGCTTCCCAGGGCATCGGCGCAAAAAAGGGCATCGCCAGCCAATAGAGGAACTGCGGATACTTGCCCTTGACCCGGATCCGGTAACGGTAGCGGTCGATGACTTCGGCGCCTTCCAGACGGTGCTCGCGCAAGTCTATCCAGGGCTGGTCCTTCAAAGCTTTCAGGCGCTGCGCAAGATCGCCCAGGCCGACCACGTAGTCGTCCATCAGGCCGAAAATCGGCGAATGCAGCCGCGGATGCGCCAGACGCTTGAGGCCGTACACATAATCCGCGGCCGTCAGCTCCCGCGTGTCGCGCAGGCTGAAGTCCGCCAGCGTGCCGAGCGCCGCCAGTTGCGCGGGCGACAGCGCGTGGTAGGCATAGTCGCCCGAAGCGGCACGGGCGAAAGCCGGGTGCGGCTGATAGCGAATACCCGGCTTGAGCGTGATCACATAGTCGGTGAAGGCGATTTTTTCCGGATCGGCGCCGCCTGCCAGCGCGCGCCCCTGCGCGTCGAGATACCGCGCCTGCGGCACTGCCTCGGCGGTTGCGGCGATCAAGGCATAGGGCCGCTTGAGATAGTGATACTGCAGCGGCGGCTCATAGATCTGGGCCGTAAATGTGATTTCGTCCTCGCTGTAGGACTGCACTGGATCGAGATGCTTGGGCCGGTCGGTGAAGGCGCTGTAGAGGATGTTCCTGCCGCGATCCCCCGCCGGATAGGGGTCGTTCCAGGCATCGCCGCAGGCGGCGAGCAGCAGAACCAGAAGGCAGGGGAATACGCGACGCATGACGGCGAGTTTAGCTGATCCGCTATAATCCGCCGTCCGATTCAACCAAGGAAATGCGATGGGATTTCTCGCTGGCAAACGCATTCTGATCACCGGTCTGATCTCCAACCGGTCGATCGCTTACGGCATCGCCAAGGCCTGCCACCGCGAAGGCGCCGATCTGGCCTTCACCTACCAGAACGAACGCGTCCGCGATCGCATGGCCAAGTTCGCCGACGAGTTCGGCTCCCAGGCCATATTTCCCTGCGACGTCGCCGATGACGCGCAGATCGACGCCGTCTTCGCCGAACTTGCCAAGCACTGGGACGGCCTGGACGGCCTGGTGCATTCGATCGCCTTCGCCCCGAACGAAGCGATCGAGGGCGATTTCCTGGAAGGCATTTCGCGCGAGTCTTTCCGCATCGCCCACGACGTCTCCTCCTACAGCTATCCCGCACTGGCAAAGGCCGCGCGGCCGCTGCTGCTGAAGGGCAAGAATCCCTCCCTGCTGGCGCTGACCTACCTCGGCGCCGTGCGCACCATGCCCAACTACAACACCATGGGCCTGGCCAAGGCCAGCCTCGAAGCCGCCACACGCTACCTGGCCTTCTGCCTCGGCCCGCAAGGCATTCGCGCCAATGCACTGTCCGCCGGCCCGATCAAGACCCTGGCCGCCTCGGGCATCGGCAATTTCGGCAAGCTGCTGGCCTACAACGCGCACCACGCGCCGCTGCGGCGCAATGTCACGATCGAGGAAGTCGGCAACGCGGCCGCCTTTCTGCTCTCCGACCTCGCCAGCGGCATCACCGGCGAAATCCTCTACGTCGACGGCGGCACGCACACCACGGCGATGGGCAACGCGGACCCGCTGCCGGGCTAGCTAAGCCGCGGCGGTCACGTTGCCGCCCGGGTCCGTAAACACGATTCTGTCGTCATCCACGGAGATGGTGCCGGCGTCGAAGCTGCGCCGCAAACGCAGGGACTTCTTGCCAAAACTCAGGTCGACGGCCCCCGATAAGGCGACGCCCACCACCAGGCGGGCGCCCGCGATCAAGGTCAGTTGCGCTTCCAGCAGTTCCTTTTCCGCCAACAGTCGGCCCCATGCCTGAACTGTTTGTTGCCAGGTGGCTTTGACGCGTTCCAGTGTGCCGCTATGGTCACCCTGCTTGCTTAGATGCTTGATGATCTGTTCGAGCTTAGCCTCGTCCGCCTTCTGTTTTTCTATCTGATGCAGCAAATCCTGATACCTGGCTTCGAGAACCGGATTGACGCCGAGGTGGACGCCCGTCACGCCGCCCGTCGGCGCGCCCAAGATCGGCACCTGGATCAGCAGCATTGCCCTCGTCGAGCCACCTGTCAGTCGCCCGCGCTGTGGCGATTTGGCACCGATGACAATCTGATTCATCGCCTGCAGGTCGCTTTGCAGGGCTGAATCGCTGATGACAATGGTCGTGCCTGCGTAAATGTGCGCGTTCTCGGCGAAGCGCGCCGCTACTGAACCCGCAGCCCGCACCTTGGCCTGCGCGATGATGCCGCCACCAATGACAACGTCGCCGCCCGCGTCAAGTTCGCCGCCATCGACCAGTCCGCTAACGGTGATGTCGCCGGTCGCGCTCACTTTCATGCCTGGCATCACTTCACCATCGACATGCACGGTACCGTCAAAATTGATGTTGCCCGAAGCGAGATTCACATTGCGCACTTTCAAGACCTGTTCGACCGTCACGCCGCGGGCACAACGAACCGGCTGACCATTGAACACCGCCAGCAGAAGATCCGGATCGTCCTGCGCGACATAAGCGCCGACCAGATGCTCGGCAAAACCTTCATTGCGTCCCGGCAACGGATCGATCACTTCGCCGCGAATAGTGCGTCCGGGCTTTCCGTCAGTCGGCGGAATTCTTCGCATCAGGGCTTGATCCGCCACCACCAGGGGAATCGCCCCGAGGTCGCGAAAATCCATCAGGCCTTTTTCGTTCACGTGCGGGACCCGATCGCGGCTGTCCGCAACCAGCAATTCAAAAATCGTATCGCGCCCGTTCTCCGGCGCCAGACCAGTTGCGACCACGACACGCTCAGGCAGACTCTTGCTGCACAGATCCGTCACTGCCGCTTGGTCGATGCCGTAGCTGACCCCGCCCGCGGCCAGGGCTGCGAAAACTTCGTCAGCCGTCACGCTCTTGCCGCCATGGGCCGGAACCCAATTTACCCAGGCGGCCATCGAGTCGACGGAAACTTCCACGGAAAAGCTGGCGTCACGACGTTCGGCCACCGCAACTTCCAGTTCGTCATCACACGAGTTGTAATGCTCCACCAGCGCTGCGACGGCATCTTCCAACACGAGCCAATCGCCGCAACCGACCTCGCCGACCATGCGGCGCACCCCGTCCGCGTCGAGTCGCATTCGCCCCGACGCGGGTGGGATCGTTGCCACCAAACGATCCCCGCTTACCGAAAATGCCAGTTCCAGACTATTTGCCATTGCGGCCCTTTCTTGCTCCGAGCGCTTCAATTGTGCCAGGCGAGCATCGATCACCGGCATACGGCAGACCCAAACAGCTCCCTTGCTGCTTTGACGATCCTACCCTGCAGGCGACCCAACTTGTCCTTCGCCAAAAAGCAAAGCCCCGCGATGCGGGGCTTTGCCTGATGCACTTATTCGGCGTATGCCGAATCAACGGTCCTTGCTCTCCAGTGCGGCCTTGTTGATCTCCACCGGATGTTTTTCCTTCAGGGTCGACATCCAGGCGGCGAACTCTTCCTCGGCGACGAAGCGTGCATATTGTTGAGCCAGTGCTCGCGCGCCCGGATCATCCGTGCCGCCTTCGCCTGACTTGACCGCCGTGATGCGATACAGCGCATAGCCCTTGCCGGGGAAAGCCACGCCGGTGTGGGCCGGCAATTTCCCGGCATCGGCCTTGAACACGGCGCGCACGGAATCGGCCGGCAGGCCTGGCGCCGCGGTGCGGCTTACGCTGCGAGCAGGCGACCATTTCAGGTCCACGGCCTCGCCCTTGGCCAGCCGGGACAGCTTTTCCTCGCCATCCTTGATCGCCAGTTTTGCCGCTTCCTCGCCGATCAGCCGCTTTTCGATCTCGCCCTTCACCGCATCCAGCGGCTGCAGGGCGGCCGGCTTGTGCTCCAGCACCCGTGCCGACACCAGCGTACCCGACGCGATTTCGACCGCCTCGGTGTTGCGTTTGTTCTTCAACCCGTCGTCGCTGAACAAGGCTGCGGCGAGCTTGGCATTGTCGAAGGGTGCCGGCAATTTGCCGCCCCTGGCCAGCCACGGCGTCTGGCGGATTTCCAGATTCCATTTTTCGGCAGCCGGCTTGAGACTGTCGGCCTGCTCATAGACCATGTTGCCAAATGCTTCCGCGGCCTCGGCATACTTCTTCATTCCTGCTTCGCGCTTGAGTTCGGCGAGGATTTCCGCCCTGACTTCTTCCAGCGGCTTGACGCGCTCGGGACGCACCCCGGTGACGCGAATGATGTGATAACCGAAATCCGAACGCACGACCTCCGAGGTCTGGCCTTCCTTGAGGCTGAAGGCGGTGTCCTCGAACGCCTTGACCATCGCGCCGCGCCCGAACCAGTCGAGGTCGCCGCCCTTGGCGGCAGATCCGGGGTCCTGCGAACTCTGCTTGGCCAGCTTGGCAAAATCGCCTGGTGTTTTGCGCAACTGCGCCAACAACTCATCGGCCTTGGCCTTGGCTGCCTTGACTTCGGCGTCCGGCGCGTCCTTGCCTGCGGCAATCAGGATATGGCTGGCGCGTCGCGTTTCGGCGGCCTTGTAGCGATCGGCATGCGATTGATAGTAGGCCTTGACTTCCTCTTCGCCGACGACAGCCTGCGCCGTCAGCGCATCCTGGCTCAGGGTCAGGAACTCTGCGCGCACCTGCTCCGGCAACTCGAACTGCTTGCGGTTTGCCTCGTAGTGCTTCTGCACCGCATCGGGGGCCAGCTTGACCTGGCTGCTGTAGGCTTCCGGCAGCAGCAGCAGTTCACCGACCTCGCGCCGCTCCAACTGGGTGGCCAACCAGCGCCCGGCCGCGGCCCGGCCGGTGATGCCGGCTTCGGTCACCGGCAGCATCAACTGCTGCATGGCCATGTCCTGGCGCAGACGGGCTTCGAACATTTCCTTGCTCATGCCCTGGGCGGCGACCAGCGCCTCATAGCGCTCGTTCGAGAATTTGCCGTTTTCCTGCAAGGAGGGAACGCCGGCAATGAACTGCACCAACTGGTCGTCGCCCACTGTCAGCCGCGCGGTCCTGGCCTGCTCGGCCAGCAAGCGCTGGGTGATCAGCGAATCGAGCACGGCGCGACGCATCTGCGGCGTTTCGAACAGCGCCGGATCGATTTTGGTACCCAGCTGGGAGCGCATCCGGTCCTGCTGTTCGCGCATCGCCGTCTGCAATTCCTGTTGCGTGATCTTGCGCCCGCCGACGCTGGCGATGTTGGCGTCGACGCCAGCGTTGCGGACGTAGGAATCAACGCCCCAGAAGGCGAAGGGAAGCGTGATGAGTGCAAGGAAGCCCTGGGTGATTTTCTTGTTGTTGCGAACGAAATCGAGCATGCGCTGAAAACCCTAGATGCGACAAAGGCGAACTACTGTTCGCCTTTGTTCGGTGGTGGGTGCTGACGGGGTCGAACCGCCGACATTCTGCGTGTAAGGCAGACGCTCTACCAACTGAGCTAAGCACCCGCTGAACGGTCGCTGCCCAGAGTGGGCAAGCGACCGCAATTCTATCAGTTCACAATCGCTCAGTGGGTCACCACGCCGGTCGCCGCAGCGTCATCGGCAACTACCGCCACCGCAGGCGCTGCAGCCGGCTCGGGCAAAGGCTGAGGCACGCGCTCGAGCGTGAGTTCCAGCACCTTGTCGATCCAGCGCACCGGCTGGATTTCGATCCGGTTCTTGATCGTGTCGGGAATCTCGGTCAGATCCTTGACGTTCTCCTCCGGAATCAATGCCAGGCGAATGCCGCCGCGTACCGCCGCCAGCAGCTTTTCCTTGAGGCCGCCGATCGGCAACACTTCGCCGCGCAGGGTGATTTCGCCGGTCATCGCCACGTCGGCGCGCACCGGAATACCCGTCAGAACCGAGACCAGCGCGGTGCAGATGGCGATGCCGGCGCTGGGACCATCCTTCGGCGTCGCCCCTTCGGGCAGGTGAATGTGGATGTCGTTCTTCTGGTAGAAGTCGTCGGCGATGCCGAGCGCCTGGCTGCGCTTGCGCACCACGGACAGCGCGGCCTGGATCGACTCCTGCATGACTTCGCCCAGCTTGCCGGTGGTCATGGTCTTGCCCTTGCCCGGCAGGGCCACGGCTTCGATGGTCAGCAACTCGCCACCGACTTCGGTCCACGCCAGGCCGGTCACCTGGCCGACCTGGTTTTCCTTTTCCGCCATGCCGAAGCTGTAACGGCGCACGCCGAGGAACTTGTCGAGATTCTTGGCATTGACCACGATCTTGTTCTTGCGCGCCTTCATGACCAATGATTTGACCACCTTGCGGCATATCTTGGAAATCTCGCGCTCCAGGGCACGTACCCCGGCTTCACGCGAGTAATAGCGCACGATATCGCGCAGGGCGTCCTCGGTAATCGAGAGTTCATCGCGCTTGATGCCATTGGCCTTCATCTGCTTCGGCACCAGATAGCGCAGGGCGATATTGACTTTTTCGTCCTCGGTATAGCCGGCAAGGCGGATCACCTCCAGACGATCGAGCAGCGCCGCCGGGATGTTCAGGGTATTCGCCGTGGCGACGAACATGACATCGGACAAGTCGAAATCGACCTCGATGTAGTGATCCTGGAAGGTGTGGTTCTGCTCCGGATCGAGCACTTCAAGCAGCGCCGACGACGGATCGCCGCGGAAATCCTGGCCCATCTTGTCGACTTCGTCGAGCAGGAACAGCGGATTCTTGACCCCGACCTTGGTCATGTTCTGCAGGATCTTGCCCGGCATCGAACCGATGTAGGTGCGCCGGTGACCACGAATCTCGGCCTCATCGCGGACGCCGCCCAGCGCCATGCGAATGAATTTGCGATTGGTGGACTTGGCGATCGACTGCCCGAGGGACGTCTTGCCCACGCCGGGGGGGCCGACCAGACACAGGATAGGCGCCTTGACCTTGTCGACGCGCTGCTGCACCGCGAGATATTCGACGATGCGTTCCTTGACCTTCTCCAGACCGTAGTGATCCTTGTCGAGGATCTTCTCGGCGGCAGAAAGGTCCTTGCTGATGCGCGACTTCTTCTTCCACGGCAGCGCCAGCAAGGTTTCGATGTAATTGCGTACCACGGTAGCTTCGGCCGACATCGGCGACATCAGCTTGAGTTTCTTGACCTCGGCACTGACCTTGACCAGGGCTTCCTTGCTCATGCCGGCAGCCTTGATCTTCTTTTCCATCTCGTCGATGTCGGCACCTTCTTCGCCTTCACCGAGTTCCTTCTGGATCGCCTTGACCTGCTCGTTGAGGTAGTACTCGCGCTGGCTCTTTTCCATTTGCCGCTTGACGCGGCCACGGATGCGCTTTTCGACCTGCAGGATGTCGAGCTCGGCTTCCAGCTGGCCGAGCAGCTTTTCCAGTCGCGCAGAGACGCCGAACACTTCCAGAATTTCCTGCTTCTGTTCGAGCTTCAGCGGCAGATGGGCGGCGATCGTGTCGGCCAGGCGCCCGGCCTCTTCGATGCCGGCCAGCGAAGTCAGCACCTCGGGCGGGATCTTCTTGTTGAGCTTGACGTACTGGTCGAACTGGGCCAGCACCGTGCGGCGCATCGCTTCGACCTCGTTGTCGGCGCGCTCCTCGATCGGGATCAGGCTGACGTCGGCGACGAACAGGGCGCGCTGGTCTTCAATGCGCAATACGCGTGCGCGCTGCACGCCTTCGACCAGCACTTTCACCGTGCCGTCGGGCAGCTTGAGCATCTGCAGGATATTGGCGAGACAGCCGATCTCGTACATGTCCTCCGGCACAGGCTCGTCCTTCGCGGCGGACTTCTGCGCCACGAGAAGGATGTTCTTGCCGGTTTCCATTGCCGTTTCCAGCGCCTTGATCGACTTCGGGCGCCCGACAAACAGCGGAATCACCATGTGCGGGAAGACCACGACGTCGCGCAAGGGCAACAGCGGCAGGGATTGGGTCTCTACGGGGGTAGCGGGTAGGCCAGACATCATCGTGTCCTTCGGTTATGAGTCACGCCATCCACATTGGGGCGGCTGACCGGTATTCAAGGCGGCCACGGTCAAACCCGGCCGCAGGATCAGTTCGAGCCGGAAACCTTGGCCTGGTCGGCGTAGATCATCAGCGGCTGGGCGCCGGATTCGATCGTGCTCTCGTCGATCACGACCTTGCTGACACTCTCCATGGTCGGCAACTCGTACATGGTGTCCAGCAGCACGTTTTCGAGAATGGAGCGCAGACCCCGTGCGCCGGTCTTGCGCTTCAGCGCCTTCTTGGCGATGGCCTGCAAGGCCGAAGGGCGCACTTCCAGTTCGACGCCTTCCATGGCAAAGAGCTTGTGATACTGCTTGATCAGCGCATTCTTCGGCTCAATCAATATTTCGACCAGTGCCGCTTCGTCGAGTTCCTGCAAGGTGGCGATTACCGGCAGACGGCCGATCAGCTCGGGAATCAGGCCGAATTTGATCAGATCCTCGGGTTCCACCTGCTTCAGCATCTCGCCGACATTGCTCGCGTCGCGGCTTTTGACCTCGGCGCCGAAGCCGATGCCGCCCTTTTCCGAACGACTGCGGATCACCTTGTCGAGGCCGTCGAAGGCGCCACCGCAGATGAACAGGATATTGGTCGTGTCGATCTGGATGAAATCCTGGTTCGGATGCTTGCGCCCGCCTTGCGGCGGAATGCTCGCCACCGTGCCTTCGATAAGCTTCAGCAGCGCCTGCTGCACACCTTCGCCGGAAACATCGCGGGTAATCGAGGGGTTGTCCGACTTGCGCGAAATCTTGTCGATCTCGTCGATATAGACGATGCCTTGCTGCGCCTTTTCAACTTCATGGTCGCATTTCTGCAGCAGCTTCTGGATGATGTTCTCAACGTCCTCGCCGACATAGCCCGCCTCGGTCAGGGTCGTCGCATCGGCCATGACGAAAGGAACATTCAGCGTACGCGCCAGGGTCTGCGCCAGCAGGGTCTTGCCCGAACCGGTGGGACCGATCAGCAGGATGTTGCTTTTCGACAGCTCGATGCCGTCGCTGCCTTTTTCCTGGTGCCGGATGCGCTTGTAGTGGTTATAGACCGCTACCGCGAGAATCTTCTTCGCCGAATCCTGTCCGATCACATACTGATCGAGCATTTCGCGGATTTCCTTCGGCGCCGGCAATTCGCGCTTGGCCGAGCCCGCCGGCTCTGCGGCGATCTCGTCGCGGATGATGTCGTTGCACAGCTCGATGCACTCGTCGCAGATGAAAACGGAGGGACCGGCGATCAGCTTCTTGACTTCATGCTGGCTCTTGCCGCAGAAGGAGCAATACAGCAGCTTTTCGCCGCTGCCCGATTTTTTGTCCGCCATCTTTGTCTCCGTCCCTGCGCAGGATCAAGCCGTTACGGCTTCGTTGCGACTGGTCAGTACCTTGTCGACCAAACCGTACTCTACCGCCGCTTCGGCTGAAAGGAAGTTGTCGCGATCGGTATCGCGCTCGACGCGCTCGATCGACTGCCCGGTGTGATGCGCGAGCATCTGGTTGAGTTTCTGCTTGAGGAACAGGATTTCCTTGGCATGGATCTCGATGTCCGAAGCCTGGCCCTGAAATCCGCCCATCGGCTGATGGATCATCACGCGTGAATTCGGCAGGCAGTAACGCTTGCCCTTTTCGCCCGCGGCAAGCAGGAATGCGCCCATGCTGGCGGCCTGGCCGATGCACAGGGTCGACACGGCCGGCTTGACGAACTGCATCGTGTCGTAGATGGCCATGCCCGCGGTGACGGAACCACCCGGCGAGTTGATGTAGAAGAAGATGTCCTTGTCCGGATTTTCCGATTCGAGGAACAGCAACTGCGCCACCACCAGGTTGGCCGTGTTGTCATTGACCGGGCCCACCATGAAAATCACCCGCTCGCGCAGCAGGCGCGAATAGATGTCGTAGGCCCGTTCGCCGCGCCCGCTGGTCTCGATGACCATGGGCACCAGGCCCAGGGCCTGGGTATCGGGAGCTGGTGCGTCGTAGGCACCACTATTCTGTCGCGAACCGTACATGGACATCTCCGGCAGGATCATGCTGCATTTCCCATCAGCGCATCGAAGGCGATGGGGGCTTCGCTGACTTTGGCGTTGGCGAGCACCCAATCCACGACGTTGTTCTCCAGCGCCAGCGCCTCGGCTTCAGCCAGCCGTTGTGGTTGAGAATAGTACCAGCGCACCACTTCCTTGGGGTCTTCGAAGGTTTCGGCGAATTCATCGACGATGGCACGCACTTGCTCGGGTTTGACGTGGAGGTCCTTGGCCTTGACCAGTTCGGCAAGAAGCAGACCGAGTTTCACCCTGCGTGTTGCCTGCTCGGTAAACCAGGAGGCCTCGACCGGGATGTTCTTCATCCCCATGCCGCGCGATTCCATGTCGCGACGTGCCGTTTCGGCCATCTGTTCCGATTCCATTTGGACCAGGGCCTTCGGCACCTCGATCGGATTCACCTTGAGCAGTGCCTCCATGACCTGCTCCTTGACCTTTGCCAGCAGGCGCTTCTTGACTTCGCGTTCCAGGTTGCCGCGCACCTCGACCCGCATCTTGGCGATATCGCCGTCGGCGACACCAAGCTGCTTGGCGAATTCTGCATTGATCTCAGGCAGGCGGGCGGCCTCGACCTTTTTCACGGTCATCTCGAATTGCACGGTCGAACCGGCGAGTTCCGCAGCCTGGTAGTCGGCCGGGAAGCTGACGTCGAAGGTTTTGGTATCGCCGGCCTTGACGCCTTCCATCTGAGCCTCGAAATCCGGCAACATCATGCCGCCGCCTACCATCACGGAATAATCCGTGGCTTTGCCGCCGGGAAATTCCTCGCCATTCTTGCGTCCGACGAAATCGATCACCAGGCGATCATCTTTCGCCGCGGCGCGGTCGGTCTCGACATAGGTGACGCGTTGCTTGCGCAGCACGTCGAGCGTCTTGTCGACTTCGGCGTCGGTGACTGTCAGTTGCGGCTTTTCGATCGCCTGGCCGGATACATCGCCCAGGGCAATCTCCGGATAGACCTCGAACACCGCGGTGAAGCCCAGCAATCCGGGGCTGGCATCGGCCTTCGGCTCGATGCGCGGATAACCGGCGACACGCAGGTTCTGCTCGCGCAGCTTTTCGCCATAGGCCTTTTCCACTGCCGCGCCGATCGCCTCCGAACGCGCCTGGGAGCCGTACTGCTGCGCCACCATTTTCATTGGCACCTTGCCCGGACGGAATCCGGCCATTTTCACGGTGCGCGACATCTGCTTCAGGCGCTGCTCGACATCCTTCTCGATCTCCGCCAGCGCCACCGTCATGTCGATGCGCCGTTCCAGTGCGCTGCTGGTGTCGACTGCCACGTCCGTCGTTGCCTTGTCCGTCATCTCTGTATCCGTCATTTAAGAATTCATTGAAAAAACACGCCACCACCCATAGCAGCCAAACCCCGGGGCGAACTCCGGGTCTGCGCCCAAACGCTGGTGCCCAGGAAGGGACTCGAACCCCCACGCCTCGCGGCGCCAGAACCTAAATCTGGTGCGTCTACCAATTCCGCCACCTGGGCGCATGTCGCAACCGGACAGACATGCAGACCCGATCGACACGACGTGGATTGCGAATTTTACCTGCTTTCAACATTTCTTTCCGGCTTCAACAGGACTCGCCGTTGCCGTTGCGCAACGATGAATCCGGGCACCCGGCAGGTCTTCCGAGCGAATTCCCGTGTTCATTGCTCAGGCTTTCGTGCCCAATGGATATACTCCTGCCGCACCATGGCCGTCGATCACTACGAAAACTTTCCCGTTGCCTCGATTCTTCTGCCGGCGCCGCTGCGCGAACCGGTGGCGGCCATCTACGGTTTCGCCCGCAGCGCCGACGATTTTGCCGATGAAGGCGAGCTTTCGTCGCAGCAGCGCAGCGCGCTGCTGGCCGGCTACCAGGCCGAACTCGACGCCATCGAACAGGGCCAACCGACGCAGCATCCGGTGTTCCTGCGCCTGCGGCCGGTGATCGAGCGCCACGGCCTGCCACTGCAACTGTTTCGCGACCTGCTCGATGCCTTCGTGCAGGACGTCACCATGGACCGCTACCGCGACTTCACCGAACTCATGGATTACTGCCGTCGCTCGGCCGATCCGGTCGGGCGCCTGCTGCTGCATTTGTTCGGCCACGCCAGCGCGGAAAACCTGTCCCGCTCGGACGCAATCTGTTCCGCGCTGCAGTTGATCAACCACTGGCAGGACGTGGGGATCGACGCCGCCAAGGGCGCGAACGGCAGAATTTATCTGCCGCAGGACGAGATGGCCCGCTTCGGAGTGGATAACAGCGATGTTCTGCGCCGTGCAGTCGGCACCCCGGTCAGCGCCAACTTGCAAAAGCTGCTGCGCTTCCAGGTCGAGCGCGCCCGCACCCTGATGCTATCGGGTGCCTCGCTGGGCTGGGATCTGCCGGGGCGCATCGGCCTCGAAATCCGCGCCATCGTGGCCGGCGGCCTGCGCATCCTGGATAAAATCGAGGCCGTCGATTACGATGTATTCAGCCGCCGGCCAAAGCTCGAAACCTTCGACTGGCCGCTTATCCTGTGGCGTTCGCTGGTCCGCCCCTTGGACAACCATCGGTAAATTCGCCGTGACTCCAGATCAATATTGCCAGGAACGCGCCGCCGCCAGCGGCTCCAGCTTCTACTACAGTTTTCTGTTCCTTGAACCGCTGCGGCGCCAGGCGATCACGGCTCTGTATGCCTTCTGCCGCGAAGTCGACGACGCGGTCGATGAATGCCCCGATGCCGCCGTGGCGCGCAGCAAGCTGGCCTGGTGGCGCAGCGAACTGCAGGCGCTCTACGAAGGCCGCGCCAGCCACCCGGTAACCCAGGCGCTGGCCGTATCGCTCAGGCACTTCTACCTGCCGCAGGAACAACTGCTGGAAATCATCGACGGCATGGAAATGGACCTCGACCAGGTCCGCTATGCCGATTTCAAGGCCCTGCACCTGTACTGCTACCGCGTTGCCAGCGTGGTCGGCCTGCTTGCCGCGGAAATCTTCGGCTACAGCGACCGCCAGACGCTCAAGTACGCCCACGACCTGGGGCTGGCCTTTCAGCTCACCAACATCATTCGCGATGTCGGCGAGGATGCACGGCGCGGCCGCATCTACCTGCCGCAGGACGAAATGGCGCGTTTCGAAGTCAGCAACGACGATTTGCTCCAGGCCAATTACTCGGACAAGTTCCGCCGCCTCATGGCCTTCCAGGTCGAGCGCGCCCAGGCGCTCTACGGCCAAGCCTTCGCCCAGCTTCCCGCCGCCGACCGCAAGGCGCAGCGCGCCGGGCTGATCATGGCCGCAATCTACCGCGCAACCCTGGACGAAATCGTGCGCGACAGCTTCCGTGTGCTGGACCAGCGCATCTCGCTGCCGCCGCTGCGCAAGCTCTGGCTGGCGGCAAAGACCTGGGTTCGCGCTTGAAACTGGCCGTGATCGGCGCCGGCTACGCCGGCATGGCCGCCGCGGTGGAACTGGCCGCCGCCGGCCGCCGGGTCGAGGTCTTCGAAGCCTCGCGCGTGCTCGGCGGCCGCGCCCGGGCGGCAAGGATCGACGGTTTCAGCGTGGACAACGGGCAGCACATCCTGATCGGCGCTTATGCCGAAACCCTGCGCCTGATGCGCGCCGTCGGCGCCGATCCAGACCAGTTGCTCAGGCGCACTCCGCTGCGCTTCGAATTCCCCGGCGAATTCCTGATGACGGCACCCAGGCTCCCGGCGCCGCTGCACACCGCCTTTGCGCTGCTGCTCGCGCGCGGCCTCGGCTGGCGCGAAAAGTGGGCTGCGATCCGCCTCATGCAGGACCTCAAGGCGCGCCGCTACCGGATCGAACCGGACACCACGGTCAGCGCCTGGCTGGACGCCAACGCCACGCCGTCGCGCCAGCGCCAACTCTTGTGGGAGCCGCTGTGCATCGCCGCCCTGAACACCCCGGCCGAGCGCGCCTCGGCCGGGGTGCTGGCGAACGTGCTGCGCGACAGCCTCGGCGGCAGGCGAGCAGCCAGCGACCTGCTGCTGCCGCAAGTCGATCTCACCGCGCTGTTCCCGGAACCTGGCGCGCAGTTCGTCACCGAGCGCGGCGGCGCGGTGCATACCGGTCGCCGCATCGGCTCGCTGCGGCGCGAGGACGACGCCTGGCTGATCGACGATGCCGGCCCCTTTGCGCAAGTGGTGCTGGCGGTGGCGCCCTATCACCTCGGCGGCCTGGTGCCGCAACTGGCGTCCCGCGTCGCTCATTTCGACTGGGAACCCATCGTCACCAGCTACTTCAGTTACCCGGAGTGGGTGCGCCTGCGGCAGCCCATGCTGGGCGTGGACGCCGGGCTCGCGCAATGGCTGTTCGACCGCGGCGCGCTATGCGGACAGTGCGGACTGATCGCCGCCGTGATCAGCGCGCGCGGCCGGCACCTGGATCTGCCCCTGCCGGAACTCGAACGCCGCATACACCGCGAAATCGCCCGCGTCGTACCCGATCTGCCGGCACCGCTTTCGGTGCAGACCATCACCGAAAAGCGCGCCACCTTTGCCTGCGTGCCGAATCTGCAGCGCCCATCCGTCCGAACCGAGATGCCCGGCCTGTGGCTGGCCGGCGATTATGTCGCCGGCGACTATCCGGCGACTCTGGAAGGCGCGGTCAGGAGCGGCGTGGCCGCGGCGCGGCAGATTCTTGCCGCCTGAGTCAGGCTTGCAGGCGCCCGCCCGCCAGGCGCAGCGTGCGTCCGCAGCGATGCGCCAGCGCTTCGTCGTGGGTCACCAGGATCAGCGTGGTGCCGGCCTCGGCATTCATGTCGAACATCAGCTCGATGACCTGCGCCCCGGTATCGGCATCGAGATTGCCGGTCGGCTCGTCGGCCAGCAGGAGCCTGGGACGCATGGCGAAGGCGCGCGCCAGGGCCACGCGCTGCTGCTCGCCGCCGGAAAGATGCTTGGGGTAGTGGCCCAGCCGCTCGGCGAGGCCGACCCGCGCCAGCATCGCCTCGGCCGTGGCGCGGGCGTCGTTGCGCCCCGCGAGTTCCAGCGGCAGCATGGTGTTTTCCAGCGCGGTCAGGGCCGGCAGGAGCTGGAAGGACTGGAAGACGAAGCCGAGCAGGCGGCCGCGCAGTTCGGCGCGGGCATCCTCGTCGAGCCGGGTGAGATCCTGTCCGCCCAGATGTACCGCACCCGATGACGGCAGATCGAGTCCCGCCATGAGCCCCAGCAGCGTCGACTTGCCCGAGCCCGAAGCGCCGACGATGGCCACCGCTTCGCCTGCCGTCACGGCAAATGAAATCTCGTGCAGAATCGTGAGCGTGCCTTCGCCGCTGGGTACGACCTTGCCCAATGCCGCCACATCGATCACCGTGTCTGTCATCAGACCATTTTCAACCATGTTCAAGAAACTTGCCTCCTGCCTGTTGGTCCTGTTTTTCTGCAGCTTACCTGTCACCGCGGCGGAAAAGCGCATTCTGGTCTATGGCGACAGCCTTTCCGCCGGTTTCGGCATCGCCGTCGCCCAAAGCTGGCCGGCCCTGCTCGGTCAACGGCTGAGCGCAAACGGTTCCGGCCTCACCGTGACCAATGCCAGCATCAGCGGCGAAACCACGGCCGGCGGACGCGCGCGCCTGGCCGCGGTGCTGACCCAGTTCAAGCCGCGCATCGTGATTCTCGCACTCGGCGCCAACGATGGCCTGCGCGGCCTGCCGGTCGCGGCGATGAAGGACAATCTCGGCGCGATGGTGAAGCTGGCCAAGCAGCATGGCGCGCGGGTGTTGCTGGTCGGCATGCGTCTGCCGCCCAATTACGGACCGCAGTACACCGAGGAATTCGATGCCGCCTTCCGCGACCTGGCCCGGCGCGAGAAAGTCGCCCTGCTGCCCTTCCTGCTCGAACCGATCGCGCTGGAGCGCGACGCCTACCAGGCCGACGGCCTGCACCCGACCGCCGCGGCGCAGGCGAAGATTCTCGATCACGTCTGGACGGCGCTGAAACCGCTGCTTCGCTAACGCTCATGACCCCGAGTGCGACCCGCAGAAGATGAAACACGCGGAAACCTTTATTCACCCACCCCCCTTCCCCCCTCTTGGGGGGTTACGGATCGGCTCGCTTCGCTCGACTATTTCCAGTCGCTTCGAACGAGTTGTTTCAGGTTAAATTCCGATGTCCGAAAAGCTGCCCAAGGGCGTGGCGACCGTGGCCCAGCTCGCCGAATTCGACGCGATCATCGACGCCCGCGCACCCGCCGAATTTGCCGAAGACCACCTGCCCGGCGCGATCAGCATGCCGGTGCTGAACGACGAGGAACGGGCGCGGGTCGGCACGCTCTACAAGCAGGTCTCGGTGTTCGAAGCGAAGAAGCTCGGCGCCGCGCTGGTGTCGAGGAACATCGCCGGCCACATCGAGCAGCATCTGCTCGACAAGCCCAAAAGCTGGCGGCCGCTGGTCTATTGCTGGCGCGGCGGCCAGCGCAGCGGTGCCTTCACCCATATCCTGCGCGAAATCGGCTGGGACGCGCATCGCATCCAGGGCGGCTACAAGCGCTGGCGCCAGTATGTCATCGAGCAGCTGGCGGCGCTGCCGGCACAACTGCAGTTTCGCGTCGTCACCGGCGCCACCGGCAGCGGCAAGAGCCGCCTGCTGGAAGCCCTGGCGGCGCGCGGCGCGCAAATCCTGCACCTCGAAGCGCTGGCCGCGCACAAGGGCTCGGTGCTGGGCAACCTGCCGGGCCAGCCGCAGCCCGCGCAAAAAGGCTTCGAGACGCAATTGCTGGCCGCCCTGTCGGCGCTGGACCCGCTGCGGCCGGTGTTCGTCGAGGCCGAGAGCCGCAAGATCGGCCGCCTGCAGGTGCCCGATGCGCTGCTGGAGGCGATCCGCCGCGCGCCCGGGCTGTGCATCGAGGCGCCGCTTGCCGCCCGCGTCGAATTCCTGCTGCGGGATTACGACTATGCCGTGGCCGACCCGGCCTGGCTGCTCGAACGCCTGGGCCACCTCAAGGGCCTGCAGAGCAACGAGACCCTGGAGCGCTGGCGCGCGCTGATCGCGGCGCGGGATTTCCCGGCCCTGGTGGAAGAACTGCTGACGCTGCACTACGACCCGCTGTACCAGCGCTCGCAGGCGCACAACTACCAATCCTTCGGCGCGGCGACGCGCTATGCGAGCGAGCGGCTCGACGCTGCGGCGCTCGACCGGCTGGCCGCCGAAATTCTTGCTGCAGCCGCCTGATCGGCTAAGCGGGCAACGAGAACTTGCTGCGCCTGGTGGCGCACAGGCGCTGCATCACTGCAGGCCGCGGCGCCTGGACTTCCCCCTGCTCGAAGGCCACCGGCGTCAGCCGGTCCCGCACCAGATCCAGCAGTTCACCGGGGCGCAGCAAGAACGCCGGATTGGACGGCTTGCCAAAGCGCTCGTTGCCCAGCATGAAAGTCTCGTAGATCAGCACGCCATCGTCGGCCAGCGCATCCAGGATGTCGGGCAGCAGCGGCCGATGGAGGTAGTTGGTGACCACGATGGCGTCGAACACCCGCCCCCGGTACGGCCAGGCATCGCCTTCGAGCTCCGCCTGGCGCGTCACGATGCCCGGCGCCCGGTCCGCAATCGCGGCCAGCGCCGCGGCATCGCGGTCCAGCGCCTCGACCCGAAAGCCGCATTCCGCCAGCAGCAGCGAATGCCGGCCGCGGCCACAGGCCAGGTCGAGCACCGTCCCTCCCGTCTTGATCAAAGCTGTGAAACGCTGCACCCAAAGCGATGGGTTTTCGCTCATATGTCTTCCCTTGTCGGGTATCATTTTGATTTTAAATAAAGTCGCAAGCCACTTTAACCTGGCTTGATCCTGGATGTCCGCAAAACCGAGCCCGATCACTGGCACTGCCCAGGATAACAACGATGTCCTGCGCGAACGGCTGAACTCGATAACAGCGGCCTACAGCCGCTTCGTGCCACGCGAGTTCCTCAACCTGCTGGGCATCGAAGACATCCGCAAAGTCGAGGTCGGACAGCAGGTCGAGCGCAAGATGACCATCCTGTTCGCCGACATCCGCAATTTCACTGCGCTGTCGGAATCGATGAGCCCGCAGGAGAACTTCAACTTTCTCAACTCCTACCTGATCCAGATGGAGCCGGTGATCACGGCCCATGGCGGCTTCATCGACAAATACGTCGGCGATGCGATCATGGCGCTGTTTCCCGAATCGCCGGATGCCGGCTTTCGCTGCGCTCTGGCCATGCTGGAGAAGCTCGACCGGTACAACGACGGTCGGCAGCGCGCCGGCTATCGCCCGATCAAGATTGGCATCGGCATCAACACCGGCATCGTCATCCTCGGCACCGTGGGCGGCGCCGCGCGCATGGACGGCACGGTGATCGGCGACGCGGTCAACCTGGCGGCGCGCCTGGAACGGCTGACCAAGGAATACCGGGTTTCCATCCTGATCAGCGAAAACACCCTGTACTGCCTCGACCAGCCGGGCCTCTGGTCGATCCGTTTTCTCGACCGCACGCATGTGCGCGGCAAGCAGGGCACGCAATCGGTGTACGAGGTCTTCGACGGCGACCCTGGCCCCTTGCGGGAGGCCAAGAAGGCCAGCCTGAAGAGTTTCGAGCAGGCATTGGCCTATTACCACATCGACGACATTCTCACGGCTCGCGAGCGACTCAACGCGCATGTCGCCAACGTGCCCGAAGACGACGCGGCCTACGTCTATCTCGAACGCTGCGAAATTCCCGCCGAGGGCCTGGGCGGTTCGCGGGTCGAGTTGCCGCCCACCTGGCGCGAGGACTACTGCATCGGTCCGGCGGTGCTCGACGTCGGGCACAAGAACCTGCTCGCCGAAATGAATGCACTGGCCCGCACCATCAATGCCGGCGCGCTCAACCAGACGCCGCCGCTGATGGCACAGATCCAGTTCAGCGCGACCCGCGATTTCCTGATCGAAGAGCAGATGATGAGGGAAGACGGCTATCCCTTCATCGATCTGCACATGCGCCAGCACCAGCGCTTTTTCGAGTACTTCAACGAGTTGCGGCGCGAAATCGACCAGGGCGAGGACGATCGCGTGTATCTGGGCTTTCGCGTCAAGCGCTTCCTGACCGGC
>JACPUD010000072.1 GCA_016192435.1 Rhodocyclales bacterium | reverse complement strand
TGCGGCCTCGGGAAACACGAACAACATCCCACGCTGGGGCGCCATGACCGTGCGCAACATCATTCCGGTCTGGCGACTTTCGGGTGTCGCGGCGACTTCCGCTTCGATCCGATGCATCCCGGCAAACAATTCGACCAATGGCAGTTGCGGCTGCTGAGCCCATCCCGGCATCGAAACGATCAGCGACAGCGCCAGCAATACTGTTCTCCACAACATCCTGAACCTCCTTCGACAAGCCTTCGGCCAGAGGGCCACTGCGCATCCAATCTGGTGTGAATAGCCAATTCCGGCCCCGGCACTGGACTCAAACCCTCAGTGAATCGACCAGATTAATCGACATCCCGGAATCAATAGACAAAAAAATGGCAGGTTCCCCTGCCATTTTTGTCTCGCGCTGCGGAAATTACTTGGCGGCTTCAGCTTTCTTGGCCTTCTTGGCCTTCTTGGCCTTCTTTTCAGCCTTGGCCGGAGCGGCATCAGCCTTCGGCGCATCTGCCTTGGCAGCCGGGGCGGCCGGGGTGGCGGGGGTAGCCGGAGTGGCGGCAGCCTTGGTAGCCGGAGCAGCCGGGGTCGCCGGAGTGGCAGGAGTAGCGGCCTTCGGTGCGTCGGCGGCGAAAGCGGCGGTGGCAATCAGGCCGGCAAACAGAGTCGCGAGGAGCTTGGTCATGGAGTTACCTTTCATTTGTTTGTGGGTGAGAATTTTCTAACACCACGGAAACCCGTGGCGTCAAATCCCTTAACGCGGGGCCTTGCAACGGGTTGACCGGTGACCTCAAGTTCACGCCATTGTCCCGGCGCAAGCCCAGCCAGGGTCCACTCACCCACGGCCCAACGAATCAGCCGGAGTGTCGGAAACCCGACCCGGGCAGTCATTCGACGGACTTGACGGTTTTTCCCCTCACGCAAGACCAACTCCAGCCATGTAGCAGGAATTGCTGCGCGATAGCGGATCGGCGGCGTTCTTTCCCAGAGATCCTCTGGCTCGGCTATGCAACGCACCTGGCATGGTCGTGTGCGGAAATCACCGAGGTCAACGCCTGCCGCGAGGTGCTGCAAGGCCGCGGCGGTGGGAATACCTTCAACCTGAACCCGATACTGCTTTGCCAACTTGTGCCGCGGATCGGCAATCCGCGCCTGCAATGCGCCATCGTCGGTCAATACGACCAGCCCCTCGGAATCGATATCGAGGCGACCGGCGGCATAGACTCCCGGGATGCGCAGGTAGTCAGCCAGCGTGGGCCGTCCTTGCGCATCGGTAAATTGGGTCAGCACCCCATAGGGCTTGTTGAAGAGAATGAGATGGCTCAAGCCAGGCAACCGTTGCCAAAGACGTTGCAGAAACGTTGGGATTCGGGATAGGGGAAGAAGTCCTGCATTGCACCCTTGCGTATCTGCTCCTGGGTTTGCTGCCAGAACTCCACATCAAACAGATCCGGGTGATGGCGCATGAAGGCCTCCCGTATCTTGTCCGACACAAGCAAGAAAGTCTGGAATTCCTCAGGGAAAATATCCTGGCGTGACACCGAATACCAGGCCTCCCCTGACATTTCGGCTTCAAAGTTCGGCGGCGGCGGTATGCGCCGGAACTTGCAGTCCGTCATGTACTCGATCTCGTCGTAGTCATAAAAGACGACGCGACCATAACGTGTGACGCCGAAATTCTTCCACAGCATGTCGCCCGGAAAAATATTGGCAATGGCCAGCTCGCGAATGGCATTGCCGTACTCGCGCACCGCTTCCTCCACCTGGTCGGCGCGACCCGCCTTCTCCGCCTTCTCGAGGTATAGATTGAGCGGCTCCATGCGGCGCTCGATATACAGATGCTTGATGATCAGATCGTCACCATCCTCCTCCATCAAGGATGGCACTTCCTTGTAAAGTTCATCTATCAGCTCCTGTGAAAAGCGCTTGCGCGGCAACGCTACATTGGAAAACTCCAGGGTGTCTGCCATGCGGCCGACGCGATCCACCTGCTTGACCAACTGGTACTTGCGCCGCACGGTGTCGTGATCGACGTCTTTCGAACTGCCGAAGACGTCCTTGATGACCTTGAACACGTAAGGATAGGACGGCAGAGTAAATACCAGCATGACCAAGCCGCGAATACCTGGCGCAACGATGAACTGATCCGCCGAATGATGCAAATGGAATATCAGGTCGCGAAAGAACATGGTCTTGCCCTGCTTGCCCAGCCCGAGCATGGTGTAGAGTTCCGAGCGCGGCTTGTTGGGCATGATCGAACGCAGAAACTGGACATAGCCGGAAGGAACCTCCATGTCGACCATGAAATAAGCCCGCGACAACGAAAACAGCACCGCGATCCGCCATGCATCGAGGATCACAGTATCGAGGTAGAGCTTGCCGTCCGACGTATGCAGCACCGGAACCGTGAACGGATACTCAAGAGCCCCGTTGACGGCCTTGCCGATCACATAGGCACCCTTGTTGCGATAGAAGGCCGAGTTGAGCACCTGAATCTGCAGGTTGGCTTCACGCGCGGGAATGGTGCCAAGATGGGACTCGATGCTGCGCAAGATGAATTCCACGTCGCGGTCCAGGTCGTCGAATTCCCGTGCCCAGCCGAAATCGACGAAAACCTGGCGGATCGACTCGCGAAAGCCTGATTCATTTGGGTAGTAACACCGGTAGGTGGGTGGATCGGACTCAATGTACTCGGTGGAAACCGCCGGTCGCACAAAAATGAAATCGTTGTGGAAGTAGGTACGGTGAAAAATCTGGCAGAACACCGAGTTGAAGAAAGTCTCGGCCAATTCGGGCTGCTTGTGGTTCGTCAGCAAACCGATGAACTGAAGCTTCGCCTGTTGCCAGACGCTGTCGCTCAGACTATCCGCAGTCAAATCGCGACGCAGTCTCTCGGTTGTCTCCCGGACGCGATCGTCGTAGAACTGAATGCGATCCCTGACGGCCTGCTGACCTTCCTGCCAGCTCGCCTGGTCAAACCGCTGCTTGGCAAGGGCCGAACTCGCATGGAACAGTCGGTAGTGCTTGTTGAAGCCATCGACCAGCACGTTGGCAATGGATTCGGAAATCAGGTCATCGGATGAGCCAGCGGACATGGTGCAGATTTTTTTGGTTGGGCTTGACCGTGGCGATTCTAACAGCGCGCCCCGCAGCGGCTTTGCTTGCGCAAGGATGGCTGGAGGAGGCCAGCTTTTTGGAGCATAATAAAAATTGATCTATTCCGCATCTATCCCGATTCACAACACACCATTAATAACGGAGCAGGCATGAGCACTTCCCTAATCAAGGTTCCCGCACAAGGCCAGAAGATCGTTCCCGGTCAGCCAACCCCCGACAATCCGATCATTCCCTTCATCGAGGGCGACGGGATTGGCGTTGACATCACCCCGGTGATGCAGAAAGTCGTGGACGCTGCGGTCCTGAAATCCTACGGCGGCAAGCGCAAGATTTCATGGATGGAAGTTTATGCCGGAGAAAAAGCCACCCGGCTTTATGGGCCGGATGTCTGGCTGCCGGCGGAGACAATCACTGCATGCAAGGACTATTCGGTCTCCATCAAGGGACCGCTGACCACCCCGGTAGGCGGCGGCATCCGTTCGCTCAACGTTGCCTTGCGCCAGGAGATGGATTTGTACCAGTGCGTGCGCCCGGTGCGCTATTTCAGGGGCATTCCCTCGCCACTGAAGGACCCCAGCAAGACCGACATGGTGATCTACCGCGAGAACACCGAGGACATTTACTGCGGCATCGAATGGCAGGCCGAATCAGCCCCGGCAAAGAAACTCATCAAATTCCTGCAGGAAGAAATGGGAGTGACGAAAATTCGTTTTCCCAATACTTCGGGCATAGGCATCAAACCGGTTTCGCGCGAAGGCACCGAACGCTTGATGCGTGCCGCCGTGAACTACGCAATCGCCAATAAGCGCAAGTCGGTCACGATTGTGCATAAGGGCAACATCATGAAGTACACGGAGGGAGGGTTCCGCGACTGGGCCTATGCCCTTGCGAAAAACGAATTCGGCGGTGTGGAAATCGACGGCGGCCCCTGGCTCAAGCTGCCCAACGGCATCATCGTCAAGGACGCCATTGCCGATGCCTTCCTGCAGCAGATTCTGCTGCGCCCTGCGGAATATGACGTGATCGCCACGCTCAACCTGAACGGCGACTATATTTCGGATGCGCTGGCAGCCCAAGTGGGTGGTATCGGCATCGCCCCGGGAGCCAATATTTCGGATTTGTACGCCTGCTTCGAGGCGACACATGGCACGGCGCCGAAATACGCCGGCAAGGATTACGTGAATCCGGGTTCGCTGATCCTGTCCGCCGAAATGATGCTGCGCCACTTGGGTTGGACGGAAGCCGCCGATCTCATCATCAAGTCGATGGAAGCCGCTATCGGCGATAAGGTTGTGACTTACGACTTTGCCCGGTTGATGGAAGGCGCCAAGGAAGTGAAGTGCTCGGCGTTTGGCCAGGCTATGATTGATCGCATGTAATCAACGATCCGCCAGCTGTAACAAAAAACAAAGCCCGCCCGACGTAAAGTCGGGCGGGCTTTGTTTTTATCGGAACCGGTATTACCCGGGAGCCGAAATCAAGGCTTCTGAATGTTTGACGCCTGCTTGCCCTTAGGGCCTTGCACCACGTCAAAAGTTACCTTGTCACCTTCCTTCAGGGACTTGAAGCCAGCCATATTGATGGCCGAGAAATGCGCGAACAGATCCTCGCTGCCGTCATCCGGGGTAATAAAACCAAAACCCTTGGCGTCGTTGAACCACTTAACTGTACCAGTTGCCATGTAACTTTTTCCTTAATCAAAACGAACGAATCGGCCACCGCTGCGGGCTGCAAAACACCGCACCCCGGCCGGGGCATGTTTGAAGTTCAAGTTCGGTAAAGCAGAGGGGGCCAAGCGGCGATTCAGAGGAGCTGCAATTTGACAGACTGTGAGACGACCGTAGGTCACTGCGGGGGAATTTGAACTAAACACGTTTCGCGTTTTACGCACATTGTCAAGAAGCGTCAACAACTTTCGATGCTGCATCGCACAGCCCCACCTCTTGCATATTGGCTGAACACCCCAAAATACCAATCCATCGGTGTCCTATTCCCCTCCTTTTCTTGGTGTTGAACTGCGCAGGAATCACATTAGAATCCAGTCATGGTTACACGCAAGCAAGCCGGGCCGGAGAGTGGCGCTGTACTGGCGCCGGAGCAGAGTCGTACCAAACCGCCACCGATGTACAAGGTATTGCTGCTTAACGACGATTTCACGCCGATGGATTTCGTGGTGATAGTGCTGGAAAAGTTTTTTGGTTTGTCGCGTGAACAATCGACGCAAGTAATGCTCAAGGTGCATCGCGAAGGAAAGGGCGCCTGCGGAGTGTATCCTCGCGATGTGGCTGCGACAAAGGTCGAACAGGTGAGCGAGTTTTCACGTCGACACCAACACCCGCTAGCTTGCGTGATGGAGGAAAACTGATGATTGCCCAGGAACTAGAAGTCAGCTTGCACATGGCCTTTGTCGAAGCTCGACAGAAGCGCCATGAGTTCATCACTGTCGAACATCTACTGCTGGCCTTGCTGGACAATCCCTCCGCTGCAGAAGTCTTGCGCGCCTGTGCGGCCGACGTCGAAGCGCTGCGCAAGGAGTTGATGACGTTCATCAATGAGCACACGCCCACCGTTGCCGGCAACGAGGAAATCGATACACAACCCACGCTCGGTTTCCAGCGTGTTATCCAACGCGCGATTCTGCATGTGCAGTCGTCGGGAAAGAAGGAAGTCACCGGAGCCAACGTCCTGGTAGCCATTTTCGGCGAAAAGGACTCGCACGCGGTGTTCTTCCTGCAACGGCAGAACATCACGCGACTGGATGTGGTGAACTTCATTTCCCACGGCATAACCAAGACTCCGCAGACCAGGGGCAAGGAAGAGCCGGCAGAAACCGAGGGCGAGGCCCAGGAAAAAGGCGGAGCGCTGGAAAGCTTCACCCAGAACCTCAACCAGTTGGCCCTGACCGGCAAGATCGATCCGCTGATCGGCCGCGACCGGGAACTGGAACGAGTGATCCAGACGCTTTGCCGTCGCCGCAAGAACAACCCGCTGCTGGTCGGCGAGGCAGGAGTCGGCAAGACGGCGATTGCGGAGGGACTTGCACGCCACATAGTCGAAGGACGCGTCCCCGAGATTCTTGCCAATGCAACGGTGTACTGCCTTGACATGGGCGCACTCCTGGCCGGTACCAAGTATCGCGGTGATTTCGAACAACGCCTTAAGGGCGTCCTCAAGCAATTGGCCGATAACCCGAACGCCATTCTGTTCATCGATGAGATTCACACCCTGATCGGCGCTGGCGCCGCATCCGGCGGGACGATGGATGCCTCCAACCTGCTCAAGCCCGCGTTGTCGTCCGGTGCCTTGAAGTGTATAGGCGCCACTACCTACACCGAGTTTCGTGGCGTATTCGAAAAGGATCACGCCCTGTCGCGGCGTTTTCAAAAGGTCGACGTCGATGAGCCCTCGGTTGATGAAACCGTCTCGATCCTGCGCGGCCTCAAATCCCGCTTTGAAGAGCATCATGGCGTCAAGTATTCCGCCGCCGCGATTTCCAGTGCCGCTGAGCTAGCCGCCAAGTACATCAACGACCGCCACCTGCCGGACAAGGCGATCGACGTAATCGATGAAGCGGGCGCCGCCCAACGCATTCTGCCGAAATCAAAACAAAAGAAAACCATCGGCAAGCTCGAAATCGAGGACATAGTCGCCAAGATCGCCCGCATCCCGCCACAGCATGTTTCGGCCGACGACCGTTCTGCCCTGAAGAACCTCGATCGTGACTTGAAGAACATGGTGTTCGGCCAGGAAACCGCGATCGATGCCTTGGCCAAAGCCATCAAGATGTCGCGTTCCGGACTGGGTGACCCGCAGAAGCCCATTGGCTGCTTCCTCTTCTCCGGTCCCACGGGTGTTGGCAAGACCGAGGTGGCACGTCAGTTGGCCTACGGCATGGGCATCGAATTGATCCGTTTCGACATGTCGGAATACATGGAGCGTCATGCCGTGAGCAGGCTGATAGGTGCGCCGCCAGGATACGTCGGCTTCGACCAGGGAGGATTGCTCACCGAAGCGGTAACCAAGAAGCCTCATGCAGTACTGCTTCTGGATGAAATCGAGAAGGCGCATCCGGAAGTGTTCAACATCCTGCTGCAGGTGATGGATCACGGCACCTTGACCGACAATAACGGCCGCAAGGCCGATTTCCGCAATGTGGTGATCGTCATGACCACCAATGCCGGCGCCGAAGCGCTGCAGAAGACCAGTATCGGTTTCACCAACAACAAGGGCCAGGGTGATGAGATGGCCGATATCAAGCGCATGTTCACGCCGGAGTTCCGCAATCGCCTCGATGCAATCATCTCGTTCCGCGCGCTCGACGCGGAGATCATCCTGCGCGTCGTCGACAAGTTCCTCATGCAACTGGAAGGCCAATTGCACGAAAAGAAGGTGGAGGCGATCTTCACCGACGCGCTGCGCGCCTGGCTGGCGGAAAAAGGCTTCGATCCACTGATGGGCGCAAGGCCCATGGCGCGGCTGATTCAGGACACCATCCGCTCTGCGTTGGCCGACGAACTGCTGTTCGGCAAGCTGGTGCATGGAGGGCGCGTCACCATCGATCTCGATGAGCACGAGAAAGTCAAACTCAGCTTCGAGGATACGGTCAACACACCTGCAATTCCGTCACCGATCTAGCCTGTCCAAGATACCGGTGCCCGCGGGCATGTTTGCCCGCGGCGTGATTGTCGGGTGAACGCTTACTTAATACTTTCCTATCATGGATCTGCTCACAACCGATCTCTGCGACGCCAATGAAGGCCAGGTACGTGTCGTTGAACCCATGTTCAACAGCTTTGGCGGGCGCCCCGCTTTCTTTGGCCGCATCGCAACACTCAAGCTTTTCGAAGACAACTCGCTGGTAAGGCAAGCACTCGAGTCGCCGGGCGGCGGCCGGGTTCTGGTGATCGACGGGGGCGGGAGTCTGCGCCGCGCGCTGGTCGGTGACCAACTCGCGGCGCTGGGCGTCAAGAACAACTGGACCGGCATCATCGTCTATGGTTGCATCCGCGATTCCCGCGCCATCGGCGAGATGGACATCGGTGTGTTTGCGATCGACACCCACCCAATGAAGACCGTAAAAAGAAACGTCGGCGAAGCCGAGATACCGGTCAGCTTTGGCGGCGTCACTTTCATGCCCGGCGAATGGCTCTATGCAGACGAAGACGGTGTAATCGTCAGCGCCGCAGCACTCCATCAGCGCTAGGTCTTATATAAGACATATATCAGTACTGCCTGAAATCCTTTACTATCGCGAAACACTTTTCATAGTACGAAATAAATTCTTCAATATATTGTTAAATAACAATAAAAAATTTATTCAAGTCTTATATAAGACTATTGCTGCAACGCAAAATCCTCTTTATACTGCGAAGAGTGCTCTTATTTGGAGCACCCCCTTCGACAACGACCCTGCAGAGGATTGAACATGAGTGATCGTAAAGCACAAGCCGCCGCCCTGGCCAAGGACTGGGCTGAAAACCCCCGCTGGAAAGGCATCAAGCGCGGATACAGCGCCGAAGATGTCGTTCGCCTGCGCGGCACCTTCCCCATCGAACACACGCTCGCCCACCGCGGCGCGGAAAAGCTCTGGTCACTGGTCAATGGCACGGCCAAGAAAGGCTATGTGAATTCCTTCGGCGCGATCACCGCCGGCCAGGCTATGCAGCAGGCGAAGGCCGGCCTCGAAGCCGTCTACCTTTCGGGCTGGCAGGTCGCCGCCGACGGCAACACGTCCGAGACCATGTACCCCGACCAGTCGCTGTACGCCTACGACTCTGTGCCGACCATGGTTCGCCGCATCAACAATACCTTCAAACGCGCCGACGAGATTCAATGGTCGCGCGGCATCAATCCCGGCGACAAGGAATTCATCGACTACTTCCTTCCCATCGTGGCCGATGCGGAAGCCGGCTTTGGCGGCGTGCTCAATGCCTTTGAGCTGATGAAGAACATGATCACCGCCGGCGCGGCGGCCGTGCATTTCGAAGACCAACTGGCTGCCGTCAAGAAGTGTGGCCATATGGGCGGCAAGGTCCTCGTCTCCACTCAGGAAGCAGTCGAGAAGCTGATCTCAGCCCGTTTCGCCGCAGACACGATGGGTGTTCCGACGCTCATTCTGGCCCGTACCGACGCCGAGGCAGCCAACCTGCTGACCTCCGATCACGATGCCAACGACAAACCGTTCTGCACCGGCGAGCGCACCCCGGAAGGTTTCTACCGCGTCAAGAACGGCCTCGAGCAGTCGATCAGCCGCGGCGTCGCCTACGCACCCTACGCCGACCTGGTCTGGTGCGAGACCGGCAAACCCGATGTCGGCTTCGCCCGCGAGTTCGCCCAGGCGGTTCAGGCCAAGTCACCCGGCAAACTGCTGGCCTACAACTGCTCGCCGTCTTTCAACTGGAAGAAGAACCTCGACGACAAGACCATCGCCAAGTTCCAGGACGAACTCTCGGCCATGGGCTACAAGTACCAGTTCATCACCCTGGCCGGCATCCATATCAACTGGTTCAACACGTTTGAATTTGCTCACGCCTACGCCCGCGGCGAAGGCATGAAGCACTACGTCGAAATGGTGCAGGAGCCGGAATTCAAGGCGCGCGAGCAGGGCTACACCTTCGTCTCGCACCAGCAGGAAGTCGGTGTTGGCTACTTCGACGACGTCACCACCGTGATCCAGGGCGGCGCGTCTTCAGTCACCGCGTTGCACGGCTCGACCGAAGAAGAGCAGTTCCACTAAACAGCCAAC
Organism: Rhodocyclales bacterium; assembly: GCA_016192435.1. Lineage (GTDB taxonomy): Bacteria > Pseudomonadota > Gammaproteobacteria > Burkholderiales > Rhodocyclaceae > Sulfuritalea. Next base: position 14,438 of record JACPUD010000072.1, on the reverse strand, counting down.
GGCAGCAGTTCATCCAAGAGCCGCACCGGGAAACCGGTGCGGCTTTTTTTGTGGGTTAAAGTAGGCGCGTGATTGGCCCAAGCACCACGTTCGCATATGACCCGTCAATGACCGCCAGGCTCCCAAAGAAGGTTCCCCCGATGTTGTGGTCGGCACTCCAGATTGTTCTGCTGGTTTATCTGGGCCTGATGGCCCTGATTTATTTCAAGCAGGCATCTCTGGTATTCCTGCCCGAGATCGATCGCGCATTCCGTGCCAGCCCGGCGGCCATCGGTCTGCCATTTACCCCGCTGAAACTGCTCACTTCCGACGGTGAAACTCTCGATGGCTGGTTTGTGCCGACAGGCACGAAACCTGGGGCACGAGGCCTGGTGGTCTTCTTCCACGGCAATGCCGGCAATATTGCGCATCGGCTCGACTATCTGCGCATGTTCCACGATCTGGGTCTGGCGACTCTGATCATTGACTACCGTGGTTACGGCCTCAGCAGCGGCAGCCCATCGGAGCAAGGCACTTACCTGGATGCGGAAGCCGCCTGGCGCCATGCCACGCAAGCGCTCGGATTCCCTGCCGAGCGCATCGTCCTCTTCGGCGAATCACTGGGCGGCGGAGTCGCCGCACGCATGGCGGCGAAGAATCGGCCCGGCGCGCTGGTGCTGGCGTCGACCTTCACTTCCGTTCCCGACATGGGCGCCGACCTGTACCCACTGCTGCCGATACGTTGGCTTGCCCATATCCGCTATGACAACCTGGAGCGCCTTTCTCAAATCGACTGTCCGCTACTGGTGATCCACAGCCGCAACGACGATATCATTCCCTATCGCCATGGCCGGCGACTGTTCGACGCTGCCCGCCAGCCCAAGCAGTTTCTTGAGATCGAGGGCGGTCACAACGACGGCTTCGTCTTTGGCCGGGAGGCCTGGATCCGGCAACTGGACGGCTTCCTGCGCCAGGCCTTGCCATAACCCGAGGCTTTTCGGTCCTATGCGCCGGCCGAAGCTGCCCAATAGGCCGGGTCGCGCCAGTTGGCTTTCAGCAGATCGATGAACAGGCTCACGCGCAACGGCAGATGCCGGCGCTGCGGCACCACGGCGTGAATACCCACCGGTGGCGCGGCGAATTCATCCAGCACCGTGACCAGCCGCCCCGCCGCGATATCGGCCCCGACTTCCCATAGTGATCGCCAGGCCAGCCCCTTCCCGGCCAGCGCCCAGTCATGAAGGACCGCGCCATCGTTGCACTCCAGCTGGCCGCTCACCTTGACCACGCATACCTCGCCCTCCACGCGTAGCGTCCACCCGCGCTGCTGGCGCAGCGACAGGCAATTGTGCTCGGCCAGAAAAGTTGGTGCTGGCGGCACGCCGAATTGCGCGATGTAATTCGGACTGGCAACCACCACACGGCGCATTTCGCCCAACCGTATGCTGATCAGGCTCGAATCCGCCAGTTCGCCGATGCGGATCGCGCAATCCACGTTCTCCTCCACCAGATCGACGATGCGGTCGGACAGGTCAAGCCGCACCGTAACGTCGGGATTCTCTTCAATGAAGCGCGTCAATAGCGGCGCCACGTGACGCCGCCCGAATCCGGCGGGCGCCGATATTTTCAAATGTCCGCCGGGGCGAATTCCTCCCAGGCTCACCGCACCCTCCGCATCCGCCAGCTCGCGCAGGATGCGCTGGCAATTTTCGAAAAATGCCGCCCCCTCGAAGGTCAGCGAAATCCGCCGCGTAGTACGCAACAGCAACTTGACGCCGAGCCGCTCTTCCAACGCGTCCAGCCGTCGGCCGATGATGGCCGGCGTCACACCCTCGGCGCGGGCGGTGGCGGACATGCTGCCGCGACTTGCGACACCAACAAAGGCAGAAATCTGCTTGAACTGATCCATTCGATACTATTGGTCAATAATCAATTGATCGAATCATAGCTTCTCCATCCAAACAGGCAAGAATAGAATTCAGGCACCGTAGCAATCCCACTTCAAGGAGTCCCTCATGAGCCTGCCCGCCGGTATCCAGATCAACGCCCCCATCACCGCCGAATACGCCAAGATTCTTACCCCCGAAGCGATGGCGCTGGTGGCAAAACTGCATCGCGCCTTCGAACCGCGCCGCCAGGAACTGCTCAAGGCCCGCGTCGCCCGCCAGGCCCGCATCGACGCCGGCGAAATGCCCGATTTCCTGCCCGAGACCAAGCAGATCCGCGACGGCGACTGGAAGATCGCGCCGCTGCCGAAGGCCCTGGAGCGCCGCCGCACCGAGATCACCGGCCCGGTCGAGGCCAAGATGATCATCAATGCCTACAACTCAGGAGCGGACAGCTACATGACCGACTTCGAGGATTCGAACAGCCCGAAGTGGGACAACCAGATCCAGGGACAGGTGAACCTCTACAAGGCCATTCGCCGCGAGCTCAGCTTCAAGAACGAAGCCGGCAAGGAATACAAGCTCAACGACAAGATTGCCACCTTGCAGGTCAGACCGCGCGGCTGGCATCTCGACGAAAAACATGTGCTGATCGACGGCCAGCGCGTCTCCGGCGGCATTTTCGATTTCGCCCTGTTCCTCCTCCACAACGCCAAGGAACAGCTCGCCCGCGGCGCCGGCCCCTACTTCTACCTGCCGAAGATGGAAAGCCACCTCGAAGCCCGGCTGTGGAACGACATCTTCGTCATGGCGCAAAACGAGATCGGCCTGCCGCAAGGCACCATCAAGGCCACGGTGCTGATCGAGACCATCCTCGCCACCTTCGAACTTGAAGAAATCCTCTACGAACTGCGCGAGCACAGCGCCGGCCTCAATGCCGGACGCTGGGACTACATCTTTTCCTGCATCAAGAAGTTCAAGCGCAACAAGGAGTTCTGCCTCGCCAACCGCGGCGCCATCACCATGGAAGTGCCCTTCATGCGCAGCTACGCGCTGGCGCTGGTCAAGGCCTGTCACAAGCGCGGCGCCCCGGCCATCGGCGGCATGAGCGCGCTGATCCCGATCAAGAACGACCCGGTGGCCAACGAGAAGGCGCTGGCCGGCATCCGCCACGACAAGACGCGCGACGCCAACGACGGCTTCGACGGCGGCTGGGTGGCGCATCCCGGCCTGGTGCCGATCGCTGCGGAAGAATTCCAGAAAGTGCTGGGCGAGCGCCCCAACCAGTGGGAAAAACAGCGCAACGAGAACTTCGGTCCCAAGGACTGGCTCAACTTCCAGCCCGAGCAGCCGATCACCGAAACCGGCGTGCGCAACAACATCAACGTCGGCATCCACTATCTCGGCTCCTGGCTCGCCGGCAACGGCTGCGTGCCGATCCACAACCTGATGGAAGACGCCGCCACTGCAGAAATCAGCCGCTCGCAGGTGTGGCAGTGGGTCGTTAGCCCCAAGGGCAAGCTCGACGACGGCCGCAAGGTCACCGCCGACATGGTGCGCGGCTTCATCCCCGAGGAGTTGGCGAAGGTCAAGGCCACCGTCACTGCCCAGGGCGAGAAGACCGAGACTTACGACCAGGCGGCGAAGATCTTCGAAGAGATGTCACTCGCCGACAACTACCCCGAGTTTCTGACGCTGCCGTTGTACGAGGCAATGGAGTAAGCGCGGATCGCATCCCGCGACAAGCTCGAAAGTTGGCGCTGGCGAGACGGCGCCCAAGATGCGCAAGGATTCCTTGCAGTCGGCAAACGGCATTCTCCGCAAGAGGATGCCGTTTTTACTTCGGCATTCGGCCACGTCGGATTGACTGCTGGCCGGCTGACATCAATGACACCAAAAACAACCTTCTCGATGGGTCAATCATTTTTTTTTGTGCACTCAATCGGGCACGGTCTGCAATAATCGCCCTGCGATCAACAATGACATGAATAGATCGTTGCAGGGGGAGATAGGTAGGGCAGAAACTGGGGCCAGTCCCGAGGTGGACCGGCACAGGATATTCGGTCGAAGTTCTGCACGCCTTGCCATTTCCATTTGACGCGAAAACCAACGTTTTGCCGCTTTCGGCTTACGGACCATTTGGACTTGAATAATGGCTGACGAAACTCAAAAGACCGAATGCAAAGACGGCTTTTTCCGTTGCCTGATGAACCCGCCCAAATGCTCCATGCTGCGCATGATCGTAATCGGCGTGCTCGGCGGCGTGATTGTCTGGGGCGGCCTCAACACCGGCATGGAATGGACCAACCGATCCGAGTTCTGCATGTCCTGCCACGAAATGACGATTCCTTTCGAGGAATTGAAAAAGACTGTCCATTACAAGAATCGCAGCGGCACCACGGTGCAGTGTGCCGACTGCCATGTCGCCAGCAGCAAGACGCCGACCGACTACGTATTCAAATCCGTACAGAAGATCATGGCCGCCCGCGACGTGGTCGGCCACATTCAGGGAACCGTCGATACCCCGGAGAAGTTCGAAGCCTACCGCCTGACGATGGCCAAGCGCGTCTGGGAACGAATGAAGGACCGGGACTCGAAGGAGTGCCGCAACTGCCACGACTTCAAGACCATGGATCCGGAAAAGCAGAAAGACCGCTCGGTGGTCAAGCATGAAGGCGCGATCGAGGATGGCAAGACCTGCATCGATTGCCACAAGGGCATCGCCCACAAACCGGTGCATCAGTTGCTGGAGCAGGAAGAAGCCGCCAAGACGGCCAAGAAGGAAGGCTGACGGATTTCAGTGCATTGCTAGAGGAATGAGATTATGAAAAAGATTGCATTTGTCGTAACAGGCGCGCTGCTTACCGGTGGGGCATTCGCAGCTCCCGACTGGAGCAAGGTTCCCCCGCGCAAGATGACTTTGTTCTATCCGGGTCAATCCTCGCTGGAATGGGTGATGAACAAGCCCGACCATTCGGCGGTACCGGATATTGTCGACAAGAAGCGTCCGTGCGCCAAGTGCCATGAGGGTGACGCCAACGAGATCGGCGCGAACATCGTCGCCGGCAAGCCGGTTGGCAGTTCCAAGACCGTACTCGAGCCCACGCCGCCCGCCGGCAAGGCAGGATCGATCCCGGTGATGTTCCAGGCCGCGCATGACGGCAACAAGGTCTACTTCCGCTTCGAATGGATACCCCCAAAAACCGGCACCAAGAAGCTCGACGCGAAGAATGAAGTCAAGCTGACCATGATGTTCGACGGCGGCGGCACCGTGGAAGGCAGCGAAATCAACGGCTGCTGGGCGACCTGCCACACCGACCTGCGCACCATGAAGGATGCCAAGGACGACAAGAAAACCAAATTCATCAAGGGCGGCGACGTCGCCTCCGGCAAATTCATGGACTTGATCCAGTTCCGTAGCGGCGAAAAAGGACTGGTCGACGGCTATGTCGCCGAGGCCCGTCACATGGACGGCGGCAAGGCGTTGGTCAAGGCCGAAGGCAAAAAGGAAGGCAACAAGTGGGTCGTGACGCTTGAGCGAACCCTGGCTGGCGGCGGCAAGGGCGACCATGCCATTACCGCCGGCAAGGTGTATAACTTCGGCTTCGCCGTGCATGAGGATTACACCAATGCGCGCTTCCACTATGTATCGCTCGGCTATCAGTTTGGTCTGGACAAGCCAAATCCGGGCGTGAAGAGCTATATCGACATACAAAAGCAATAAGTTTTTTGCGAGCAGTACTTTCATCAATACCAAGGAGGAGACAAAAATGACGATGAAGTGGAGAGGATGGGCGCTGGCCACCGGCGTCCTGGCGATATCCGCAATGGCGCAGGCGGCACCGCCCACAGCGGCGATGCTGTCCAATGCCTGCGCCGGCTGTCACGGCACCAATGGCGGTAGCGCCGGACCGAGCATGCCGAGTTTGGCTGGACAGTCGAAGGAAGCCATCGTCGACGCCATGAAGAAATTCAAGAGCGGAGCGCGCCCGGCAACGGTTATGGGGCGCCTGGCCAAGGGTTTCAGCGATGCCGACTTCGTCGCCATGGGCGAGTACTTCTCCAAGCAGAAACTCCATCCGACCAATCAGAGTCTGGACGCGGCGAAAATCGCCAAGGGCGCCAGCCTGCAGGAAGCCAATTGCGGCCGCTGCCACATAGAAGACGGCAAGGAAGGCAAGGACGATACGCCGGCGATGGCGAGCCAGTGGCTACCCTATCTGCAGATTCAGATGGCGGACTACCTGTCGGGCAAGCGCAAGATGCCGGAAAAAATGGAAGAGAAGGTCAAGCCGATGTCCAAGCAGGACCTGGACGCTCTCTTGCACTTCTACGCCAGCGTTAAATAAGGGGGAACGAATATGACTCTGGATCGCAGAAATTTCATCAAGCTGCTGGGCGGTGCCTCCAGCCTTGCCTTGGCAGCCTGTGCCGGAACCGGTGGCAGCTTCAGCGGCCCCACGGGTGGACGGCGCGTGGTAGTAGTCGGCGGCGGCTACGGCGGCACGATTGCAGCGAAGTACATCCGCATGATGGATTCCTCCATCGAGGTGGTACTGATCGAACGCAATGACCACTTCGTTTCCTGTCCCTTCAGTAACCTGTACATCGGCGGCCTCATGAAAGACCTTTCGCCGCTGACCATCAAGTACGACAAACTGACAGCCAACCACGGCGTCAAGGTCCTTCAGGCAGAGGTCACCGGGATCGACGCCGCAAAAAAGGTCGTAATGACTTCCAGCGGCGAAGTGACCTACGATCGGCTGGTACTTTCTCCCGGCATCGACTTCCGCACCGAGGAAATCAAGGGCTACGACGCGAAGAGCACACCGGAAACCATCCCCCATGCCTGGAAGGCCGGCCCGCAAACCGTGTTGCTGCGCAAGCAATTGGAAGCCATGCCCGCAGGCGGGACCGTGGTCCTATCGATCCCCCTGGCGCCCTTCCGCTGCCCCCCGGGACCGTATGAACGGACCAGCATGATCGCGATGTTCCTCAAGCAGCACAAGCCGAAGTCAAAGATCATCGTCCTTGACGCCAACCCCGATATCGTTTCCAAGGCCGGCTTGTTCAAGAAGGGCTGGAAGAAGCACTACGAGGGCATTATCGACTACCGCCCGGCGAAGAAGGTCACCGAGGTCAATGCGGGCAATAAGACCGTGGTGATCGAGGGCATCGAAGATGTAAAGGGAGATGTCATCAACCTCATCCCGCCTCAGCGCGCCGGCCAGATTGCCGTGGCAGCCGGCTTGGTTGGTCCCGACAAGAACTGGTGCCCGGTCAATCCGACGACTTTCGAGTCAACGATACACAAGAGTATCCACGTCATCGGCGACGCCTGCGTGGCCGGCGCCATGCCGAAGTCAGGCTATTCGGCCAACTCGGAAGCCAAGGCCTGCGCCACCAACATCGTCAACGCGATGAACGGCAAGGAACTCATTGACTTCTCCGGCATCAACACTTGTTACAGTTTCCTCTCGGCCAAGGAAGCGGTCGAGGTAACCGGAGTCTACAAAGTGGACAAGGCGAAGAACGCTATCATCGCGGTACCCGGTTCGGTCGGCGTCTCGCCCGACCTGTCGGAGATCGAGGCAATCTATGCTGAAAGCTGGCTGAAGAACATCTTGACCGAAATGTCGACCTGATCTGCATCAGCAGCAAGCAAAACAAACCCCGCCGTATGGCGGGGTTTGTTTTTGGCATACGCATTCCTGCGCATTTGCCCAAAATGTCTTCACCGTCTATTGATGCCCAGTGCTGCCGAAACCGCCGGCACCGCGTTCGCTGGCGGCAAATTCATCGACGACATTGAAAGCCACCTGCACCACCGGCACCACCACCAGCTGCGCCAGGCGATCCATTGGATTCAGCGTGAAAGTATCGTGGCCGCGATTCCAGGTTGACACGAAAATTTCGCCCTGGTAGTCCGAATCAATCAATCCCACCAGATTGCCCAGCACGATGCCGTGTTTATGGCCCAGGCCGGAACGCGGCAGGATCATTGCCGCCAAACCCGGATCGGACAAATGGATCGCGATGCCGGTAGGGATAAGGATGGTTTCGCCCGGATGGATTTTTATCGCCATTTCGATGCAGGCGCGCAGATCGATCCCGGCCGATCCCGTTGTCGCGTACTGCGGCGCGTATCGCTCGTCTTTCAGGCGGGCGTCGAGCAACTTGAGATCAATACTTGCCATGCGGTTTCTCCATCAGACGGACGATATGCGTAACGATGCCGCGCGCCACCTCGGATTTGTCCGCGGGCGGCAGCACATGGGTGCCGGCCGCATCGAACAGGGTCACCGCATTGCTGTCGCCGCCCAGTCCTTCCTGGACCAGGTTTCCAACCACAAGCGCGAGTCGTTTCGCCACGCGTTTGCCTTCCGCGTAGGCCGCCAAATTCTGGCTCTCGGCGGCGAAGCCGACGCAAAATGGGGCGTCAGGCTGCGCCGCCACTTCGGCGAGAATATCCGGATTGGCTTCGAGATCCAGCGTCAGGCTGCCACTGCCCTTCTTGATCTTGTGCTCGGCCGCCTGCTGTGGCCGATAGTCAGCCACGGCCGCAACGCCGATGAACACATCCTGACCAGGCAGCGCCTGCATCACCGCCTCGCGCATTTGCAGTGCGCTTTGCACATCCACGCGATGTACGCCACGTGGCGTGGCGAGCGTAACCGGCCCAGCAACCATCGTCACCGTTGCACCGACTTCGGCGCAGGCACGCGCCAGCGCGAATCCCATCTTGCCCGAACTCGAGTTGGTCAGCCCGCGCACCGGATCGAGTGCTTCGAAGGTGGGGCCGGCAGTCAGCAATACGCGCTTGCCTGCCAGAGATTTGACTTGCAACGAAGCATACAGATCGTCGAACAGTTCGGCGGCCTCCAGCATGCGTCCGTCGCCCACTTCGCCACATGCCTGTTCCCCGTGTGCGGGGCCAAGAACGCTGACGCCGTCCGCACTTAGCTGCGCGACATTGCGTTGCGTGGCCGGGTTCTCCCACATCTGGCGGTTCATTGCGGGAGCCACCAGCAAGGGGCAATCCCGCGCCAGACAAAGCGTGGACAGCAGGTCATCGGCAAAGCCGTGTGCCAGCTTGGCGAGAAAGTCCGCCGTCGCCGGGGCGACCAGCAAGGCTGCCGCGCCGCGCGTCAGATCGATGTGCGCCATGCCGTTGTCCATGCGCTCATCCCACAGCGCCTGCCATACCCGGCGGCCGCTGAGCGCCTGGAAAGTTGCCGCACCGACGAACTGGGCGCCAGCGGCTGTCAGTACGACATCCACATCTGCCCCAGCCTTGACCAACTGACGCGCCAACTCGGCGGCCTTGTAAGCCGCGACGCCGCCGGTAACCCCCAGCACAACGCGCTTGCCCTGAAATTCATTCATGACATTAAAATCCCGCCAATCGGCACTCAAGCGGGGATTGTAAACCATGGCCATACGCGATTGGCCCGCGGCAGAACGCCCGCGCGAACGGCTGGCCCTGCAAGGCGCAGCGGCGTTGTCCGACGCGGAACTGCTGGCGATCTTCCTGCGCGTCGGCGTCCGTGGCAAGAGCGCGGTGGATCTCGCCCGCGAACTGCTGGCAAGCTTCGATGGCGATCTGGCGGCGCTTGGCGGCGCCAGCACCAAGGAACTTGCCCGCCTGCCCGGCATCGGTCCCGCCAAGGCAGCCCAGCTTGCCGCCACACTCGAACTGGCACGCCGTGCGCTGGCCGGCCCGCTCAAGCTGAAGGATGCGCTGGCCTCGCCGCGGGCTGTTCGCGACTGGCTGCGCCTGTCTCTTGGCAATTTGCAGCACGAAGTCTTTGTCGCCTTGTGGCTGGATGCCCAGAATCGGCTGATCGCCAGCGAGGAATTATTTCGCGGCACCCTGACGCAAACCAGCGTTTATCCGCGGGAAGTCGTCAAACGGGCTCTGGCACACAACGCCGGTGCCGTGATCCTGGCTCACAATCACCCCTCCGGCCTTGCCGAGCCTTCGCGCGCAGATGAAGCGCTCACTTCGTCATTGAAGCAGGCCCTGGCCATAATCGACGTCAAACTTCTGGACCATTTCATCGTCGCCGGCGGCTCCACGCCGCTTTCATTCGCCGAACGCGGATTGATTTAAAAAAGGGATTGAATTATCAGGCGATTGTTTGTAAACTAGCCTGCTTTGCGAAATCAGCATTCAGGAGCACTACATGTCTCGCGTATGTCAAGTGACGGGCAAGGCCCCGATGGTAGGGAACAACGTATCCCACGCCAACAACAAGACCAAGCGTCGCTTTCTGCCTAATCTGCACAGCCGCCGCTTCTGGATCGAAACCGAAAACCGCTGGGTCAGCCTGCGCGTATCCAACGCCGGTCTGCGCACCATCGACAAGAAGGGCATCGACGTTGTCCTCGCCGAGCTGCGTCAGCGCGGCGAACGCGTCTAATCAGGAGAAAGCATCATGGCCAAGGGCGGACGCGAAAAGATCAAGCTGGAATCCACAGCCGGTACGGGACATTTCTACACGACAACTAAGAACAAGAAGACTACCCCGGGAAAGCTGGAATTCCTGAAGTATGACCCGAAGGCGCGCAAGCATGTCGCCTACAAGGAAGTGAAGCTGAAGTAATTCGGCCGATCCCAACAATAAAAAACCCGCCTCCGGCGGGTTTTTTATTGCCTGGCAATCCGCTTCAGACGGCGTAGCTGCGCAGTCGTCGCGAAAATTCCTCAAGCTGCCGAATGCCGCTTTGCTCGGCGTGCGCCACCCAATCCTGCAGTTGTTTGACCAACTGGTCGTGCGAGGCCGAGGAACGCGCCCACAGGGCCTCCAGTTCGGCGCGCATGGCATAGCCCCTGGCCAAACGCTCGCTTCTGGCAAGAAGGGCCGTCAAACGCGCTTTCTGGGGCTCTGGCAGTGCGGCGCCGTCTGCCCCCAGCAGGCGCTTCATCGAGCGGCCCTCACGGGCGTCGATCTTCAGTTGGCCGAATTCCTCGGCAGCAAGCTGGCGCAGGGTCTTGAGGTATCGCGCCAGCACGTCGTAACGATGCGTCACAACCGCCTGCAGCATATCGAGATCGATGGCGGGCCGCATTGCACCAAGCCGGGGCCTGGGTGCCACCTTCTTGACTCGCGCCACCCCCAGCAACTCCATCATCCGGATATACAGCCAACCGATGTCAAATTCGTACCACTTGTTCGACAGCTTGGCCGAAGTGGCAAAAGCGTGATGGTTGTTGTGCAGTTCCTCGCCGCCGATCAGTATGCCCAGCGGGAAAAAATTGGTCGATGCATCCGCACAGGCAAAATTCCTGTAGCCCCAGAAATGGCCGATCCCGTTCACTACGCCGGCCGCCCAAAACGGAATCCAAACCATCTGTACGCCCCAGATCAGCACACCCGGCCAAACTCCGAACAAGGCGACATCGATACCCAGCATGACGACCACACCCAGTTTGTGCAGCGGCGTATAGAGTTTCCGTTCCAGCCAGTCATCGGGGGTACCGTGCCCATAGCGCTCCGTGGTGTCGGGATTGCGCGACTCCTTCACATACAGAAACACGCCGGTCCACAACACACGATTCAGGCCGACCACTTGCGGGCTGTGCGGATCCTCCGCAGTCTCGCACTTGGCGTGGTGCTTGCGATGAATTGCAGCCCATTCCTTCGTCACCATGCCGGTAGTCAGCCACAGCCACAGGCGGAAAAAATGGCTTGGCAGGGAAGCGAGTTCCAGCGCGCGATGTGCCTGATGTCGGTGCAGGAAGATGGTGACACCGGCGATGGTGACGTGAGTCATGGCAAGCGTTGCCAGAAGGTAACCCCACCAGGGGAGATCAAGAAATCCGGAGTACATTGACGTTCCTTTCAAGATCAGGTGATGGGTCGCTACCAGACCGTTTCGCTGTCAGTGCCTGGCCTTGCCATGGACAGGTGCCACGTCGGCAAGGCGAAAATCAATCTTGTTGGCTTCCATGTCGACCCGCGTCAATTGCACACGCACGCGATCGGCTAGGCGGAAGCGCCTGCCGCTGCGCTCGCCGACCATGGCATGCAACTTTTCGTCGAAATGAAAATAATCCTGGCCGAGTTCGGAAACATGGACCAGGCCTTCGACAAATACCCCGTCCAGGGCCACGAAGATGCCGAAGGGCACCACCGAAGAAATACTGCCTTCAAAGATTTCGCCGACCCGGTCCTTCATGTAGAAGCACTTGAGCCAGGCTTCGACGTCCCGCGTGGCCTCATCCGCCCGACGCTCGGTCGTGGAACATTGCAGGCCGATTTCTTCCCAGTTCCCCGGCTCATAACGCCGTCCCGCCAGCGCCGATTTTATGGCCCGATGCACCAACAAATCGGGATAACGGCGAATCGGCGACGTGAAATGCGTATAGCTCTCATAGGCCAGACCGAAATGACCGACATTGTCGGGGCTGTAGATGGCCTGGCGCAATGAGCGCAGCATCACGGTTTGCAGCAGTTGCCGGTCGGGTCGCTGGCCGATGGTCTCCAGCAATTTGGCGTAGTCCTTGGCCTTGGGCTCGTCGCCGCCGCCCAACTGAAAACCGAAAGTACCGAGAAAATCGCGCAGTTTGACCAGGCGCTCCGGCGTCGGACCTTCATGCACGCGATACAGCGACGGATGCTCGGATTCGCGCAGAAACTCCGATGCGCAAACATTGGCCGCCAGCATGCATTCCTCAATCAGTCGATGCGCGTCGTTGCGCTCGTAAGGCTCGATGCGTTCGATCTTGCCGTGATCATCGAAAATCATGCGCGTTTCGACAGTCTCGAAATCAATCGCGCCGCGCTTGACCCGTTCCTTCGCCAATTGCCGATACAGCAAATCCAGTGCTTCCAGATGGGGCAACAGCGGCGCCAGACGCGCGCGCGCGCCCGTATCCTTCTCGTAGAGCGCGGCTGCCACTTCTTCGTAGGTCAGCCGCGCATGGGAGAACATCACCGCAGGATAGAACCGGTAGCGCCTGATAGCTCCCGTGCCGGCAATTTCCATGTCGCACACCATGCACAGCCTTTCGACCTGCGGATTCAACGAGCACAGGCCGTTGGAGAGCTTCTCCGGCAGCATGGGAATCACGCGCCGCGGGAAGTACACCGAGTTGCCGCGCGCGTAGGCATCCCCATCCAGGTCACCGCCGGCGGTCACATAGTGCGAAACGTCGGCGATCGCCACGACAAGGCGAAAGCCCTTGCCCTTGCGCTCGCAAAACACCGCATCGTCGAAATCCCTGGCGGTCTCGCCATCGATGGTCACCAGCGGCAAACCAGTGAGGTCTTCGCGACCCTTCCAGTCCGATTTGCGCACGGCCTCCGGCAGCTTTTTCGTTTCGGCCAGTGCGGCCGGCGAAAACTCGTAGGGCAGTTCGTGCTTGCGCAGGGCAATCTCGATTTCCATCCCGGGATCGGCGTAGTTGCCCAGTACTTCGACCAGTCGGCCGATCGGCTGTCCGTGCTTGCTCGGCTGCTCGATGAGTTCGATCATCACCACCTGTCCGGACTGCGCCTTGAGCGCCTTCTTCGCGCCCTTCTCGGCAGGCGCCAGCAGAATATCCTGACTGATGCGTTTATTCTCGGCCACCACAAAACGTACACCGTGCTCCTCGATCACGCGCCCGACCACAAACCGGTTTGCACGCTCGGTGACTTCGACGATCTTGCCTTCCGGCCGCCCCTTGCGATCGACACCGATGACCCGGGCGATGGCCTTGTCGCCGTGCAGAACCTTGTCCATTTCCTTGGCGGAAAGAAACAGGTCGGCGCCACCGTCGTCGGGAATCAGAAAGCCGAAGCCGTCGGGATGGCCAGCAATGCGACCGCGCACCAGATCCGCTTTGTCCGGGATCAGCCAGTCGCCGCGCCGGTTCTGCATCAGTTGCGCCTCGCGCGCCATGGCGCCAAGGCGGCGCTGGAATGACTCCAGTTCAAACGGTTGCACGTCGAGCAATTCGACCAGGCGCCCGAGTTCCAGGGGCGCCCCTTGCGCGGTCAGAGTTTGCAGGATGTATTCACGGCTCGGCAGGGGATGCTCGTACTGCGCTTTTTCCCGTTCAAACTGTGGATCGGCCCGACGAATTCTTGAAAGTTTGTGGGTGCTAAGTGACTTGTTTGACAATCTGGGTTTTTCCTTTAGAATTCGCGCCTCGTTTCGCGCCTGCCCAGGTGGCGGAATTGGTAGACGCACTAGTTTCAGGTACTAGCGCTGCGAGGCGTGGGGGTTCGAGTCCCTTCCTGGGCACCAAGCATGTAATGCGATGACGAAAAAAGCAAGGGCCGCCGGATTTTCTCCAGTGGCCCTTTCTTTTTCCTGTCCCTATTATTCGAAGGGATGCCTCAGAACGATGGTCTCTTCGCGATCCGGACCGGTCGAAATCATGTCCACCGGCACGTCGCAAAGCTGTTCCATGCGCCGGATGTAGGCCTGCGCCTCCGTCGGCAATCCGTCCAGCGTCTTGACGCCGACGGTACTGCCCTTCCAGCCCGGCAGCGACTCGTAGATGGGCTCGCAACACGCAAGATCATCCGCACCCACCGGCAGAATGTCCGAAATGCTGCCGTTGATGCGATAACCGGTGCA
>JACPUD010000005.1 GCA_016192435.1 Rhodocyclales bacterium | reverse complement strand
TGGCCCAGCATGGGGTTCATGGTGCAGGTGTAAGGCAGGTCGCGGAACAGGCGCGACAGGCAGTTGAGCGAACCGATGCAGGGACGGACTTCTTCCATGCGATCTTCGGCGGCCTTGTGGATCAGCTCGGGGTCGGCCAGCAGCGGACGGCAGACTTCCCAGTAGTCGAACACGTTGTCCTTGACGCACTGGTTGGCCATGGTCGGGTCGGGCAGGCGGTTGCCGAAGGCCACCAGGACATTGGGGAACATCTTCTTGGCTTTTTCCGAGAGGAAATTCCAGTAGCCCGGTTCGACGTCGCGGCCAAACGAGGATTCCGGCGCTTCCTGCCAGCCCACGGTGACCGAGATCATGTCCACGCCGCAATCGACGGCCTGCTGCATGAGTTCAAAGGATTCGTCCTGGGTATTGCCGCCCCATTTGTCCATCAACTCGGCGCCGTTGAGGCGCACGGAAAGCGGATTGTCGGGCGTGGCCTGTTTGATGGCATCGATCAGTTCGCGCATGAAGCGGCCGCGATTTTCCACCGAGCCGCCGTATTCGTCGGTGCGCTGGTTGGTGAAGGGAGAATTGAAGTTGGCCAGCAGGTAGCCCATGAAGCTGGTGATCTCGGTGCCGTCGAAGCCGGCGCGGATCGCGCGCTGCGCGGCGTCGGCATGCTGCTTGATGACGACCTTGATCTGGTCCTTGCTCAGTTCGCGCGGCGGACGGAAGTGCGGCAGCGTTTGCGGCACCACCGAAGGCTGCACGCAGTAGCCGAGGTCGATGCCGCCGTAGCGCCCGGCATGGAGGATCTGCTGCATCGCCATGGCGCCGGCATCGTGGATGTAGCGCGCGATCATCTCGAACTGCGGCAGGAACTTGTCGTCGTGGATCGCAACCTGGCGGAAGTAGGATTTGCCTTCGCCGAGCGGGTCGGGATAGGCGCCCTGGTTGGTGATCAGACCGCAGCCGGTGCCGGCGATGACGCGCACCCGCGCCAGTTCGCGCGGTGTGATGGTGCCGTCGCGACCGTTGTAGTTGGAGACGCAGCAGGCGCCGTATTTGATCCGGTTCTTGACTTCGAACCTGCCGATTTTTCCCGGCTGGAACAGGTAATTGAGCTTTGCTTCCCCTGGCTTGGTCACTGTGTACTACTCCTCGTGTTTGGGTTGCGGCGTAGGCGGCTGCGGCTACTGGATACTGTATACATTAGGAACAAACTAGTCAATCTCCACCGCTCCGCGCCGATGAAAAATCAGCTCACTGAATCCCGGTTTGTTCGGCGAAACGGCTGATGGCTTCGACCACCGCGAGGGTCTGGTCGCGGTGCGGCGAGTGCCGGCAGTCGGCCAGTTTCAACAGTTCGACGTCGGGCGAACTCGATGCCTGCGACGCAATGGCCTCGATCTGCGCCATGGTGCCGTATTCGTCATCGACACCCTGGATCGCGAGGATGGGGCAGCGGATGTGCGGCAGGCAATCCTCGATGTTCCAGGCGCGGAATTCCGGGTTCAGCCAGATGTCGTTCCAGCCGTAAAAGGTGCGGCGGACGTCGCGGTGATACCTGCCCAGCTTGGCCGGCAGGTCGGTGGTTTCGAAGGCGATCTTGGCGGCCTCGATGCTGCGGATGGAGATGTCCTCGACGAAGCAGTGCGGCGCCATGACCACCAGCCCGGCCACCTCGAAGCGGCGGTCACCGGCATGCAGCAGGGCGATCGAGGCGCCATCGGAATGGCCGACCAGCAGCGGGCGCTCGATGCCGAGTTCCGCCAGCAGTTCGGGCAGCGCCTCGCGCCCTTCGCGGTGCATGAAGTCGGTGCCGAAGGATTCTTCGAGCATGTCGGACTGGCCGTAGCCGTAGCGCGAATAGACCAGGGTGCGGCAGCCGGTGGCGGCGGCGAGACGGACGGGAAAGTCGCGCCACATAGCCACCGAACCGAGTCCTTCGTGCAGCAGCACCAGGGTCGGCCGGTTGATCTGGTGCGCGGGAATCAACTGGTATTCGAGATTGTGGCCGCAGGCCCGGACGAAACCGCTGTGCACCGCTTCAGACTCCGAGGAAACGATGCATCAGGTCGGGATTGTCCGAGAGTTCGCTGGATTCGCCTGAAAACACCACCCTGCCCTTCACCAGCACCATGCTGCGATCCGCCAGTCCCATCACGGCTGCGTAATTCTTGTCCACGATCACGGTGGCGATGCCCGAGGCGCGGATGGTCTTGATGATGCTCCAGATTTCCCTTGCGATCAGCGGTGCCAGGCCTTCGGTGGCTTCGTCGAGTATCAGCAGGTCGGGATTGGTCATCAGCGCGCGACCGATGGTCAGCATCTGCTGTTCGCCGCCCGACAATTGCGCGCCGCCGTTGAACAGGCGTTCGCCCAGGCGCGGAAAGGTATGGATGACACGGTCGAAATCCCACTCGCGGCGCCCGTCGACACCCGCGCGTGCCGCCATGACCAGGTTTTCACGCACCGACAGATTGGGGAAGATGCCGCGCCCTTCGGGCACATAGGCAATGCCGCGGCGCGCGATGGCGTGGGTCGCCGCCTGGGTCATGTCGACGCCGCGCACCCTGACCTGCCCTTCGCGCGGGCGTACCAGGCCGAGCAGGGTCTTGATCAGCGTGGTCTTGCCCATGCCGTTGCGCCCCATGAGGCCGATGGTCTCGCCGCGCCGCACGGCGAAATCGACGCCGTGCAGGATGTGGCTGACGCCGTAGAAGGTGTGCAGGCCGCTGCCTTCGAGCAGCGTGTCGGCCGCCGAGGCTGGCGCCGCGGATAGGTTGACGGTTTCAATCATGCAGCAGTTCCTCGCCGCCGAGATAGGCCAGTTGCACCGCCGGGCTGGAGCGCACCTCCGCGGGCGTGCCCGATTCCAGCACCTCGCCATTGACCATCACCGTCAAACGGTGCGCCAGCGCGAACACGGCGTCCATGTCGTGCTCGATCAGCATGATGGCATGATCGGCGCTGAGCTTCTTGATCAGCTCGACCATGCGCTGCGATTCGTGCGGTCCCATGCCGGCCAGCGGTTCGTCAAGCAGCAGCACGCGCGGCTGCGTGGCCAGGCACATCGCAATTTCGAGCTGGCGCTGCTCGCCGTGCGACAAGGTGGCCGCGATGCGTTGGGCACGGTGTTCGAGGCCCGCCGCGGCCAGAGCCGCCTGCGCCCGCTGGTTGATCTCGGCATAGCCCTCGGCCTGGCTGAACACCCGCAGGGCGTGCGGCGTACGCGATTGCGCAGCGAGCCGGGCATTCTCGAACACCGTGAAGGGCAGGAAGATATTGGTCTTCTGGTAACTGCGCCCGACGCCCATGCGCGAGATCTGATCCGAACTGAGCCCGGCGATGTCACGACCCTCCAGCATCACCTCGCCGGCCGTCGGCGGCAGATCGCCCGACAGCAGGTTGGTCAGCGTGGACTTGCCGGCGCCATTGGGGCCGATCACGACATGGACTTCGCCGACGTGCAGGTCGAGCGAAACATCGCTGACCGCAACCAGGCCGCCGAAGCGCTTGGTCAGGCCGCGCGTGCGCAGGATCGGCGCGCCGGTCACTGCCTGTGAGCGCAGCGAGCCGAGGTTACCCCCTTGCTCGGGAAGGGGGCTGGGGGGTAGGCCGTTACTAATCATCGGCAGCCTCCGCCACGGGTTTCCTGCCGAACCTCTGCATCAGGCCAGCCAGGCCCTGCGGCAGGTACAGCGCGACCAGCATGATCAGCATGCCCATCGCCAGTTGCCAGTGCTTGGCCGCAATGCCGAACCAGGCCTGGTTCGACAGCACCTCCTGCAACAGAACGAAGGCAAAGGCGCCGATCACGGCGCCATGGAGCGTGCCCATGCCGCCCAGGATCACCATCATGAGCACCGCGCCCGACTGGTGCCAGGACAGGATTTCGGGATTGACGAAGCCGTACTGCACGGCAGCCAGATAGCCGGCAATGCCCGCCAGCGCACCCGACAGCGTGAAGCTCGCCAACTGGTAGCGGAACACCGGGAAACCCAGCGCACGCATGCGATGCTCATTGACCTTGATGCCGAGCAGGGCACGGCCGAAACTCGATCCGAGCACGCGATGCAGCAGCATGTAAGTCGCCGCCATGAGGAACAGCACCAGCCAGTAGAACTGTTCCAGCTTCTCCAGGTTGACCAGTTCCATCTCACCCAGCTTCATGGTCGGCTTGGCATAGATATAGATGCCGTCGGAGCCGCCGCCGAGCTTGGTGTCGTGAAAGACGAAGAACAGCATCTGGGCGAAGGCCAGCGTGACCATGATGAAGTAGATACCGCGCGTGCGCAGCACCAGCATGCCGGTGATCAGCGCGAACAGCGCGCAGATGGCGATCGACGCGGGAAAGGACCACCACAGGCTAACCGTCTCGTACTTCGGCGCCAGCAAGGCAAGCGCATAGCCGGCCAGACCAAAGTAGGCGGCGTGGCCGAAGCTGACCAGCCCTGTGTAGCCGACCAGCAGGTCGAGGCTCATGGCGAAGATGGCCATGATCAGCACCTTGGTCAGCAACTGCAGGTAGAAGGTGCTCTCCATCAGCGGAAACAGCGCGAGCAGGCCGACTACCAGCCAGGGCAGAAATTTTGTCAGGCGGGAGTTCATATGGTCTCCCGCCGGGCCGCCCCAAGGAAGGCCTGCGCCCCCTCGGGCGGCAGCGAAGCGAAGCGAGCGTGGAGGTTGTTCATCTAGGCCTTGCCGAACAGGCCTTCCGGCCGCCATACCAGGACGATGGCCATCAGCACATAGACGATCATGCCGGCCACCTCGGGCACCAGCACCTGACCGAAGGTCTCGGCCAGGCCAATCATCAGCGAAGCCGCCATGGCGCCCTTGACCGAGCCGATGCCGCCGATGACCACGACCACGAAGCAGATGATCAGCACCTGGCTGCCCATGTTGGGCGTAACCGACGACAGCGGCGCGTTGATCATGCCGGCGAAGGCCGCCAGCGCGACGCCCAGCGCGAACACCAGGGTGTAAATCAGCTTGATGTCGATGCCCAGCGACTGCACCATGTCGCGATTGCTGGCACCGGCGCGGATCATCATGCCCAGCCGGGTCTTCTGGATCAGGAAATACAGTCCCGCCGCGAGCAGCATGCAGACGCCCGAGATGGCCAGGCGATAGACCGGGTAGGACAGGTTGTCGGTCAGCGGGATCGATGCGTTGAGCAGCGCCGGCACCGCGACGCCATGCACGTCGTCACCCCAGATGATGCTGCGCAGTTCCTCGAAGACCAGGATCAGGCCATATGTCAGCAGCACCTGATAGAGGTGGTCGCGCTGGTACAGATGACGGAACAGCAGGCGTTCCAGCGCCATGCCGAGTATCACGGTCAGCGGTACGGCGAGCAGGATGGCGGCGACCAGGCTGTCGGTCATGGAGGACAGCGACCAGGCCAGATAGGCGCCGACCATGTAGAAGCTGCCGTGCGCCAGGTTGATGATGCCCATGATGCCGAACACCAGCGTCAGTCCGCTGGCGACCAGGAACAGCAACAGGCCGTATTGCAGGCCGTTGAGCAACTGGATCAGGAAAAAGGCAAAGTCCATTGGGTCGGAAACACTGGGTCGGGAATACTGGGTCAGGAAATGAAACGGCGACAGTCGCCTGTCGCCGTCATGGTTAGAGCATCGAAACTACGCCTTGCAGCCGCGTGCCGGATCAGCCAGCGCCTTCCAGGCCACGCCCTGCACCTTGTTTTCCTTGCCGACCACCTTGCGCAGGTACATGTCCTGCACGGGGTTGTGCGCCTTGGACAGTGTCCAGGTACCGCGCGGGCTGTCGATCTTGGCCGCTTCCATGGCCTTGATCACGCCCACCTTGTTGGCGACATTGCCCTTGACCCCGTCGAGGCCCGCAGCCAGCAACTGGCCGGCGTCATAGCCCTGCACCGCATAGACGTCGGGTTGCAGCTTGAAGGCCTTGGCATAGGCCAGGCGGAAGGCCTTGTCCTTCTTGGTGTCGAGGCCGTCGGCATAGTGCAGCGTGGTCTCCACGCCTTCGCCGGCGTCGCCCACGGCATCCAGCACGCCGTCGGTGAGGAAGCCCGAACCGTAGAGCGGGATCTTGCCCTTGAGGCCGGCCGCCTGGTAGTCCTTGAGGAACTTGGCCGCACCGCCACCGGCGAAAAAGGCCACCACGGCATCGGGCTTGATGCTGGCGATTTCGGTCAGCAGGGCCTGGAACTCGACCTGCGGGAAGGGCACGTAGAGTTCCTTGGTCAGTTTGCCGCCCTCCTTCTCGAAGCCTTCCTTGAAGCCTTCCATCATCTCCTCGCCTGCGGCGTATTTCCAGGTGATGAACACGGCATTCTTGTGGCCCTTGGCTTTGAGCACCTTGCCCAGCGCGTGCGTGGTTTGCCAGTTGGAGAAGGAGGTGCGGAAGAAGTTGGGCGCGCAGGCGGCACCGGTCATGGCGCCGGCGCCGCCGTTGGGATTGATCCACAGCGTGCCGGACTCCTTCAACACTTTGGCCATGCCCATGACCACGCCCGAATGCACCGTGCCGATGACCACATCGACCTTGTCGCGCTGCACCAGCTTGTTGACGTTCTCCGGCGCCTTGGCCGGATTCGATTCGTCATCCACGGTGAAGTACTCGATCTCGCGTCCGCCGAGCTTGCCGCCGCGCTCCTCGATCGCCAGCTTGAAGCCGTTGGTGATGGCGACGCCGAGCTGGGCATAAGTGCCGGTGTAGGGCAGCATCAGGCCAACTTTCAGTTTTCCCTGCTGGGCCAGCGCGGTGCCGGCCGGCAACAGCGCGCCGGCCGCCGTCGCACCGGCGATGGCCGTGCTGCCGAGCAAAAATCCGCGGCGATCATAGGTCGATTTTTTTTGCATTGTGATTCTCCTCACTCAATGTTTTTTGACAGGCGCAAAGGCATTCGCGCCCCATGCGGTTTTCGGCCTGCAATCACAACACTTCCCTGCTGGCGCGTCAAGCCAATTGACACGTCAAGCTTCGATTCCGCCGCCTCAGCGCAGCTTGAAGCGCTGTATCTTTCCCGTTGCCGTCTTCGGCAATTCGGCGACGAACTCTATCCAGCGCGGATATTTGTAGGGCGCCAGCTTTTCCTTGACGTGCAGCTTCAGGGCGTTCTTGAGTTCATCCGACGGCTCGACTCCGGCCTTGAGCACGATGTAGGCCTTGGGCTTGATCAATTCATCGGTATCGGCATGCGCCACCACCGCGGCTTCGAGGATGGACTCGTGGGTCATCAGCGCGCCCTCGACTTCGAAGGGCGAGACGTAGATGCCGGAAACTTTCAGCATGTCGTCGGAACGACCGCAGTATTGGAAGTAGCCGTCGGCGGATTCGATGTACTTGTCGCCGCTACGGGTCCAGTCACCCATGAAGGTATGGCGCGATTTTTCGCGGCTGTTCCAGTACATGACCGCCGAACTCGGACCGTTGATCTGCAGTTCGCCGATCTCGCCGGGCGCCACCACATTGCCGTCCTCGCCGACCAGGCGCACGGCATAGCCGGGAACCGGCTTGCCGGTGGTGCCGTAGCGCACTTCGCCGGCACGGTTGGAGAGGAAAATATGCAGCATCTCGGTGGAGCCGATGCCGTCGAGAATCTCCACGCCAAGCTGCTCGGTCCAGCGCCGGCCGATGTCGGCAGGCAGCGCTTCGCCGGCTGAAGTACAGGCGCGCAGGCGCGGCACTTCCGCGCGCGTGAGCATTTCCGCGCTGGCCAGCAAGGCGCCATAGAGCGTCGGCACGCCGTAGAAAATCGACGGCTGATGCTGGCGCAGGCGCTGAAACACCGCCTGCGGCGTGGGACGCTCGGCCATGAGTATGGCGGTTGCGCCGACCGAGAGCGGGAAGGTGAGCCCGTTGCCCAGGCCATAGGCGAAGAACAGCTTGGCCGCTGAAAACACCAGGTCGGTCTCGCGTATCCCCAGCACCGCCTTGCCATAGAGTTCGGCGGTCTGGATCAGGTGCGAATGCAGGTGCACGGTGCCCTTCGGCGTTCCGGTCGAGCCCGAGGAATAAAGCCAGAAACAGAAGTCGTCGCAGGTGGTCGGCGCCGGTGCGAAGTTCGTGCTGGCGTCCTTCATCAAATCGTCCAGACACTGATGGCCCTTGCCGTCCTTGCCGGAGACCACGACCTGCCTGAGTGTCGGATGCTTGGCGACGATGGGCGCAAACTGCGGCCACAGCGCTTCCGAAACCACCAGCGCCTTGGCCCGCGAATCGCCGAGCATGAAGTCGTAGTCGGCGGTGGTCAGCAGGGTGTTGGCGGCGATCGGCACGATGCCGGCCTGGATGCTGCCGAGAAAGGCCGTGGGAAAATCGATGGTGTCGAGCAGGCACAGCATCACGCGATCCTCAGCTTGCAGACCCATGCCGGTCAGCACGTTGCCGAAGCGGTTGACCCGCGCGGCCAGTTCGCCGTAGGAATAGCTGCCCTGATCGTCGATGAAGGCTGTCTTGCCGGCTCGGCCGGCGCGCAGATTCCTTTCGATCAGATCGTAGGCTGCGTTGTACGCGCGCGGAATGCTGACCCGCGGCGGCGATGTGCCGTGATCGGCAGTGCTCAGTTCTGGCATGACAGTCTCCTCCTCCGCTCCCTGGCGGGCTGGCTATTCAAACTCGGTAGATCAATTCTCCATGCATTTGCTGCCGGTCTATGAGCTGAATGCCTGTATGCCGGTCTGCGCCCGGCCCAGGATCAGCGCATGAATATCGTGCGTGCCTTCGTAGGTATTGACCACTTCCAGATTGACCACGTGGCGAATCACGCCGAACTCGTCGGAGATGCCGTTGCCGCCGAGCATGTCCCGCGCCATGCGCGCGATGTCCAGCGACTTGCCGCAGGAATTGCGCTTCATGATCGAGGTGATCTCGACTGCCGCGGTGCCCTCGTCCTTCATCCGACCCAGGCGCAGGCAGCCTTGCAGGGCCATGGTGATCTCGGTCTGCATGTTGGCCAGCTTCAACTGGATCAACTGGTTGGCGGCCAGCGGCCGGCCGAACTGCTTGCGGTCCAGCGTGTACTGGCGTGCCGCATGCCAGCAGTATTCGGCGGCGCCCAGCGCGCCCCAGGCGATGCCGAAGCGTGCCGAGTTGAGGCAGGTGAACGGGCCCTTGAGGCCGCGCACATCCGGGAAGGCGTTTTCCTCGGGACAGAAGACTTCGTCCATCACGATCTCGCCGGTGATCGAGGCGCGCAGGCCGACCTTGCCGTGAATCGCCGGTGCGGACAAACCCTTCCAGCCCTTCTCCAGCACGAAGCCGCGGATCTGGCCGCCGTCGTCCTTGGCCCAGACCACGAAGACGTCGGCGATCGGGCTGTTGGTGATCCACATCTTGGAGCCGGAAATGCGGTAGCCGCCATCGACGGCGCGGGCGCGCGTGATCATGCTGCCGGGGTCGGAGCCGTGGTTCGGCTCGGTCAAGCCGAAGCAGCCGATCAGCTCGCCGGTGGCCAGCTTCGGCAGGTATTTCTGCTTGGTCGCCTCGTTGCCGAACTCGTTGATCGGCACCATGACCAGCGAGCTTTGCACGCTCATCATCGAGCGGTAGCCGGAATCGACGCGCTCGACTTCGCGCGCGGCCAAGCCGTAGCAGACATAGTTCATGCCGGCGCCGCCGTATTCCTCGGGAATGGTGGTGCCGAGCAGGCCGAGTTCGCCCATCTCGCGGAAGATCGCCGGATCGGTTTGCTCGTTGCGGAAGGCTTCCAACACGCGCGGCGCCAGCTTGTCCTGCGAATATGCGGCAGCGGTGTCGCGCACCATGCGCTCGTCGTCGGTCAGCTGCTGGTCCATCAGCAGAGGATCTTCCCAGTTGAATCTCGGTTGGCTGCTCATGTGTTTTCCTTCAATGAATTGTCATGCCGCCGTCGGCGGCGAGTATCTGTCCCGTAACGTAGGCCGAAGCATCCGAGGCGAAGAAGATGAACACCGGTGCAATCTCCTCTGGCTCGGCCCAGCGACCCAGGGGAATACGGTCCAGATACTTCTCCTTGAAACGATCATCGGTACGAATCACTTCCGTCATCGGCGTCGCGGCACCTGGTGCGATGGCATTGGCCGTGATGTTGTAGCGCGCCAGTTCCTTCGCCGTGCTCTTGGTCATGCCGAGAATTCCTGCCTTCGCCGCGCTGTAGTTGATCTGGCCTATGGTGCCCAGCACTCCGGCGGCAGAGGTGACGTAAATTATACGGCCGTACTGGCGCTCGATCATGCCGCCGACCACCGCCTGCAGGCAGTTGAAGGCGCCGGTCAGATGCACGCCTATTACCTGGTTCCACTGCTCGATCGTCATCTTGTTGAGCATCGCCGTGCGCGTGATGCCGGCATTGTTCACCAGGATGTCGATGCGCCCCCAGGCGGCATTGACCCGGACCGCGGCCGCCTCGACCTGGGCGCGATCGGCGACGTCGCAGGCAATGCCGATCGCCGTGCCGCCAGCGCCAACTATTGCTGCGGCGACCTTTTCCGCAGCTTCGCCGTTCATGTCGACCACCGCGACCCTGGCGCCCTCGCGGGCGTAGGCCGCCGCCACCGACGCGCCGATGCCCTGTCCGGCGCCGGTGACTATCGCTACCCTGTCTTTCAGTTGCATGCCTTTGCCTCTATTGGAGTTGCCTGTTTAAAAGCTTGGTCCGCAGATTACGCAGATTTACGCAGATGGACAGCTCGCTCAACAAGCTCTTCTTTAATCTGCGTCAATCTGCGCAAATCTGCGGATTAAACGCCTTACGCACTCAGCCCTTCGGCTTGGCCAGCACCTGTTCGGCGAACTTGTCGTCGAACAGCGCGCCTTCGGCCACCAATTGGCGGAACTTGATGAAGTCGATGACGTCCTTGCCGGTCGGCTTCTTGGCGTCGAAGGCATTGAAGCCGAGCCAGGCTTCGTGGTTCATGTTGGCGGCCAGCCAATGGCGATTGGGCAGCTTCATCTGGTCCCAGAAGAACTTCTTCTTGCCGCGGATGCCGTCGATCGAATTGATCAGGCAGTTGGGGAACAGGTTGGCGAACTTCCACACCAGGCGATTGCACTCGGCATCGAGCAGTTCGAAATCGGTCTTGCATTCAGCGATCAGCGCCTTGGCGGCGGGAATCTGGTCGGCGGCCACAGCTTCGCCATAGACGATCTCGCCGTCATCGACATAGGTGTCGGTGCGCACCAGCGGGTTGCGCACCCACTGGCCGTCCTTCTTCAGCACCGGCACCGCCTTGGTGACGAGGCCCTTGGACTTCATCTTGTAAGCGCTCCAGGTTTCGCAGGAGATGCAGTTGTACATCGCATCTTCCATCGAGAGGAACCAGGGCAGGAAGTCGGTCGAGCCGCCGACCGGCGCCGAGCCGTGCTTGGGCCCGGCCTGGCCGAACACGGCGAGGTCGGAAGTCACGGTGATGTCCGTTGCCATGCCGATTTCCTGGCCGCCGGCGACGCGCATGCCATTGACTCGGCAGATCACCGGCTTCTTGCAGTTCAGGATGCCGTCGACCATGGCGTTGAACAGGTCCATGTACTCGCCGTATTCATTGGGGCGCTTGGAGTAGTAGGAAGCGTACTCGGCGGTATTGCCGCCGGTACAGAACGCCTTGTCGCCCACACCGGTGAACACCACGGCGACGATCTTGCGATCGCTCGATGCGCGCTGCATGCCGGCGATGACGCCCTTGACCATATCGGTGGTGTAGGAGTTGTACTGGCTCGGATTGTTGAGCCAGATCCAGGCCGAGAACAGGCCGGACACCGCGGCACCCTTGTCGTCCAGCACCGGACGCTCTTCGTAGATCACCGTCGGCGCATCGCTGGGCGATGCGGTGCCGAAGTGGCTGTTGTCGATGAGCTGGTGATCCTTGAGATCGTTTTCCCTGCGTAGCCATTCCAATGCCATGGTAGTTCTCCTCTTTGAATTCGGTGGGTACTGCGTATGTGTGGAAATTCGCTTCAGAAATCCGGGGTCAGGATCACGCGCCGCTTGAGCTTGCCGTGATGTGCCTCGTCGAACACCTGCCCGATCTGGCTCATGGGCCGCGTCTCGACGAAAGGTTCGAGCACGATGCGGCCATCGACGCACATCTCCAGCACCTTCGGGTAGTACTCGGGCAGGCAGCCCCAGGTGCCGATCAGTTCGGCGTCGAAGGCCATCAGCTTGGACAGCATGTAGGAGGTCTCGTCGCTGCCGTAGCCGACCACGATCAGCGTGCCGGTAAAGGACAGCAGGGACAGTGCGAGTTCCTGCCCCGGCTTGCTGCCGGTAACCTCGAAGATCTTCCAGCCGTAGTTGGCCGGCAGGCCCTGCTCCTTGCAGTAGCCCTTGAACAGTTCCTTGACTTCCTTGGCGCTCTTGCCCTTCGGGTTGATCGTGAAGTCGGCGCCGTAGCCCTTCATGAACTCGAGCTTTTCCTCGTTGATGTCGATGCCGATCACGGCCGCCGCGCCCATGCCCTTGGCCACCTGGGTCATGAAGCTGCCGACGCCGCCGGCGGCACCGATGATGATGACGCGGTCGCCGGCCTGCAAGCGCGCGCGCTTGGCGGCCTGGTAGGGCGTGGTCACAGCGTCGGCGATCACCGACAGATGTTCCAGCGGGATCTTGCCGCGATTGCCGACGATGCAGAGGTCCTCGGCCGGCACCGGAATGTGGCTGGAGTAGCCGCCGTAGATGCCCATCGAGTTGCCGGGCATCTTCTGCGCCAGACAACGGTTGCCGCGGCCGGTTTTGCACAGCTCGCACTTGTTGCAGGGCAGTACCGCCGGAATGATGACTTCCTTGCCCAGCACGCGCGCATCGCCGGCCACCACCACGCCGGAAATCTCGTGGCCGAGGGACAGCGGTCCCTTGTGCACGGTCGGCACACCCATGTAGAAATACGACAGGTCGGTATGGCAGACGCCGCAACCGCGGATCTCGACCAGGGCTTCGCCGGCCTGCAGTTCGGGCATCGGAATTTCGGTGCGCAGCAGCTTGCCCGGTTCGGTCATCTGCCACGTCTGGATGGTGCTCGGAATCATGCTTTTTCCCCTGATTGAATTACTTGTTCTTCCAGACCGGCTTGCGCTTCTCGATGAAGGAGTTCAAACCTTCCTTGGCATCCTCGGTCGCCATCAGGTCCTTGAGGTAATGCTGTTCGATATGGAACAGGGCCTCGTAGAAGGGCCGCGTCGCCGCTTCCTTGACCGCCTTCTTGGTATGGATCAGCGCCACGCGCGAAAGCGAGGTGAACTGCTGGAGAAATTTCGCCGTATCGTCGGCAAAGCTCTCCTTCGAAAACACGGTGTTCACCAGGCCGAGGCGGTGCGCCTCTTTGGCATCGATGATGCCGCCGCCGAGCAGCAGTTCCATCACCTTGGTCATCGGGATCTGGCGCGGCAGCAGGATCGCGGCGATCGGCGGGAACACGCCGAGCTTGATTTCGGGCTGGCCAAGCTTGGCGCTTTCCGAGGCCACCACCATGTCGCAGGCAATCGCCAGTTCGCAGCCGCCGCCCAGCGCCGCGCCGTTCACGGCCGCCACGGTGGGTATCGAGACCTGCATCAGGCGCTTGAGGATGCCGTGGAACACTTCGATCATCTTCACCACCTTGTCCGGCGTGTGATCGACCACGTCGACGCCGGAGGAGAAGGTCTTGTCGCCGTTGCCGGTGATCACCAGGACTTTTGCCGTGGTGTTTTCCATCGCCAGGTCGAGCGCGGCATTCATCTCCTCCATGGTGGCGATGTCGAGCACGTTGTAGGGCGGCCGGTTGATGGCCAGGCGCAGCGTTTCGCCCTGATCCTCGTAGGAGATGAACTTGAAATCTGCCATGTATGTCGTCCTTAGCTGTCGGGTTCTTGTTGAATTTCTGTCGCCGGTCGATCAGAAAAGATCATCCATTTCGTCCGCGCCGACGCCCGGCGGCATGCCGCCGTATTGCTGCATGTAGGCCTGCACCAGCTGGTTTTCGCGCTGGCTGAAGAAGGGTGCATCTTCCCAGACGAAGTATTTGGCGATGTCGGCCTTGTCGAGCATCTCTTCGAGGCCTTCGCGCAGGTTCTCGACGCCCTTGATCAGCAGCACCTTCTTGTCGGCGTCGAGCAACTGATAGACACCGGATTCCGTCTGCACGGCGGCCACGTTCTCGGCATTGAGTTCCAGCCAGGCTTCCGGCGGCAGCACCATGTCCTCGATCTTCGCCGCGAGGTTGCACTTGAGACAACGCAGGGCCTCGGCGCGGGCGGTGGCTTCATCGAAGCCGAGCTCGACCTCGTTCCAGTTGTTGCGCTGTTCCGGATCGATGAATATCGGATGCAGGCGCTTCCTGGTATTGAAGCCTTCCTCGCGGCCGATATAAGGATCGGTATCCCAGTCGGGCAGCAGCGTTTCCTCGATATTGCCGTCGCCGCCGAGATAGGCGTCCATCGCCGCAGCAGCCTTGCGGCCCTGGGCCACCGACTCGATCAGCGACGAGGGGCCGAGTACGCAGTCGCCGCCGGCATAGACGCCGGGACGGCTGGTCAGCATGCTGTCCTCGCGCACCTGGACGCGGCCGTTTTTCGACACCTGCACGGCGTAGGCAGGAAACTCCTCGGGCCGCTGGCCGATGGCGCCGATCACCAGGTCGACATCCTCGGTGAACTCGCTGCCGGCAATCTCCATCGGGCGCCGGCGCCCGGAGGCATCGGGTGCGCCGAGTTCCATCCTGACGTAGGTGATCTTCAGGCGCGAGCTGCCGCCGTCGTTGAGCTCGATTTTCTTCGGTGCCAGCAGGAAACGCAGGTTCACCTTTTCTTCCAGACAGCCCTGGACCTCATCGTCGCGCGCCGGCATTTCCTCGCGGGTGCGGCGATAGACCATGTCCACCACTTCGGCGCCCAGGCGCCGCGCCGAACGGGCATTGTCGGTGGCGACGTTGCCGCCGCCGATCACCGCGACGCGTTTGCCGATCACGATCGCCGCGTCGCCAGCGCCAACTTTACCGACCTTGCCCGTGGTCGCGGCGCGCAGGAAGGTCGGACTGTCGATCACATTGGGCAGATTGTCGCCGGGGATGCCGAGCGCATCGCCGTTCTGCGCGCCGATGGCGAGGAAGACGGTATCGAAGCCCTGCGCCAGCAGTTCGTCGATGTTCTCGATGCGGGTGTTGAAGCGGAATTCCACGCCGAGCTTTTCGACTTCCGCCACTTCCTGGTCGATCACTTCCAGCGGCACGCGATACGAGGGAATGCCGTAGCGGACCATGCCGCCGGCGGCCGGCAGGGCATCGAACACGGTGACGGCGTGGCCCTTCTTGGCCAGATAGTAGGCAGCGGTAAGTCCGCCGGGTCCGGCACCGACCACCGCGGCCTTCTTGCCCGAAGGCGGCAACTGGATCGAATGCTGGCGCCACAGGCCGGTATCGTTGTCGGCCGCGATGCGCTTGAGGCTGCGGATCGACAGCGGATCGTCGAGGTCCTTGCGCCGGCAGGCGGTTTCGCAGGGGCTGAAGCAGGCGCGGCCGAGTATGCCCGGGAAGGGCAGTTTTTCGCGCACCACGGCGACGGCCTCGCCGTACCTGCCGAGGCCCACCAGTTGCACGTAGCGCGGCACGTCGATGCCGGCCGGACAGGTGGCCTTGCAGGGAACTTGCGTTTCCTCGACGCGGGCGACGTCCAGGGTGCGATCCATCAGCGCGCCGGTCGGGCACACGGTGACGCAGGCGCTGCAGAACTTGCAGCCGGATTCGAGCAGCGTGTCGGCGATGGTGCCGACCCAGGTGCGACCGTCGGTGTTCTTGACCTCCAGGCAGCCGACGCCGCGCACATCGTTGCAGGCCACCAGGCAGCGCCGGCAGTCGATGCAGAGATTGTAGTCGCGGTCGTAGAAGGGTTCGTTCTTGATCACCGGCAACTGCACGTGCTTGTAATTCGGCGTCGTCGGCGGAATGCCGATGTGGTCGGCCACCTTGCGCAGCTCGCAACTGTTGAAGATCGAGCAGCAGCGCTGCTCGACCGGGTTGCCGAAGGAGCAGGTGGTGCGGCTGCAGCCGTCGCGCTGGGGACAGGTCAGGCAGACGTGCGGATGCGTGCCGAGGGTCTTGGCGATGCCCTCCTTGCGCAGCTTTTCGATCGCAGGAGACGTGGTGGTGACGACCATGCCCGCCTCGACCGCAATCGAGCAGGAGGTGCGCATGCCGCTCATGCCGGCGATTTCGACCACGCAGAGGTTGCAGCCGCTGGACTCGCCGCCGCGCTGGGCGCTGGGCGGCAGATCGGGATGAGCACAGAGCGCCGGAATGTAAATACCGGCGGCGCTCGCCGCGGACAGCAGCGAGACGCCCGCGGGCGCCTCGACCGCCTTGCCGTCTATGGTGAGACTGACCATCGCCGCGGCATCACCAGCGTAAGCGCCGGCAGCGGGCGCCTGGCGGGTCTTGTACCACCTGATCTCGGACGTCTGTACGGCCTGCATGTGTTCCTCCTCGATGCGTCTTTCGACTGGCTCGCGCGGCCACCACCGGCCCCGCGCTGGCATTTCAAACTGCTGCGCTCAGGCCGCCTGGTAGGGCGGGTAGTAGGCGCCGCGACAGGCGCCGGCCTTTACCGCGGCGATGAAACTCGTCATATCCGTTACCGGCTGCGAAAACTCCGTCGCGCAACGCCCTACCGCCATCACCTTGTGGCAATCGCTGCCGCCCAGCGTCGGCAGGCCCAGATGTGCGCTGGCCCGGATCGCCAGGTCGTTGTCGCTTTCGGCATTGACGCCGTTGTGCGACTCGACGGCGGCAATATCCCTCAGCTCCAGCAACCCTTCCATCAGGCTGGAAAGCCCGACATTGCGAAACGGATGGGCCGGCGCACAAACGCCGCCGAGGTCGTTGATGTGTGCTATCACTTCCTCCAGCGGCAGATAGCTGTCGCGGTTCCAGATGTTCCAGCCGTCATCGACAACGCCGTAGGCCAGCAGGTGACCCCGGTCGGTGGCGATTTCGACGCCGCGCAGGACCAGCAGGCCCTCCTCGCGGCCGATGCGTTCGACCGGCTCCGAGGCCTCGTAGGAATAGTGCTCGGTGATGCACACGCCGTCGAGTCCGAGGGCCTTGGCGCGCCGGATCAGATCAAGCGGTTCAAGCCAGTTGTCATAGGAATGCTTGGTATGACAATGGGTATCGATCCACATGACCCGTCGGAGTGCCGTCAGGCTCTCAGGGAAGCACGCACTCGTAATTGATGCGCTTCGACGGCACGAACTTGTTTGCCGTAAAGAACTTTTCGAGAGCGAAGTCGTCCCAGTTAACCAGCGTGTACACCTTCTTCACACCGGCCGCCTTCATGTTCATCATGAAGGTATCGAGCATCTCGGCGGCGACGCCGTGCTTGCGAAAATCCGGATGCACGCCCAGAGTGTCGATGGTCGCGGTCGCATCGGTAATGCCGAACTCGCCGAAGAACACGTAGCCCATGACGAAGCCGACCACCTTGCCGTCGATTTCGCAGACGATCGAGGTATTGATGTTGGCATTCTTGTTCAGGATGCCGGCAATCTTGCGCTCGTAGTATTCCTGTCGCGGTTCCTTCGAAGCGAATGCGTCGATGGCCACGATGGCGTCCAGGTCCCCTTGGCGCAACACACGCATGATTCGTTTCTGCTCAGCCATTTCTTTCCTCCTTGTGGTGTCGGCAGCGCCACGGGCGCCGTCAATTCTTAGAACAATTCGTCTTCGCCGGCCGGTTCGCTGCGCTTGCGCACATAGACCGTGCCGTACATGAAGCCCATTCCCTGACCCGCGTCGAAACAGGTGTTGCATCCGCTGTCGCCCTCGGTCTTGAACTCCTCGACATGAACTTCGAAGCCCATGGCCTTGTAGTTCTGCACGATCTCGGACAGGCGCGGCTCGCCGATGATGGTCTGGCGCACCCAGCCGTCCTTGAGCAAAGCCTCCTCTGGGCTGACCGCCTTGGACTGCGCGATCGGTATGACACGCCTTGGTGTTTCAGCCATGGGAATCACCTCCATCACCACGAATGCTTGATCGCACCCGGCGTGCAGGCCGTGATGCAGGGCAGGCTGGTGTAGCCGCCCGAAGGCTTGCAATCGGCGCAATCGTAAGACAGGGTGCGGCAGTTTGGCTTCTTGATCCAGGCCACTTCGTCGTCGTAATCATCGGTGATGATTTCGAACATCTGCTTCGGACACGCGGTCAGGCAGGCGCGCTCGGCGGCGCAACCGATGCACTTGTCGGTGTCGATGCTGATGTAGTACTCACCCGAACCGTCCTTGTAACCGTAGTTGGCGATCATGGTTCTTCCCTTCTGGTCAGGTTCCGCGACGACCGACAGATGCCGGTCGTCGCCAGAGGCTATCAGCCGGCGGCTTTTTTCGCCATCAGCGTGTAGCCGAACAGCGCGGCACCGAGGGCGCCGGCAATCTGGCTGTCCACCTTGGTCTCCATTGCCTTGATGCCGAGCAGCTTCTCGATGCGCTTGACGACGCCGGGGTTCTTGGCGATGCCGCCGGTGATGAAGAAGCCTTCCTCGACGCCGATCCGCTCGAGCAGCGACACTACGCGCTCGGCCATGGCCTGGCAATACGCCGCGATCACCTTGTTCTTGGTGTAGCCGGCCTTGAGCAGGCCGAGCGCCTCGGACTTGGCGAACACCACGCAGACCGACGATACGGCGGCCGGCTCGACGTCGACGTCGAAGGAACGCGGACCGAGTTCGGCGATCGGGATCTGCATCAGGTCGGAGATGACTTCCATGCCGCGCCCGGTACCGGCGGCGCACTTGTCGTTCATCAGAAAGTTGGTGACCTTGCCTTTTTCGTCGCAGTGGATGGCCTTGCAGTCCTGGCCGCCCATGTCGAGAATGGTGCGCACGCCGTTGCCGCCCATGTAGTTGGCGCCGCGGGCATGACAGGCAATTTCCGTGATCGCCTTGTGGGCGAAGGGCACGTTGACCCGGCCGTAGCCGGTGCCGACGACATAGTGGATGTCTTCGAGCTTCATGCCGCACTTGTCCATCACGCCTTGCAGCGCGTTGGTGGCGGAATCCGGCGAGTTGTTGCCGGTGCGCATGCTGTTGAAGCCGTAGAGTTCGCCGTCGACCACGAGCACCGCCTGCGACGATACCGAACCGACGTCGATACCGCAGGTGATGATCTTGGCCGTCTTCCAGTCCTTGGTCTCATCGACCCAGGTGTTTTCCTGCCAACGCCAGAATTCCTTCTTCTCCGGGACCGTTTCGGCAACCGCGGGGGCTGCTGTCACTTCTGCATTCATCTTTTCGCTCCTTATCCGTGGGGTTTCATCAGTGCTGACGATCGGCAGCAATCAGGGCGCAACCCAGCGCACTGATGTACTCCGGCATGTCGGGCAGGGAAATCTGATCGACGCCCATCGCCACCTTCAGCGACTGGACGAAGCCGGCGTTATGCACCATGCCGCCGATCAGGACCACTTCACCTTCGATGCCGACACGGCGCACCATGGCGCAGACGCGGCTGGCGACGGCATCGAGCACGGCCTTGGCGATGTCGTTCTTTGGCGTCGAGGAATGGATCAGCGATACCACTTCGGACTCGGCGAACACCGTGCATTGGGCGTTCATCGGAATCGACTTGTCGGACTGCAGACTGGCTTCGCCGAATTCCTTGAGCGTCATTTGCAACGCCCGCGACATGGCTTCGGCGAAGGAACCGGCGCCGGCTGCACATTTCTCGTTGCCGGCAAAGTCGATCGCGCGACCTTCGCCGTCGGTCTTCATGCCGCGACCTTCCTCGGCGCCGACATCGACCACGGTGCGCGCCTGCGGGTACATGTATACCGCACCCTTGGCGCCGGCGGTCATTTCCGTGATGCCTTCGGTGGCGAAACCCACCTGCTTGCGTCCGGCGCCGGTGGCGAACACCACCTTCACGTCGTCACGCTTGAGCCCGGCGGCGGCCAGGGCCTCGTCGTAGGCCTTGTCGGCCGCCACGTCCTGATCCAGGTCGCCCGGCATCATGATGTGCACCTTCTTCACGCCGTACTTGAGTTGCGGCGCACCGTCCACGTTGAGTTCCTCAAGCAGCACCACCTTGATGCTGCGCGAGCCCATATCGATTCCAGCGGTAATCATCGTAATTCCTCCTTTTGCTTTCGATTAGATCAGGCAGCCTGGCGACGCAGACCGAGCTGTTCCATGAAGGCGTCGACCCGTGCCTGGGTGCGCACTTCGTCGAACTCGCGCTCGTCACCCATGTTGCCTTCGAAGGTCATGATCGGCACGCCGGCCTTGGCGATGCCGCCGCGGTTTTCCATGATGCCCAGGCTGAGGCCTTCGCAGCCGCGATTCAGGTGCAGCATGACGCCGTCGACCTGCCATTCCTTGATGATGCGCAGCATCATTGCGGTCTTCAGGCGCGGATCGAAGAAGTGCTGCCACTGCGGCTTGGACAGATTCCAGTCGGCGTAGAGGCGCAGCACCGTGTCGCGGTCGTTCATTTCGACACCGTTTTCCCAGGGCAGGGAACGCCCGCCCCAGCTGCCGTCCGGCTTGTCTTCCCAGATGCCTTCGAGGGCGAAGGTGTACAAGGATCCGATCGACACCGCGCCGTAGGTTTCGAGGTAGCGGAAGATCTTGAGGAAGGACCAGGGCGGCTGCGTGTCCGACATCATGCGGCACTTCTCGTTCGGCACGGCGGCGATGCCGCGCGCGACGCGATCCTTGACCTCGTCGTAGAGCTCGTCGTAGAAGTCGGCACACCATTGCGATGACTTCGACAGCGTGGCCAGCACGTAGAGCGAGTACATGGTCTTCTCGTCGAGCGGCGCCGGCTTGACCTTGTTCAGGGCGCAGATATCCGCCCAGCGGCTGGTCGAGCGCATTTCGTTCTTGACCGCCTTGATGAACTTCTCATCGTCGAACTTGCGGCCCGTGGCCTTCTCCATGAACTCGATGCTGTCGTGCAACTGGTTGGTGACGTAGTCGAGGCGCGCTGCGTTCATGTCCTTGTAGGGACCGACGCCGACATCGACGTAGAACTGCGGCACCTGCTCTTCCTTGGCGACGTGCTGGTACCACTTGGAGTGCGAGCAGCAGATCTGCGTCTGGAAAATGAAGTCGGGCTTGGGGAACTTGCCGCCATACAGGTACTTGTCGAGGTGCATGCCGCCCCAGTAGATACGCATGTAGGAACACAGATCGCGGGCAAAGCCCACCGACTCGGCGGCGTCCATGCATTCCTTGGCGAACTTCTTGTCGTGGGCGACGGCCGCCGCGTAGGGCTCGCCGGTCAGCGAATAGACGTCATCGCCAAGGCCGGCCGGCAGGGCATCCAGCGCCCAGGCCGAGCCCGACCAGCGCAGGCCGCCGTTGTCCTTGGCGCGCGCGTAGTTCTGGTAGTACTGCTCGCGCAGTTGCTTGGCCTTGCCCCACAGCTTGAGGGATTCGGTCGGATACTTGTTCGGTGCATTCATCTGTTTCCCCCTTGGTCTAGAACAGCTCTTCGTCGCTCATCGTCTCGAGGAATGCCTCGATACGGATGCGGAAGGGGCCGATCGGATTGGTAATGTCGAATTCCAGGAACAGCGTCGGGATACCGTTGCTCTCAAGGTGCGCCTTCAGGTCAGGGTAGTCGCCCTCGTGCGGATCGCAGAACTTCTGCTGCAGGAAGATCGCCGCGCGCGCATTGAACTCCTTGGCCAGGCCCAGCACATGGTCGAAGCGGGTATGGGCCGGGTAGTCCTTGGTCGGACAGGCCGGACGGTCGCAGTAGCGCTCGGCGATCGCCTTGATCACGTCGTCCTCGGGCTTCGACTCGTTCCAGAAGTAGCGGGTGCCGGAACACTGGTCGTCGATGACGATGGTCGATCCGACCGACTCGACCATGTTCATGAAGGCCAGGTCGTCGTTTTCCGAACCGATGGTCATGAAACGCACGCCTTCGGGGCGATTCAGATTGCGCGTCGGCAGGGCGGCGAGTACCTTCTTCAGCATCGCGTTGTGTTCGCGCTTGTCCACGAACTGGGCGGTGATCGAGGCGTAGAGCGCTTCGCAGCCCGTGACCTGGGGATTGGCCACCTTGCGGTATTCGAACAGCTCGCGCAGCAGGCGGCGGTTTTCATCGACCACAGCCAGCGCTTCCCGGAGCATGTCATCGGTCAGCGCCTTGCCGGTCAGGGCCTGGAGGAAAGTCCGGAAGGCCTGAATTTCCGCATAGTGAGCCTTGCGTGCATGTGCCGACTGGACTTCGTTGGGCATCGCCACGTAGTAGTCCCACTCCACGGTGGGCACATTGCTGCGCCAGGAACTGAAGGTCTGCCGATACTGGATGCAGGACTGCGTCAGGGTGACACCCTGGCAGTAATCGTAGCGACCGAGCAGGCCCTGGGCCAGCGAATCGCGGCAGAAGGGACAGAACATGCCGAAGATATGCGGCTCGGTCACGTTTTGCGGTTCATGTGCACCGAGTACGCGCACGGGCAGCATGCCGCAAGCGATCAGCAGTTCCTCCGCGGTATAGGTACACATCGTAGCCACAACCTGCCCACCGGTGCGCTGCTTCCAGTCGCGTGCGTAGTCGTGGCGATTCTCATACCAGCTCTTGAACTGGTCGAACAAACCATCAGCCATTTGTGCCTCCATTTTGGCTATCCATCACATGTCGTGTTCCGGACGCGCCATTCTATTAGTGGATTTGGAACTATTGTTCCGTCACTGAACCATACTGCACATTTCGGAGCGAAGTATGAGTTAAAAAAACAGGCCCGTCAATAGGGGCATGAATTATTTTTCAGCCATTCGCCCGAACACAATTTATAGACTTTGTTCAAATAGTTACAAGCTTTTTATAACCACTTTTAGTTTATGTTTAAAAAAATAATTCACTTCTCTTTTGCCATCATGTACTATAGTGCTTGTACTTTCCTGACCTGGATCAAGACGACACCCAACGACAATGGAATCGAATCCCAAAGCCAAATACGCGGCACTGCCTCGCTTCATCGACGAAGTCGCCGATGCCGAGTTCATCCTGGCCCTCGGTCAGCGAGTACGCGAATCGCGCGCGCGGCGCGGCATGTCGCGCAAGACTTTGGCCGTCACCGCCGAAGTATCCGAGCGCTACCTGGCTCAGGTTGAGAGCGGCGAAACCAATCCCTCGATCATGGTCCTGCGCCATGTCGCCCATGCTCTTGGCATTTCCCTGGTCGAGCTTCTGGAGCCGCAGCACAGCTCGCCGGAGTACCGGCTGATTTCGCACTTTCTCGAACAGCTCTCGCCCAATCGACTCGAAGAGGCATTGCTGCGCCTGATGCGCGACTTCGGTAACGAGGACGCCTCGCGCCGTAAGCGCATTGCCCTGGTAGGCCTGCGCGGTGCCGGCAAGTCGACGCTTGGCCGTGCCCTCGCCAGCGAACTTGCCCTGCCCTTCGTCGAACTCAACAGCGCCATCGAGGCCGAGGCCGGCATGAGTCTCAATGAAGTATTCATGCTCTACGGCCAGCCCGGATTTCGCCGCCTGGAACGGCGCTGCCTGGAGAGTTTCATCGCCCAGTACGAAAGCGCCGTGATCACCGTCGGCGGCGGCATCGTTTCCGAAGCCGAAACCTTCAATCTGCTGCTGATGAACTGCTTCACCGTCTGGGTGAAAGCGACGCCGGAAGAACACATGTCGCGCGTTGTCGCCCAGGGCGATTTCCGCCCCATGGAAGGCAATACCGAGGCCATGGAAGACATGCGCCGCATCCTCGTCGCGCGCGAGCCGTTGTATTCCAAAGCCGATTTCACACTCGATACCACCGGTCGGAGGCCGGAGGACTGTCTCGTCCAGTTGCACCAAGCCATAACCACCTGAAGCACCTGAAGCAGCCACTTAAAATCAAGGAGAAGCGAATGACTTATCCGGAAGCCCCCCCGCAGACCATCACCTACGACACCCATCCCGACCAATACAAGCATTGGCGCCTGACCTGCAGCGGGCAGATCGCCACGCTGCAACTCAATATCAACGAGGATGCAGGCATCAAGCCCGGCTACAAGCTGAAGCTCAATTCCTACGACCTCGGCGTCGATATCGAACTCCACGATGCCCTGCAACGCATCCGTTTCGAGCATCCGGAAGTGCGCAGCGTGGTCGTCACCAGCGGCAAGGACAGGATCTTCTGTTCCGGCGCCAACATTTTCATGCTGGGCCTGTCGACCCACGCCTGGAAAGTGAACTTCTGCAAATTCACCAACGAAACGCGCAACGGCATCGAGGATTCCAGTCGCCATTCCGGCCTCAAATTCCTCGCCGCCTGCAATGGCACCACGGCCGGCGGCGGCTATGAGCTGGCGCTGGCCTGCGACGAAATCATGCTGATCGATGACCGCTCGTCCGCGGTCAGCCTGCCCGAGGTGCCGCTGCTCGGCGTCCTGCCCGGCACCGGCGGCCTGACCCGCGTCACCGACAAGCGCCGCGTCCGCCGCGACCATGCCGACATCTTCTGCACCCTGACCGAAGGCGTCCGCGCCCAGCGTGCCAAGGATTGGCGCCTGATCGACGACTATGCCAAGCCACAAGTTTTTGCCGAGAAGGTCCAGCAGCGCGCCATGGAACTCGCCGCGCAGAGCGACCGTCCGGCCGACGCCAAAGGCGTCACCCTGCCCGCCGTCAAGCGCAGCATCGACGAGGCCGGCTATCACTACGAAACCGTCGATGTCGTCATCGACCGCAAGGCACGGCGTGCGACGCTGACCGTTGCGGCGCCGTCTGCGCAGCCGGCAGACAGCATCGACGGCATCCTCGCCGCAGGCGCCTCCTGGTGGCCGCTGCTGATGGCCCGCGAACTCGACGACGCGATCCTGATGCTGCGCACCAATGATCTCGAAATCGGCACCTGGGTGCTGAAGACCCGCGGCGACGCGCAGCACGTGCTGGCCGCCGATGCGGCGCTGGCGCAGCACCGGCAGCACTGGTTCGTGCGCGAAACCATCGGCATGCTGCGACGGACCCTGGCGCGCCTCGACGTCACCTCGCGCACCTTGATCGCGCTGGCCGATCGCGACGCCTGCTTCGCCGGTACCCTGGCCGAACTGCTGCTGGCCGCGGACCGCAGCTACATGCTGGCCTTGCCCGACGACCCGCAGCAGGAAGCCAAGCTGACGCTGTCGGCGATGAATTTCGGCAGCTACCCCATGGTCAATGGCCAGTACCGCATCGACGCCCGCTTCTATGGCGAGGAAGGCCCGCTCGCCGCCGCCAAAGCGGCCACCGGCACACCTCTGGGCGCTGCCGCGGCGCTGGAACTGGGTCTGGTCACCGCGACGCCGGACGATCTCGACTGGGAAGACGAGATCCGCATCGTGCTCGAAGAGCGTGCCAGTCTGTCGCCCGATGCGCTGACCGCGATGGAAGCTAACCTGCGCTTCGGCCCCGGCGAAACCATGGAGACCCGCGTCTTCGGCCGCCTCTCGGCCTGGCAAAACTGGATCTTCATCCGCCCCAACGCGGTCGGCGAAGCCGGCGCCTTGAAGGTCTTCGGCAGCGGCAACAAGGCCAAGTTCAACTGGGAACGCGTCTGACGCACCCGGCAAACAAATAACGACCCCAACCCCAATCAGGAGAATGCCATGAGCATCGATTATTCACAGAAGATACCCAACAACGTCAACCTCAACGAGAACAAGACCCTGCAGCGCGCGCTCGAACACTGGCAGCCCGAATTCATCAACTGGTGGAAGGACATGGGCCCGGACGATTCGCAGGGCTTCGACGTCTACCTGCGCACCGCGGTCAGCGTCGACCCCGGCGGCTGGGCCCACTTCGACTACGTCAAGATGCCCGACTACCGCTGGGGCATCTTCCTCAATCCGGCCGAGGAAGGCCGCAAGGTGAATTTCGGCGCGCACAAGGGCGAAGCCGCCTGGCAGGAAGTCCCGGGCGAATACCGCAGCAACCTGCGCCGCCTGATCGTCACCCAGGGCGACACCGAGCCCGCCTCGGTCGAGCAGCAGCGCCACCTGGGCCTGACCTGCCCCTCGCTCTATGACATGCGCAACCTGTTCCAGGTCAATGTGGAGGAAGGCCGCCACCTCTGGGCCATGGTCTACCTGCTGCACGCCTACTTCGGCCGCGACGGCCGCGAGGAAGCCGAGGCCCTGCTCGAACGCCGCTCGGGCGATGCCGACAATCCGCGCATCCTCGGCGCCTTCAATGAAAGCACGCCGGACTGGCTGTCCTTCTTCATGTTCACCTATTTCACCGACCGCGACGGCAAATACCAGCTCTGCTCGCTGGCCGAATCCGGCTTCGACCCGCTGGCGCGCACCTGCAAGTTCATGCTGACCGAAGAGGCGCACCACATGTTCGTCGGCGAATCCGGCGTCGGCCGCGTGATCCAGCGCACTTGCGAGGTCATGAACCAGTTGAAGACCGACGACGTGGCGAAGATCCGCGCCGCCGGCGTGATCGACCTGCCGACCATCCAGCGCTATCTGAACTTCCATTTCAGCGTGACCATGGATCTGTTCGGCGCCGACGTTTCGTCGAATGCCGCGACCTTCTACAACACCGGACTCAAGGGCCGCTACGAGGAAACCAAGCAGGACGATGATCATCTGCTGAACGACGCGGCCTATCCCGTGCTCGAAGTCGCCGACGGACAACTGCTCACGGTCCAGGCACCCTACCTCAACGCGCTCAACGAACGCCTGCGCGACGACTATGTGCGCGATGCCGTCGCCGGCATCGAACGCTGGAACAAGATCATCCAGAAGGCGGGGATTCCCTTCGTCCTCAGCGCACCGCACAAGGCCTTCAACCGCAAGATCGGGCCGCTGTCCGCGGCCAAGATCTCCCCGGCGGGCAAGGTGCTCTCCGAAGCCGAATGGACGCACCATCACCTGGCCTGGCTGCCCTCGATCGAGGATCGGGCCTTCGTCAGTTCCCTGATGGGGCGCGTTGTGGAGCCCGGCAAGTTCGCCAACTGGATTGCGCCGCCGGCACGCGGCATCAACAACCAGGCGGTGGACTTCGCCTACGTCCGCTTCAACTGATCGATTTGCGCTAATCTTTTGCGTGCGGGCCGCAGCGGCTTGCGGTTCGCACGCGACGATTCTCCGTCACCTGACGAGGCGGAATGAACGAAGGGAATCCCTATGAGCACGGCTGCGACAACGCCGGTGACGATCATGCGCCAGCACCTGATCGATCCCGAGATCTGCATACGCTGCAACACCTGCGAAGAAACCTGTCCGGTCGATGCGATCAGCCACGACTCGCGCAACTACGTGGTCGATGCCGCGAAGTGCAACTACTGCTACGACTGCATCTCGCCCTGCCCGACCGGCGCCATCGACAGCTGGCGCAACATGCGCGCCGACCTGGCCTACCCGATCGCCGAGCAACTGCTGTGGGACACCCTGCCGGCCCAGGTCGCGCTCGACGAAGGCCCGGGAGTTGACGCTGGCGACACGGCGACGCTGCCCGACGACGTGGCGAAGATCGCCGCGGCATCCACCGCGGGACAGGGCGGCATCGCCCCGCCGCCCTGGTCGGCCGCCCACCCCTACGTCAATCTCTACTCGATCCAGAAGCCGGCGGTGGCCACGGTCAGCGGCAACTTCCGCCTGACGGCCGAGGACGCGTCGAGCGACATCCGCCACATCGTGCTCGACTTCGGCAATGCCTCGTTTCCGGTGCTCGAAGGCCAGACCATCGGCATCCTGGCGCCGGGGCTCGATGCCGCCGGCCGGCCGCATCATGTGCGCCTTTATTCGGTGGCCAGCCCGCGCGACGGCGAACGCCCGCGCTACAACAATCTGTCGCTGACGGTGAAACGGGTCACCGCCGACCATGAGGGCGCCGCGGTGCGCGGCGTGGCGTCGAACTTCCTCTGCGACCTGAAGAAGGGCGACAAGGTCAATGTCGTCGGCCCCTACGGCACCAGTTTCCTGATGCCGAATCACCCGCGCAGCAATCTCCTGATGATCTGCACCGGCACCGGTTCCGCGCCCATGCGCGCCATGACCGAGCGCAGGCGGCGGAAATCGGTCCCGGCCGAGGACGGCAAGCTGATGCTGTTCTTCGGCGCCCGCACACCCGCCGAACTGCCCTACTTCGGTCCGCTGACGCGGCTGCCGAAGGACTTCATCGACATCAACCTGGCTTTTTCGCGCGTTCCCGACCGGCCCCGGCAGTACGTCCAGGACCTGATTCGCATCCGCGCCGACGAGGTCGTGCGTCTGCTGCAGGACGACAACACCTACTTGTATTTATGCGGCCTCAAGGGCATGGAGCAAGGCGTCGATGCTGCCATCGGCGAAGTCTGCGGCAGCCACGGGCTGGACTGGAAAACCCTGCAGGCGGCGCTACTGCAGCAGGGCCGCTACCACGTCGAAACCTATTGAGCGTTGCGCGCGGCCGGCCACAAACCGCGCCGCCCGCTGCGCCGCCTGAAACGCGCGGCGACGGTGCGGCCGGTTTCGTTGCGCCGGATCAGGAGAGCCGGAAGCGGCTGACCATGGCGCTGAGCTGACCGGCAAGATTGTCCAGTTGGCCGGCGGTCGCGGTGGCCTCGTTGACCACCATCGAATTCTCGCCGGCGCGCTGGGCAATGAGCTCGACGTTGCGGGCGATCTCCTGGCTGGCGCTGTCCTGCTCGTTCATGGCCAGGGAAATCTCGTTGATGCGCTGGGCCACGCGCGTGGCGCCTTCCTGGATCCGCGCCATGGTCTGGCCGGCCTCGCGCGTCAGCTCGACCCCATGCTGGACGCGCTTGACGCCAGACTCCATGCGTTCCACGGCGCCCTGGGTTCCGCTCTGGATGGCGCTGACCATGGTGGCGATTTCCTGGGTCGAGTTGGCGGTCCGCTCGGCGAGTTTGCGCACTTCGTCGGCGACCACGGCGAAACCGCGACCGCTGTCGCCCGCCCGCGCTGCCTCGATCGCCGCATTCAGGGCCAGCAGATTGGTCTGGTCGGCGATCTCGCGTATGACCTGGACGATGCCCGTGATCCTCGACGACAGTTGCCCAAGTTCGTCGACCGCCTGCGCCGAGCTGGTGACCGCACCCGAAATGGCTTCGATCTCGATCACGGTCTGCGAGATCACCTCGCCGCCGCGTATCGACAACTTCCCCGAATCGGCCGACACGGCAAGCGCCTCGCGCGTGCCGCGGCTGATCTCGGCAATGCTGGTGGTGGTTTCTTCCATGGTCGCGGCCATGCTTGCGGTCGCGTCATTCTGTTCGCCGGTCGCCGTGGCCAGATGTTGCGAGGCCCCAAGCAGCGCCTGCGCCGACTGCTTGACGCGGTCGGCCGTATCCTTGATGCCGTGGATCAGTTC
This sequence comes from Rhodocyclales bacterium, assembly GCA_016192435.1. GTDB lineage: Bacteria > Pseudomonadota > Gammaproteobacteria > Burkholderiales > Rhodocyclaceae > Sulfuritalea. The sequence goes on along the minus strand of JACPUD010000005.1, from coordinate 33,719 downwards.
GCGCATCTGCGAAATCATCTTGTTGACACTGACTGCCACGGCGGCCAACTCGTCCTTGGACGCCAGGCTTGCGCTACCGCTCAAATCGCCTTCGCCGATGCGCAGCACCGTCGCCGACAATGAACGCACGCCGCCCATCACGGCCAGATAGGCACCCACGCTGAGATAGATGAATAACAACACGGCGACCGCAACCACGCTCATGCTGAGGTAGATGCCGATGCGCAAACCGGCCAGGCGCTTTTCGATCAGGCGTTCGGCCAGCGGCAGCATGGTCTTGGTCAGTTCGGCGAACAGCCCGCCGGTGGCTTCCTGTCCGGATTCGGAAAGGGCATCGCCCGTAACATAAGGATCGGCAAGCAGATTGCCCTCGGCCATGGCCGTGATGATGCCGAAATTCTTGTCGACATTGGCCTCGACCCCCTTCAATTCCTGCACGATGTCCGGGTTGTTCTGCGCCGCCCGTTTCAGGCTGATGAGGACGCTGTTGCGGGTTTCCTCCACGGCCCCCATCCATTTCGAGAACTGGGCACGCTCTCCCTCGTTGGGTTTGCCGCGCAACAACACCTCGGTGCCGACGTCGCGGATGCGCGAAAGCTGGTCGAGCATGGCCGGCAGCTGCACCACGGACGCCGACACGATGTACAGCGTATCGAGCGAGGAGTCCGCCACCAACTGGCTTTCGTCCGCGGTGTCGCGTATCAACTGGTTGATCGCAGCAAGCGCCGCAGCGTGGGTATTCAGGTTCAGCGTGGGCGGCTTGTCTTTCCAGTTCGGCCCGGCTGCAGCCGTCCAGCTCGCCTTGACCTGCTCCAAGGCCTTGTCGAGTTTCAGCTTGCTTGCCTCGCCGGCGACCAGGACTTCCAGATTCTTCAGCTTGTCCGCAACCTCGGCTTCGATCGCCACGGCATTCTTTGCCGACGCGTCGGCCGACTCCTTGCTGGCCAACGCCAGGGTAGTCAGCGCGCGATGCTGCTCGATAAGCTGCTTGGCTTCCAGTGCCGGCTTCAGCAGTTTCAGTCCGGTCAGTTCATTGGTCGCCTGGCCGATGGTGGCATTGGTCATGGTCACCAGACGCACCAGCAACAATGCGATCGCGATCGCACTGAGGCCGCCCATCAGAGCGAACTTCTGCTTGTACGGCAGACGATCCATGATCGCCTTAGCGGGTCCAAATATCATCATGCGTCACCCCACAAAGTCTTTATCTCGTTGGCCTGCCGGGACTACCCCGGCAAGCTGTCGCGACGTCGCCGCGACATTGCACCGTACCGGCCCGCGAGCCGCGCCCGTCCATGATCCACTAATGCCGGGGCGTCGGCAATCCGTGCCGACGCCGTGTCGCCAGCGCCAACTTTCTAGAATTTCAGCGCAACCAGCGCGATTGCCGGGACGAAGACCAGCAGCAGAATGCGCAGGATGTCGGAAGCCAGGAAGGGCACGATGCCCTTGAAGGTCTCTTTCATCGAAGTGTCCTTGGCCATGCTGCTGATGATGAATACATTGAGGCCCACCGGCGGAGTGATCATGCCTATCTCGACCGCCATCAGCGAAAGGATGCCGAACCAGATCGCCTTGGATTCCATGTCCATGCCCCAGTAGTCCAGGCCCATGACGATGGGAAAGAAGATCGGCACGGTGAGCAGGATCATCGACAGGCTGTCCATGATGCAGCCGAGCGCGATATAGATGCAGAGAATGACCAGCAGCACCAACAGCGGCGAGTAGCCCAGGCCGATCACCCACTTCGACAGCTCGGCCGGCATCTGGGTCAGCGCCAGGAACACGTTCATGATGTCGGCGCCCAGCAGGATCAGGAAAATCATTGCGGTGGCCTGGGCCGTGCCATAAACGCATTCGACGAATCCGTGCTTGCGCAGGCCGCCGGATTTCCAGGCGACATAGCCGGTGGCCAACGCGCCTATCGACGCCGCTTCGGTGGGCGTAAAGAAACCGCCGTAAATGCCGCCGATCACGGCTGCGAAGATCACGAGAACCGGCCAGGTCTCGATCAGCGCAACCAGTCTTTCCGACCAGGTGGACCGCTCCCCCGCGGGCGCGGCCGTCGGATCCACGCGCGCCGAAAGCGCGATCACCAGCATGTAGCCGACCATTGCGATAAGGCCGGGAATCACGGCGGCGACGAAAAGCTTGGCGATATTCTGCTCGGTGAGGATGGCGTAGATCACCAGCGGCACCGACGGCGGGATCAGGATGCCGAGGGTGCCACCGGCGGCGATCGCCGCGGTCGCCAGTCGTCCCGAATATTTGTGGTTGCGCAGTTCGGGCAGCGCGACCTGGCCCATGGTCGCAGCGGTCGCCAGCGAGGATCCGCAAATGGCGCCGAAACCGGCGCAAGCGCCTACCGCAGCCATGGCCATGCCGCCGCGCCAGTGGCCGATGAAGGCATTGCCGGCGCGAAACAAGGCCTTGGACAGTCCGCCGTGGGTAGCGAACTGCCCCATCAGCAGGAACAGCGGCACCACCGATAGGTCGTAGATCGAGTAACGCGCCCAGGCGGCCGTCTTCATGTAATTCAGCAGGGTCGCCGGGCCGGCGATCCACATGTAGCCGATGGAACCCGCCAGCAGCATGGCCATCGCGATGTGCACACGCAAGGCCATCAGCAACAGCATCAGGCCGCCAATGGCCATTCCCTGTTCGATGCCGGTCATGCACGCGCTCCCGTCATATCGACCCAGGCCGTATACAACGCGGCGCAACCGAGCAGGAAGAAGGATGGCACCATAGGCGCGTAGCCCCACCAGGTCGGCAGATTCAGCAGCATCGACGCGTCGCCGTTGTCGCGCAGTTCGAACATGCCCAGGCTGATGCGCCAGGCAAAGACAAATGCGGCAACGGCCAATATCAGGGAAGCAATCACGTCGAATACCCTATTGACCTTGGCCGGCAGGCTGGTGGTGAAGAAATCGACAATGATGTGACCGCGAATCATCTGGCAAAACGGCAGCGACATGGTCACGGCAACGGCCGACATCATCTGCACCAACTCGTAGTCGCCGAGGATGGGCTTGTCGAACAGCGCACGTCCGACAATGCTGGTCAACGACATCAACGCCATCAGAACCAGCATGATGCCGGCGCAGACCGCAAAGAAGCGGCAAAGCTTGTCCAGAACCCTGCCGGCAAGGGCCGTCGGGCGCGCATCGGAGTCCGTAAAAATGGCGTCCGCCATGACTATCTCCAGATTTTGGAAAACCTCGCCAGCCATGCAGAACGGCTGGCGAGAATGCCGGGCACCGACATGGATCGGCACCCGGCGGAACCACGTCCAGCCTTACTTGGTGTACTTCTTGATCAGGTCGCGTGCCGCTTGCAGCGTCTTCGGACCGTCATGACCCAGCTTGGTGATGTTGGCAGCCCATTCGTCGTCGAGGCTATCGGTCGCCTTTTTCCACTTCTCGAGTTCCGCAGCAGGAATCACGTTGATGGTGACGCCGGAGGCCTTGACCTTTTCCCGCCCCGGACCGTCGTCGGCTTCCTGCACGCGGCCAGCCATGGCCGAGAACTCCTGACCCGAATTGTTGTCGATGACCTTCTTCAGGTCGGCCGGCAGCGAGTCGTATTTGGCCTTGTTCATGGCGATGGCAAACACCGTCGTGTACAGCGCGTTGAACTTCGGATCGGTCTCGGCCGCGAACTTGGCCAGTTCGTTGACCTTGATGCTGGGCACGACCTGATACGGAATCACCGCGCCTTCGATCACGCCCTTGGACAGCGCCTCGGGAACCGCCGGCACCGGCATGCCGACCGGCGTGGCACCCAGCATGGCGAGCATCTTGTTGGTCAGGCGCGTCGGTGCACGGAACTTCATGCCCTTGAAATCGCTCATGACCTTCATCTGTTTCTTGGTGGTGAACAAATAGCCGGGGCCATGGACATGCATGGCAAGCAGATGAACGTCCTTGAACTCATGCTTCGAGTAAGCTTGGGAGTAGTCCCATGCGGCACGGCTGGTGGCTTCGGCATTGGTCATCATGAAGGGCAATTCGAAGACTTCCGACATCGGGAAGCGATTCGCCGAGTAGCCGAGCACGGTCCATACCACGTCGGCGACGCCGTCCTTGGCCTGGTCGTAGAGCTGCGGTGGGGTGCCACCGAGCTGCATTGCCGGATAGATCTGGCATTTGATCCGGTTGGCCGACTCCTTCGCCAGCTTCGCGCACCAGGGCTCGAAGACACCGGTCTGGATGAACGTCGTCGGTGAAAGAAAGTGATGAACCTTGAGTGTGACTTCCTGGGCCTGAACGGCAAGTGCGGTTCCGGCGACTGACGCCACGACCAGTGTTTTTGCCAGTAGCTTCTTCATCTGCATCTCCTCTTTGGTTGGCTAACAAAACGCCTTATTGAAATAACATGGGTGCTACAAGAAAACCAAACATCCCTTATGCCGCATGCTGCCGGAGTCTATCGATCTCCCCTATCGACAAATAAGCTTCCTGAATCTATGCGACACAAATACGCACTATAGTGCATCGCTGACCCAGTGCGTCGCGAAGAATAATACATCAATTGTGCTGGGGATAATAGACTGAAAGGGGCTATTTGGGCCGCCGGTCGATCACCCGGCGGGCCTTGCCGACCAGGGTTCTTTCGACCTTGTCGGTTTCCACGACATGAACGTCCGCGGAGACGCCGACCAGCGCCTTGATATGGTGTCTCACGTCAGCGCCGATTTCCCGGCGCCTGGCCTCGCCGATCGAGTCGGAGAGGTCGGCACGGACCTCGACATAGACGTCCAACTGGTCGAGATGGCCTTCGCGCGACACCTGCAACTGATACTGGGCGCAAAGATTGGGGTTCTTGAGCAGGATTTCCTCGATCTGGGTCGGAAACACATTCACGCCGCGGATGATCAGCATGTCGTCGCTGCGGCCGGTGATCTTCTCCATGCGGCGCATGGTGCGGGCGGTGCCCGGCAACAGCCGGGTCAGGTCGCGCGTGCGATAGCGCAGGATGGGCAGGGCTTGCTTCGACAGGGAGGTGAACACCAGCTCGCCCATTTCGCCATCGGGCAGCACCTCGCCGGTTTCCGGATGGATGATTTCGGGATAAAAGTGGTCTTCCCAGATCGTCGGACCGTCCTTGGTCTCGGCACACTCGCAGGCCACGCCCGGGCCCATGACTTCGGAGAGGCCGTAGATATCGATGGCCTGGATGTTGAGGCGCTCCTCGATCTCGCGCCGCATCTCGTTGGTCCACGGCTCGGCGCCGAAGACGCCGACGCGCAGGCTGGTTCCCCTGGGATTGAGTCCCTGCTTGATCATCTCGTCGGCGATGGTCAGCACGTAGGATGGCGTCGCCATGATCACCGTGGGCTTGAAGTCCTGGATCAGTTGCACCTGCTTCTCGGTCTGTCCGCCGGACATCGGGATCACCGTGGCACCCAGGCACTCGCCGCCATAATGCGCGCCGAGGCCGCCGGTAAACAGGCCGTAGCCGTAGGAGTTGAGGATGATGTCGTCGGCCGAACAGCCGGCGGCACGCAGCGAACGCGCCATGAGCTGGGCCCACATCGCGATGTCCTGCGCGGTATAGCCGACCACCGTCGGCTTGCCGGTGGTGCCCGACGAAGCGTGCACGCGCACCACGTCGCGCATCGGCGTCGCGAACATGCCGTAGGGATAAGTGTCGCGCAGGTCGAGCTTGGTCGTGAAGGGAAACTTCGCCAGATCGGACAACTGCTTGAGGTCGCCCGGGTGCACCCCGGCGGCGTCGTACTTCTTGCGGTAGTGCGGCACGTTGTCGTAGGCGTGCTGGAGCGACCACTGCATGCGCTGCAATTGCAGCGTCTGCAATTCGTCCCGGCTTGCCTTCTCTATCGGTTCCAGGCCGCTGCCCGGCAAATCCTGCTTGCTCATTGTTCTTCCCCCTAAGCGCTCTGTCGCTGAGCCATCTGTTTTACGAATGCGAGATTTTCCACGACCTTGGCCTGAATGTGTGAAATCTGATCGGGACTCAGGTGGCGGAAGCGCCCCATGGCCCGCAGGTACTCGGTCACCGGCAGCGGATCATCGACCGGCCGGGTGAAACGCAGGCCGTCGGTCCGGTTGTACTCCCACAACATCACGAAATTCGTCTCGACCGCCTTGCGCGCGACTTCCATGTTCTGGTCGGTCGGGAAACGCCAGCCCGTGGTGCAGGGCGAATAGACGTGCAGGTAGGCAAAGCCGCGCTTGGAGGCCTGGATCGCCTTGTCCAGCTTGTCGTAGAGGTCTTCCATATAGGCAGTGGACGCCGTCGCGACATACTCGCAGCGATGATTGACCATGATCAGCGGCAGATTCTTGGCGTCCTGCGTCTTGCCCTGCGAAGGCAGGCCACCCGAGCCGACGCCGATCGGCGTGGTCGAGGTCCAGGCGCCGTAGGGCGTGCAGCTCGAACGCTGCATGCCGGTATTCATGTAGCCCTCGTTGTCGACCACCATGAACAGGATCTGCTCGTTGCGTTCGGCCGCACCCGACAGGGACTGGAAGCCCACGTCCGAAGCGCCGCCGTCGCCGGCAATCGCCAGTGCATTGACCTCGCGGCCGACGCGCTTGTATTGCCGCTTGATGCCGGCCAGCATGGCCGCGGTATTGGTCAGCAGCGGATGGAACACCGGAATCTTGGTGCCGGTGGTGCCGTTGAAGCCGACCGAACCCATGCCGGGCACGCAACCGGGCGGCGTCGCCAGCACGGTTTCCGGCCCGACCCGGCGCAGCGTGTGGCGCATCAGCAGTTCCGTGTTGCAGCCTTGGCAGCCGGCGAGGCCGGGGGCGAACAAGTCCTCCCAGTCGCCGACCTCGTTGTAGATGCGCGAGGTCGTGACATAGGTCAGCGCATCGTGCGGGCAGGCGGGCACACAGGCCGGCGCGCCATCGCAGGTGTCGCACTTGGCGACATGGCCGCTGCCTTCGTCGAGCGCGATGCCGGCGTAGGCGCAGCCGACCGTGCACAACAGGCAATCGACGCACTTGTCGCCGTTCCAGTCGATGACGCCGCTGGCGTAGTCCTTGGTCAGAGCTCCCGCCGGACAGACCGTGACGCACTTGGGATCGCCGCACTGGCGGCACAGCGCGAGTTCGAAGCCGTCATCGGCACTGCCGACGATCTGGATGCGCGAGCGCGCCTTGTCGTCGGTACCGGTCTTGGCCGTGGCGCAAGCCGTCATGCAGTCGCCGCAACCGTCGCACTTGTTGGCGTCGAAGCTAATCGTATTGTAGGCGCCCATGCTTATCTCCAGAGCTTCGACATCAGTTCGCGGCCGACGGCCAGCGGGTTCGCCAGCAAGCGCTCCCGGACCGCGGACAGGTCGACCCGGCGCAGGATCAGCTGGCACATCACGCCACCATCGAAGAATTCATTGACGCCGTAGATGCCCGTCAGGCGGTTGTCGGCACTGAAGATCGCCTTCAGGTAGCGGCCGCTGGCTTCATCGAAGCGGGTCACCATCTCGCCGCCCTCGGGTACCTTGCTGGAGCCGACCGAAATCGCATGGCGGCCGAAGAAATGGTAAGTATTGAGCGGCACGCCACCGGGGTACTGCTTGAGGCCCGGATCGCCGGCCATCGCCATGCCGGCGATGCGCCCCTGTTCGGTGGCATCGGGCAGGATCGCATTCATCACCTTGTCTGCGGTAAAGAAACCCTTGGCCTGGGCGCAGTCGCCGGCGGACCAGACATTGGCGACGCTGGTCTGCATGCTGTCGCTGACCAAAATCCCGCGATCATGCTCGACCTGGCCGTCGGTCAGGTAATCCATGTTTGGCCGCACACCGGTGGCCACCAGCAGCAGGTCGGCTTCCAGCGTGGTGCCGTTTTCCAGGGTCAGCGTCGCACCGACGGCCGAGGGCGCAAGCTTGACCACGCGGCTGCCGGTGAGGATGGTCGCACCGTTGTCGGTGAAGGCCTTTTCAATCAACCCGGCCGCGATCGCATCGAAATAGCCGTCGGTCAATTGCTTCGCCATTTCGACGATGGTCACCTTGGCGCCGGCCTTGACCAGATTCTCGGCGGCATGCATGCCGACCAGACCGGCACCGAGCACCACGGCCTGCTTCGAACTCCTGATCGCGGCATTGAGTTTCGTCGCGTCGTCCAGCGTGCGCAGCACGTGGTAGGCCACCTGATCGAGGCCGGGAATCGGCGGAATCGCCGGCGAGGCGCCGGTGGCCAGAAGGATCTTCTCGTAGGCGATTTCGCTGCCGTCGGCCAGTTCGGCCGCATTGCGCGTCGGGTGCAGCGCCTTCAGCGCCGTGCCGCGCTTGAATTGCACGCCAAGCCTGGCGAAGAATTTTTCGTCGCGCAGGAAAATGCCATCGGGCGCCGAACGGCCCGAAACGACATAAGGCAGCACGGTCGGCGAATACGGCAAATGCGGGTCGCGCGTCAGCAGCGTCAGGCTGCCTTCGGGGTCGTGCATGCGGATTGCCGTCACGGCTTCCAGCGCCGCATGGCTGCTGCCGACCACCAGGTATTTGGTCTGTTCCATGGTCAATCCTTTTCGTTGAGCCAGACCGGCTCGATTGGCGCCGGGCTGCTCAGCAGTTTTTCGGTGGCTTCGATGACGCGGTGGAAATGCCCGACCGTGATGTCGGCACCAGCCAGGCCGCCGATGAAGCTCATCGATGGAACATGGCGTCCGAGGCGGTACAGCACGCCCATGGTTTCCTGGTACATCGGGCCGCAGTTCCAGCGGAAACCGACCGAACGATCGACCACGCCGACCGCCTGCACCTTGTCCAGCGCCTTCATCAGCGCTTCCACCGGGAAGGGGCTGAAGGTCTTGATCTTGATCAGGCCGACCTTCTTGCCGGCCTCGCGCGCCTCGTCTATCGCATCCTTGGCGGCACCGGTCATGCTGCCGAGGGTCATGATCGCGTAATCGGCGCCGTCCATCCGGTACTCTTCGACCAGCGGCGCGAAACTGCGACCGAAGCGCTGCGCCCATTCCGCATGCACTTCCTCGATCACGCGCAGCGAATTCTGCATGCCGCGGCACTGGCCCTTGCGGTAGCGGACGAAGGTGGCCGGCCCCTTGCCGCCCGAGCCGCCGGTCAGCGGATCGACCGCCATCGGCCGCAGCGGATCCAGCGCGACGTGCCAGTTCACATCCTTGGCGCCCATGAAGGCATCGACATCCTCCTGATTCGGCAACTCGACGCGCGAGGTGCCGTAGGACAGATAGTTGCCATCGAGGCAGATATTCACCGGCAGCATCACGTCGTGATGTTCGGCGATCTTGAAGGCCATGATCGTGGTGTCGAGCACTTCCTGCACGGTCTCGCAATACACCTGGACCCAGCCCACCTCGCGTACCGTCATCGCATCCTGATGGCCGCCCCAGACCGACTGCGGCGTGATGCCGTCGCGCGTGACGATGGACATCACGATCGGCAGGCGCATGCCCGAGGTGCGGAAATAAGGTTCGAACATGAAGGCCAGGCCCGGCCCGCAGGTCGCGGTATAGGTCCGCGCGCCGGCCAGGGCGCCGCCTTGCAGCACCGAGAGCACCGAGTGCTCGCCTTCGGCATCGACGATGTCGGCGTCCATGCGGCCGTCGGCGATCAGCTTGGCGACATGCTCGACCAGCGAGGACTGCGGCGTGATCGGATACACGGCGACCATGTCGGGGCGCGCCAGGGCGACGCCCAGCGCGGCGGCTTCGTTGCCTTCGCAGAGGATGACCTTCTGTTTGGCCGGCTTGGTCTGGCTCGGTGTTTCGAGGATGGCGGTAGTCATGCGACCTCCGAAGCGTAAGAGTTGGCGCTGGCGGGACGGCGATTCAGGCTCATGTGGCAGCCTCCGAACCTGTTTCGGTAATTCGAATCGGCGCGCTGTCGGCTGCTCGCGACATTCGCGGAGGCTACGCCCCCGCTCGCTGCGCTCACGGGTCCCCCTCCGCTGCTCATGTCGCCTCCGGAATCATGGTGATCGCGCGCTGCGGGCACTCGTTGGCGCAGATGCCGCAACCCTTGCAGGTCTTCAGGTCGAAATCGAACCAGGCCGGTTTTTCCTCGACGCATTGCACCGGGCAATACAGCCAGCACACTGCGCACTTGACGCACTTGTCGCGATCAACCACCGGCCGCATGCTGCGCCAGTCACCGGGCAGCATCGGGCTGACCTCGGTCGCCACCGGACAGAGGTCGTCGGGGACGTTGGCCGCCTTCAGATCGAACAAGGGATAGCTGTCGTGTCTCATGCCGCGGCCCTCCGCTCGATGGTGTATACGGTCGTCTCCTTATAGCCGCGTTCCAGCGCGACCATGTTCTGCTTGAGGCCGGCATCGCGGAAATCGGAATCCTCCAGCGAGCGCTGCAAAGCCTCCAGCGACACGATGCCTGTCGTCTTGGCGAAGGCGCCGAGCATCAGGGTGTTGGTGATCGGCCGCTTGAAGACTTCGAGCGCAATGCCGATTGCATCACACAGACCGACCACACCCACGGTTTCGGCCAGGCCCACCTCGGCCAGCGGCTTGTTGGTGGCCTGCACCAGCGTGCCGCCCGGCTTGAGGCCGCTGAAAATATCGACCGACTTCGCCAGCGTCGGATCGACGCAAATCAGGCAGTCCGGCGTGTAGATGTTGGTCAGCTGGCGGATTTCGCGGTCGCTGCAGCGCAGGAAGGACACCACCGGAGCGCCGCGTCGTTCGAAGCCGAAGGACGGGATCGACACCGCGTACTTGCCTTCTTCCAGCAGCGCAGCCGCGAGCATCGCGGCTGCCGTAACGGCGCCTTGACCGCCGCGGCCATGAAAGCGTACTTCGTACATCACGTCTCCTCCAGTATCACGGAACTCGTGGTTCCGTCTTCTTGTTGCCTGCCAGGAACAGCCTAAACCTTGTGCGCTTGCCCGATTATCTTCCAACCCGGCTTCACGGCGGGACCGGACGGACCCTTGCCGCGCACCGGCAGATGCGGCAAGGCCATGCCCTGGGTAAATGCGGCGCGCCGCACCAGGGTGAACTTCAGCACCCAACCACCGGCCACCGCCAGGATGCCGGCCGCCGTCGCCAGCGCAGCCCGCCCCGGCATGCCCGCCAACGCCGCTGCGACAGCCAGCGCCGGCAAGGCATGGCCGATCAGCAGCAGACGCGGGCCGAGTGCCTTGAGGACACGCAAGGCGGCATCGGGTGCGCCATCCGCGACCAGTCCGTTCAGGTAGCTTTTCCAGAACCAGGCCCGCACGGCAATCAGCACCAGCAACCCGAGCAGAACCGCCGAACCCGAGCTTGTTGCCGAGAAAGTCGCCACGCAAGCCAGGAAGCCGGCGCCTTCGGCAAGCCCGGTCGCCACCATCAGGGGAATGCTGGCCGAATGGCGCCAGGCCGGAATGCCTTTGTTCGCCGCGAGGATCCGCGCCTGGCTGTAGAGAAAGCCGAGGCCCAGGATGCCGGCGAGGACGCCCAGCGCGGAAGCGCCGGTGAGCAGGGCCAGGCCGCCCGCGGCAAACACCGTCAGGGCCACCACCGCCTCGCGCGTCATCCAGGAGCTGGAGAAATGCCGATAAACATTCATTGCCCGCCAGGGCCGACCGATCTCGAACCAGACGCAGGTCAATCCGCCGCCGATCAGGATCAGACCGAGCAGGATCGCCGCCCGCATCGCGAAGGCGTCGAGTCCGGCAAGTGCGGCCAATGCGGCGCACAACAGCAGGCCGCCGCCGGCGCCGCCGGCGATGAAATTGCTCGCCGCACGCCAGTCCCAGTTGTGCTGCTGCTTGGGGGATGCAAGGCCGGAGGCGCGAATAAAGGGCTTTTTCATGACTGATCCCAGATGTAGTACACGCTCGGTTCGGTGCCCAGTTCCTCGTGCATGCGGTAGTGCTGGGTCTCTTTGAGCAGGCGGCTGACGCTGCTGTCCGCATCCTCGATGTCGCCGAACTGCATCGCGCCCGAAATGCAGGAATTGACGCAGGCCGGGGTCACCTCAGGATCGACACCGGGTATCTGCCCGGTGATCGCGGCCAGATCGATGCGATCCACGCAGAAGGTGCATTTCATCGAGACGCCGATCCGGTCCGGATCGAAGCGCTTGGCCTCCGAAGCCATCGGCGTGTCGCCGTAGGCGAAATGCGCTTCATGAACGATCGAGCGCGCATCGTAGGGACAGGCCATGACGCAGTTGGCGCAGCCGATACAGAGATCGTAGTCGATCGCCACCAGGCCGTCGGCGCGCTTGGTGGTGGCCCGCGTCGGACACACCGCCTCGCAGGGCGGATTGGCGCAATGCATGCAGGCGATCGGCAGGAAGGTGCGGCGTACGTCTGGGAACTCCCCGGTCTCGATGTCGAGCACGCGCCGCCACTGGATGCCGGGCGGCGTCGCGTTGGCCCCCTTGCAGGCCGCGGTGCAGGTCTGGCAGCCGACGCAGCGGCGCAGGTCGATGCTCATCACATAGCGTGTCATGCTGTTGCCTCCACTCGACGCACACCAACCCGCACGATGTCGGCACCGGAACCCGTTGCATCCGTCAGGTCGAGCGACATCGGCGCAATGGTGTTGAGGCTCGGTGCCCCGATGGTATTGGCGAAGGGCGTCGCCCAATGATCGAACTGGCCGATGATGATCAGGGTATCCGGGCGGATGCCCTGCATCAGCGAGGCCTTGCCGTAGGTGGCGCCGATGTGGGAGCGCACCTCGACGCGGTCGCCCTCGGCGATGCCGAGGCCGGCCGCGGTCTTGGTGTTCATGATCACCCCGGCGTGGCCGCGCAGGTTCTGCGCCACCTCGTGCATCACCTCGATCGCGGCATTGCCGCCGGCGTGGTACTGCATGCTCTTGGTGGTCAGCAGCCAGAACGGGAAGTCCTCGATCTTGGCGCCGGTGTTTTCCAGGTTGCGGATCCAGCGCCCCGGCACGTCGTGCCATTCCGGCAGCGCGGTGTATTCGGAAAGCTGCTCGTCCCACCAGTTCATTTTCTGCTCGTGCAGGCGCCGGCCGAGTTCGCGGCCGGTGCGCAGCAAGCGCTCCTGGTAGGGCAGCTCGTAGCGCAGCCCGAGCTTTTCCATGGTCGGCGTCAGGTACCACTCCAGGCGCGACATCGGCACGGCATAGAAGCCATGCTCGCGGAACCACTCGAGGTCGTGCTCCTCGCTGCCTTCCGAGAGCGTGACCGTGGCGGCGCGGCAGACCGCGTCCCAGATCTGCTCGGGGGCCGGTTCGCTGGCCGGATCCAGGCTGAAATCGTAATCCTTGCCCTTGAGCGGCGAGACGCCGGAAACACCCTTGTTGATCGCGCCGAAATACGCTTCGGTGAGGCCGGTGCGCTTGGCCAGTTCGGTGGTGATCCAGGTGAAGTCGCGCGCCTCGCCCTGCGGTTCGACGGCCTTCTGGCGCAGCACCACGCCCTTGTAATCCCAGAACTGCTCCATGTACTTGGTGCCGCCCATGCGGATCATCTGATCCGATTCGAGGTCGGTCGCCTCCGGCAGCAGCACGTCGGCCATGTAGTTGGTCTCATCCACCGTGTAGGCGACGCAGGCCATGAACGGAAACTTTGCCGCGACCTCGGCCAGATGCTTCGTGTCCCAGAAGGAGATCGAGGGATTCGAGCGGTAGACGAGCCACACGTCGGGCAGGGTCGGCATCGGCATCGACCAGTCGTCGGGGCGCTCGCCCTGGAACATCCAGGCCAGTTGCGTCGGGCCCAGGGCCTGGCTCCAGGCGCCGTTGTGGCCGACGATCGGCACCAGGGTCTGGTGCAGGTTGCGCGTGGCCGGCGCCGACTGCCATTCCTCCTTATTGGTCGGATTGAAGTACTGCACCATGAAGCCGTCCTCGCCGGGTTTCACCGAGAGATGGCGGTTGTCGCGCGACTTGTTGAGGCGCACCGTGGTGCCCACCAGACCACCGGGATTCTCCAGCGCGCCGACCAGGGAGGCCAGCACGGTGCGCGCCCAGCAGCATTCGAAGGCGCCCCAGCCGTTATTGACCGACTTGCCCAGGGTCACGGCCACCGGCCGCAGCGGCAGTGTCTTGCCGTCGATCACGATGGTTTCACCGATGCTGGCGGCTTCGAGGTATTCGTTGGCGATGCGGCGTATGGTTTCGGCTTTGACGTCGCAGATGGTTTCGGCCCACTCCGGCGTGTACTTGGCGATGTGCTGCGACAACATCTCGTAGGCGGTCCTGCCCTCGACGTCGGAATACTCGCGACGCTCCTTGTCGGCATCGACCACCACGGCATGAGCCAGTCGATAGCTGCCGGCCAGCGCGGGACGTGCCCCGGCTGTGTCGTGAGGCACGGCGGTGGCGGAAACTTCGTCCCAGACCAGCGGCTTGCCGCTTTGCGCATCGCGCAGGTAGAGGCCGTCCGGCGCCACCAGATAGGGCGAAGCGGTGCGGTCGCGCAGGAAGGGAATGTCGAGCTTGGCCAGTCCGTTCTCGCGCACCAGGACGTGGATCAGCGCAAACAGGAAGGCCGGATCGGTCTTGGGCCGGATCGGCACCCATTCGGCAGAGCAGGCACCCGTCGCAGTCAGACTCGGCTCGACCTGGACGCGCTTGTAGCCGCGCACCCGGGCATCGGCGTGGCGGATCACGGCGCAGGGCCCGCCCGTGACATCGACGTTGGCGCCGACCGCGATGTTGTAACGGCAGTTGGGCGTGTCGGCAGCGACGGTGAAGCCGCGATGCCAGAACTCGCCGTAAAGGTGCTCGGAATGCACGCACTTGACGCCCTGGCCCGAGCCGAAGCTGAAATCGACCTCGCCCCAGGCGGCCAGAAAGGCCGGAAAGGTGCCCATGTAATTCGACGGCGTGCCGCCGTGGCCGAGGCTGACGGCCACGCGCGGCAGCCCGGCTTCGTCGACCAGGCCCTTGGCGCGCACGGCGTTGAGTTTCCCCGCGACCAGATCGAGCGCCTCGTCCCAGGAGATCGGCACGAAGCCGGGATCCTCGTTGCGCCCCTTCTTCGGGTTGGTGCGCTTCATCGGCGTCAGGATGCGGTTCGGGTTATAGGTCTTCTGCACCAGGCCATAGGCCTTGACGCAGACCTTGCCCCTGGCCGGATGGACCTCGGCTGCGGCGAAATTCGGCTCGATCTCGGTGGCGACGCCGTCGACCACCTTGACGCACATGAAGTCGGGACCGGAAACGCAGTTGTAGCAATAGGTCGGAACGTGCTTGACGGATTTCGGCTGGGCTGTTTCCATGCTCATTTTGCTCACCTGTTTCCTCGACTTAATGAACGCGTTCCGGATGCGAATAGACGCAGTGGCGTTCGCCGCGGACAAAGCCGACCAGCGTCACCCCCGAGTCGATCGCCACCCTGACCGCCATACCGGTAGGGGCAGAAACCGCCGCGACCACGGCAATGCCGACGGCCGCTGCCTTCTGCACTATTTCGTAACTCGCGCGGCTGGTCATGAGCACGAAGCCGCCATCGAAGCTCTTGCGCTGCGCCGCCAGGGCGCCGATCAGCTTGTCCAGCGCGTTGTGCCGACCGACGTCTTCGCGCACCATGGCAATGCCGCCATTGAAATCGCACCAGGCCGCGGCATGAACCGCACCCGTCAGTTGAAACAGGTGCTGCCTCTGCTGCAAGCACGACAAGGCGCGCGGCAATGCGCCAACGCCCAGCACGGCCGAGGAGCGGACCGTAGCGGCACGCTTCGCCAACTGGTCGAGGCTCTCGGTGCCGCAAAGGCCGCAGCCGGTCCTCCCGGCCATGGTCCGGCGATGCTGCTTGAGCACATGGGCGCGCTCGGCGGAGAGCTGCATGTGTACTTCGATGCCGTTGGACCGCTCGAAAATTTCCAGATCGTGAATTTCGCCCGGACGTCCGACGATGCATTCGCTGAGGCTGAAGCCCAGCGCAAAGTCTTCCAGGTCGCTCGGCGTCGCCAGCATCACGGCATGCGAGATGCCGTTATAGACCAGCGCCACCGGCACCTCTTCCGCCACGGTCTCGGCGCAATGCGTGGCCACATTGCCGATCCAGCGCTGCGCGCCGTAGCTGTTATGTGCCTCGATGCCTGGACCCGCCTCAGCTTGCATTGCCCGCCCCGTCGCGTGGTGCAGGAGCAAACTTGCCCCCACTGACAATACGATACACTTTGGCCAGAATTAAATCAACAATTTTGTATCACATTAGAATTACCTTATACTGCATACGGGATACATACGCTTCAAATACAATTGCCGGCCGGCGAAAATTCGCCGCCGCGGACACCGGATCGAGCCGTAAGCCACCCAACCGTCGAATGGAAAAAATGTGAAAAGTCGACACATCAGCCAGTGGATCAAGGATTTCCTGGACAAGCACCCATGCCGCGCCAACTCGCTGATCATCACGATCTACGGCGACTTCATCGCGCCGCACGGCGGCACGGTCTGGCTCGGCAGCTTCATCCGCCTGGTGCAGCCGCTCGGCCTCAACGAGCGCATGGTGCGCACCAGCGTCTATCGGCTGTCCCAGGAAAAATGGCTGGTATCCGAACAACTCGGGCGCAAGAGCTATTACAGCCTGACCACCTCGGGTCGCCGTCGCTTCGAACACGCCTATCGCCGGATCTACTTCGCGCCGCAGGACACCTGGGCCGGAGAATGGCAACTGGTGCTGATTCCCGGATCGCTGGGCGGCACGCCACGCGACGCCCTGCGCAAGGATCTGGCCTGGGCCGGCTACGGCTCGCTGGCATCGGGCATTCTGGCGCATCCCTCGGCCGACACCGAGGCGCTGCTGGATATCCTGCAGGAGAACGGTGCCCACGACAAGGTGGTCGCCATGAAGGCCCAGAACATCAGCGCATTGACCAGCAAGCCGCTGCAGGAACTGGTCCGCGAGTGCTGGAACCTCGATACCCTGGCAGCCAAGTACCTAGACTTCATTGAACTTTTCCGGCCGGTGCTGCGCACCCTGCGCGCCGCCGGCAAGCTCGATCCGGAGCAGTGCTTCATGGTGCAGACGCTGCTGATGCACGACTTCCGCCGGGCGCTGCTGCACGATCCGCAGTTGCCGGCGCAACTGCTGCCCGCCAACTGGAGCGGCGGCATCGCCCGCCAGTTGTGCCACGATCTCTACAGCCTGACCTATCCATTGGCCCAGCAGCACCTGCTATCGGTTTGCGAAACCGCCAACGGTCCGCTGCCGCCGGCTGCGCCTTATTTCTACGAGCGCTTCGGCGGCCTCAAACTGCCCGATACCGTCCACTGATTAAGATCAAGCTTAAAATTGTTGGATCTCAACCGATACATTTATAGTTACTTTTATTCATTAATCTGTATCTGTTATAGTTAGCCCCCTGCATCATCCTGCCGACCACGCCGCACCAGGGGAGTCTTGCCATGCACCAAACGCCACAGTCCGCGAGCGACCGCGCCGCGACCCTCTTTCGCCAGGCCGCCGCTGCGGGACGCGGGACGCTGGACAGCACAGAGCTGAATGCCCTGCTCACCAGCCTGGGTATAGCCTTCGCCGCGGAGGCCACAGCAGAATTGCGGCCATCCGCCGTCGATCTGCGCATCAGCCTGAACAACACCCGCGAATTCGGCATGGTCATCAGCGCCGGCCTGGGCGGCCTGGATGCCGATCTGGACGAAGCCAATTTCAGGAAGGACCGCGCATCGGTTTACGCCGCGGCCGAGCTGATGAATGCCGCAGACTTCCTTGGCCTGTTCAAGCGTACGCTGGCCTGGCAAAGGCTCGCCGCGATCGCCAGGCGCGATGGCCAGCCGCTGCCGGAGCGGCAACTCGCGGCCTGCTTCGAGGCCCTGCTCGCGCTGGCCACCACGTGTTCGCCGGGTAATCCCGACGCTCCCTTCGTACTGCACAGCCTGGAACTGAATCCGGTGCATGCCGGCGACCAGTTGGTCGCGCGCCAGGCGCAATGCGAGTTCGGCGCCACGCCTGCCGGCCGCCTGCCGCGCCCGATCGGGAAGATCGAGAAGCTGATCCACCCGCAGTCGATTGGCATCATCGGGGTTTCGTCCAGCAACATGAACTTCGGCCGCATCATCCTGAAGAACCTGATGGGCAGCGGCTATCCGAAGGAACAGATGTGCATCATCCGTCCCGGCGAAACCGAGATCGACGGCGTCCGTTGCGTCGAAAGCCTCAAGGCGCTGAATCACAAATTGGATCTGCTGATCGTCGCCGTGGCCGCCAGCGCGGTCTATGAACTGGTCGATGAGATCATTGAAACCGACGCGGTCGAGTCGGTCATGCTGATTCCCGGCAGCCTCGGCGAAACCAAGGCCAGCCGCGAGCCCGCGGCGGCACTCGCCGAGCGCATCAATGCCGCCCACGGCAAGCCGGGCGGCGGTCCGGTGTTCCTCGGCGCCAACTGCCTCGGCGTGGTCTCGCACCCGGGCTCCTACGACTCCTGGTTCATCCCTCTGGAGCGCCTGCCCAAACCGCAGAAAAAGGTCGAGCGCAACTCGGTGATGCTGAGCCAGAGCGGGGCTTTCATGATCACCCGCATCAGTCAGAACCCGTGGCTCGATCCGCGCTACATGCTGGCCCTGGGCAACCAGACCGATCTGACCCACGGCGACATGCTCAACTACTTTGCCGAACTGCCCGAAATCGAAACCATCGGCATCTACATCGAGGGCTTCAAGGACCTGGACGGACTCGATTTCGCCAGGGCAGTGCGCAAGGCCGTGGTCAAGGGCAAGCAGGTGGTGGTCTACAAATCCGGCAAGACAGCGCCCGGCATGGGCGGGGTGATGGGCCACACGGCGTCGATCGCCGGCGGCCCGATCCTGTTCGAAGCCGTGGTGAGGCAGGCAGGCGCCATCGTCGCCGAGGACTTCAACAGCTTCGACGACCTGTTCTACATTGCCGGCGCGCTGCATTCCAAGAAAATCGGCGGTAACCGACTGGGCGCGATCAGCGGCGCCGGTTTCGAAGCGGTCGGCATGGCCGACTTCATCGAGTCTGACACCTTCGCCATGGAAATGGGCGCGTTGCAAGCCGGCACCGTCGCCCAGCTCGAGGAAGTCCTGCTGGCGAAAAAACTCAACGCGCTGGTCGAAGTCAGGAATCCGATCGACATCAATCCCGGTGCCGATGACGAGGCCCACCTGCAGATCGTCGAGGCTTTCCTGCAGGATCCGCAGATCGACGCGGTCGTGGTCGGACTCGACCCCACCGCGCCTTCGGTGCGTGCCCTCGAAACCAGCAAGCTGCGCCCCGGCTTCGACATCACCGACCCGAAGAGCACCGTGCATCTGATGCCGCCGCTGGTCGCGCGCAACGACAAGCCGGTGATAGGCATCGTCGATGGCGGGCAACTCTACGACGCGATGTCGGCGCGCCTGATGGACCAGGGCGTCTGCATTTTCCGCAACTGCGCCCGCGGCACCAAGGCGCTGATGCGCTACGTCGAGGCGCGCCTGTATGCCGACGCCCTGAGAACCCGCAACTGAACACAGCGGCAAAACCGACAAACGAATTACCACTGGAGGACACAGCATGAGCGATACCCTGAAAGCCGGCCTCACCGCCACCCGCCGCGTCGAGATCGACCGCGATCGCACCATCAGTTTCATGGGCGACGACTGCCGCGTCTACTCGACGCCCAACCTGCTTTACGACATCGAAATGGCCTGCCGCGACTTGCTGCTGGCGAACATCGAAGCGGGCAAGGATTCGGTCGGCACCCGCGTCGAGCTGGACCATGTCGGCGCCACGCTGATGGGCATGTGGGTCGAGATCACCGTGACGCTGACCGAAGTCAACGGCGGCGCCGTTTCCTTCGACTTCACAGCGCGCGACGCCGTGGAAGAAGTGGCCCGCGGCAAGCACAACCGCTTCATCGTCGGCATCGAGAAGACAGCGCAGCGCCTGCAGGCCAAGCGCGCCAAGGCCGGCTGATCGCCGCCTGGGCGGCAAGAGTTGACGCTGGCGCCACGGCGGCGCCAGCAGCCCAAGCGCAGCGGGCTAGTCCTCGACGACGCCGGGAAGATTCAGCACGTCGGTAAAGCCGAAGCGGCGGAAGTCGCGCACCCGCATCGGGTAGAGAATGCCATCCAGATGGTCGCATTCGTGCTGCACGACGCGCGCATGGAAGCCATCCACCGTGCGTTCGAAACGCCGGCCGGCCTCGTCGAAGCCGGCGTAGCGCAGCTTGCTCCAGCGCGGCACCCAGCCGCGCAGGCCGGGAACCGAGAGACAACCTTCCCAGCCCTCTTCCTCTTCGGCGGCAAGCGGCTTGAGCTGCGGATTGATCAGCACCGTATCCGGCACGGCCGGGGCATCCGGATAGCGGGGATTCGCCATGCCGCCGAAAATCACCACGCGCAGATCGACGCCGATCTGCGGCGCGGCAAGCCCGGCGCCGTCAAGATGCGCCATGGTGTCGCGCATATCCCGCAGCAAGGCGTGAAGTTCCGGGGCGGCGAAGTCCGTTACCAGCTGCGCCACGCGCAGCAGGCGCGGATCGCCCATGCGCAGGACCTCCAGGATCATGCCTCGCAAATCCCTTCGATGATCCGGCGCACACGCGCCATGGCCAGATGCAGCACGGCTTCGAGGCTGTCGAACTTGATGCCGTGCGCGGAATCCGCACGTCCGGCCGCCCAGTTGGATACCACGCACAGCGCCGCGTAAGGCATGTCCAGCTCGCGCGCCAGCCCGGCTTCCGGCATGCCGGTCATACCCACGAGGTCGGCGCCGTCGCGCTCCAATCGATCGATTTCCGCCGCGGTTTCCAGCCGCGGCCCCTGGGTCGCCGCATACACCGCACCGTCGAATACTTTCTCGCCGATCCGCGCCGCGACGTCGAGCAACAGCTTGCGCACCGCCTCGTCGTAGGGTTCGGTGAAGTCGACATGCACCACCGGGCCGTCGTTGCCTGACTGAAAGGTCATCTCGCGGCCCCAGGTGTAGTCGATGATCTGATGCGGCACCACCAAGGAGCCGGGGCCGAGATCGCTGCGTATGCTGCCCACCGATGCCACCGAAACGACCTGCGTCACGCCGGATGCCTCCAGTGCATGCATGTTGGCGCGGTAGTTCACCAGGTGAGGCGGAATGGTGTGTCCATAACCATGGCGGGCGAGAAACACCACGTCCTGGCAGCCGACGCGGCCGAAAGTCAGCGGGCCGGAGGGCTCGCCATAAGGCGTGCGCACTATCTCGCGGTGCGATACGTCCAGATTCGCCAGCTGGGTCAAGCCGCTGCCGCCTATGATGCCGAGCATAAAAAATCCCCTGAAAATTCAATCGGAACGAGCGCCTGAGCGTGGTAAAATATTCGGCTTTTCCGCATAGCAACAACGCCAATACGCCCCTATGTCCCGCGCCCTCAGAAACATCGCCATTATCGCCCACGTTGACCACGGCAAGACCACCCTCGTCGACCAGTTGCTCCGCCAGTCCGGCACCTTCGCCGCCCACCAGGCGGTCACCGAGCGGGTCATGGATTCCAACGATCTCGAAAAAGAACGCGGGATCACCATTCTCTCGAAGAACTGTGCCATCGACTTCGAAGGCACCCACATCAATATCGTGGACACCCCCGGACACGCCGACTTCGGCGGCGAGGTCGAGCGCGTGCTGTCGATGGTCGATGGCGTGCTGCTGCTGGTGGATGCCGTCGAAGGACCGATGCCGCAGACCCGCTTCGTCACGCGCAAGGCGCTGGCCCTGGGCCTCAAGCCGATCGTCGTGGTGAACAAGATCGACCGCCCCGGCGCCCGCCCCGACTGGGTCATCAGCCATACCTTCGACCTGTTCGACAAGCTCGGCGCCACCGAAGAACAGCTCGATTTCCCGGTGGTTTTCGCCTCGGCCCTGAACGGCTTCGCCATGCTCGACGCGACCAAGCCCGGCACCGACATGCGCCCGCTCTACGAGGCCATCGTCAAGCACACGCCGCAGCCCGACGTGGATGTGGACAAGCCCCTGCAACTGCAGATCTGCTCGATCGACTACAACAGCTACGTCGGCCGCATCGGCATCGGTCGCATCAAGCAGGGTCGCATGAAAGCCGGCCAGGAAGTCACCGTGATGTACGGCGACGAAAACAAGGGCAAGTCGAAAATCGCCCAGATCATGATGTTCACGGGCCTGGAACGCGAACAGGCGACCGAGGCAGAAGCCGGCGACATCGTGCTGGTTACCGGCATCGAACAAGTCGGCATCGGCGTCACCATCTGTGACCCGGCGGCACCGGTCGGCATGGCCCCGCTGGTGGTCGACGAGCCGACGCTGACCATGAATTTCCAGGTCAATACTTCGCCGCTGG
The DNA here is from genome assembly GCA_016192435.1 of Rhodocyclales bacterium. GTDB lineage: Bacteria > Pseudomonadota > Gammaproteobacteria > Burkholderiales > Rhodocyclaceae > Sulfuritalea. The sequence continues at coordinate 11,520 of JACPUD010000005.1, read as the reverse complement.
CCGGCAAGGAAGGCAAGTACGTCACCAGCCGCCAGATCCGCGAGCGCCTCAACAAGGAACTGCTGTCCAACGTCGCCCTGCGCGTCGAGGAAACCGAGGATGCCGACGTGTTCCTGGTTTCCGGCCGCGGCGAACTGCACCTGACCATCCTGCTCGAAACCATGCGGCGCGAAGGTTACGAACTGGCCGTGTCGCGTCCGCGTGTGCTGTTCAAGGAAATCAACGGCGAGAAATGCGAGCCTTATGAATTGCTCACCGTCGATATCGAGAACGAGAATCAGGGCGGCGTCATGGAAGAACTCGGCCGTCGCCGCGGCGAGCTGCTCAACATGGAATCCGACGGCAAGGGGCGCGTGCGCCTCGAGTACCGCATTCCGGCGCGCGGCCTGATCGGTTTCCAGGGCGAATTCCTGACCCTGACCCGCGGCACCGGCATGGCCAGCCATATTTTCGACGACTACGGTCCGATGGCCGGCGTCATGGCCGAGCGCCGCAACGGCGTGCTGATTTCCCAGGACGACGGCGCCGCGGTTGCCTACGCGCTTTGGAAGCTGCAGGATCGCGGCCGCATGTTCGTCAGCCACGGCGATCCGCTTTACGAAGGCATCATCATCGGCATCCACAGCCGCGACAACGACCTGGTGGTGAACCCGATCAAGGGCAAGCAGCTTACCAACGTGCGCTCCTCCGGCACCGACGAAGCCGTGCGCCTGGTACCGCCGATCCAGATGACGCTCGAATCCGCCGTCGAATTCATCGCCGACGACGAACTGGTCGAGATCACGCCGAAGTCGATCCGCCTGCGCAAGCGCTTCCTCACGGAAATCGAACGCAAGCGCGCCAGCAAGGCGTCGGCGTAAAGAACGCAGCGCAGCGGAGTTTCAAAGAAGCCTAATGCCTGCAAAGCGGGCGTTACGCCGTAAAAAAACGGGAGCCGCGGCTCCCGTTTTTATTGTGTCCTCAGCCGCGGGCCGGGGACGGCATTCAAGAATTGGCGCTGGCGATACGCCAATCCCGGCCTAGCCCAGCGCCTTCAGCGCATCCGCGTAGTTCGGCTCCTGGGCGATCTCCGGCACCATCTGGGCGTGGATCACCTTGTCGTTCTCGTCCAGTACGACGACGGCACGAACCGTGAGGCCGACCATCGGACCCTCGGCAAAACCCACTCCCCAAGCCTTGAGGAATTCAGGATGGCGGAAAGTCGACAAATGAGCGACGTTCTTGAGGCCTTCCAGTTCGCAAAAGCGCTTCGCGGCAAACGGCAGATCCCCGGAAACACAGAGCACGACGGTGTTGGCCAGTTCGCTCGCGGCCTCGTTGAACTTGCGCGTCGAGGTGGCGCAGGTCGGCGTGTCGATGCTCGGGAAAATGTTCAGGACCTTGCGCTTGCCTGCAAAGTCCTGGAGCGAAACGTCTGCCAGCGTGGCGCTGGTGAGCTTGAAGTCGGGTGCCTTCGCGCCGGCGGCGGGAAGATCGCCATCGACTCGGACCGGGGTGCCGCGCAGGGTTATGGTTGTACTCATGGGTCGCTCCTGTTTCGGGTTAGTTGAGGGGTAAAAGAAACAGTTTAGTGTATCCGCGCCAGGCCGGGAAGCACTGCGGCGGCATTGGCTGTGGTCGCCGCGGCCACTTCCTCCACGGCGATGCCACGCAGGCTGGCCAGAATTTGCGCAATGCGCGGCAGTTGATCCGGCGTATTGCGGACGCCGGACTGCCACTCCGGCGGAATGTCCGGCGCGTCGGTTTCGAGGACTATGGCATCGAGCGGCAGGGTGGCGGCAAGTTCCCGGATGCGGCTGGCGCGCGGGAAGGTCATCGCGCCGCCGAAACCCAGCTTGAAGCCCAGCTTGATGAATTCGTCGGCCTGTTGCCGGCTGCCGTTGAAGGCATGCGCGATACCGCCGGTCACCGGGCAAAGCCGCAGTTGCCTGAGTATCGGGTCGATGGCGCGGCGCACATGCAACAGCACCGGCAGGCTGGCGTCGCGCGCAATCCGCAACTGTGCATTGAAATAGAACTCCTGCTGCGCATCGTCGCGCGGCTCGACGAAATGATCGAGGCCAATTTCACCGACCGCCAGCGGCCGCTCGCGCGCTAAGGTTTCGCGCAGGACGTCCAGATCGACTTCGCGGGCCCGCTGCACATACATGGGATGAATGCCATAGGCCGCGCCGCAACCGGCATGCTCACGACAGACCGAAGCCACGGCACCGAAATTGGCTCGCTCCACCGCCGGCACCACGATCAGCCCGACGCCGGCCTGAATCGCCGCTGCCGCCACCGCGATGCGGTCGGCATCAAACTCGGCGGCATCGAGATGGCAATGGGTATCGACCAGCATGGACCAAATGCCTCATTCGACTTCGTCGATCCACGCCTGCTGGATTGCTTCGAGCTTCTTCTCGCCGCAGTGGCTTTCGTTTTCCTCGAAACCGGGCAGCGCCATGACCCAGCGCATCAGGTCGACGAAGTTGAGGCGCGTCGGATCGACGTCGGGGTGGCCTTCGGAGAGCTGAATCGCAATCTCCAGAGAATCGGTCCACTTCACTTTTTCGAGTGTCCTTCCTTGACCATGTTGATGGTGTATTTCGGAATCTCTATCACCAATGGTACCTTGCCGACCAGCGCCTGACAGGAAAGCCGCGAGTTCGGCTCAAGACCCCAGGCCTTGTCGAGCAGATCCTCCTCGATGTCCTCGGCCGCGGCGAGCGATTCGAAGCCTTCGCGCACCACCACATGACAGGTGGTGCAGGCACAGGACTTTTCGCAGGCATGTTCGATCTCGATATCGTTGCCGAGCAGCGCATCGCAGACCGAAGTACCCGGTGCGGCCTCGATCACGGCGCCATCGGGACACAACTCGACATGGGGAAGAACGATTATCTGCGTCATAGGGATATCTGGTCTACATTCCGGCCGGAAAGCGCGCGCTGCACGCTCTGGTTCATGCGGCGCGCCGCAAATTCGTTGGTGGCGGCGCTCAAGGCCTGCATGGCTTCGTCAATGGCGCGGCGATCGTCGCCGATCATCACCGTCTGCAGTTTTGTCATCGCGGCGTCGATATGCGCGCGCTCCAGCACCGACAGCAGATCGCCCGCGTCGGCCAGTGCCGACTGGGTTGCTTCGATCAGGCGCTGCGACTCGACCTGAGCCTCGCGCAGGGCGCGACGGAAGGCGTCGTCGCTGGCGTGGCTGAAACTGTCCTTGAGCATACCGGCGATTTCGTCGTCGCTGAGGCCGTAGGCCGGCTTGACCGCGATGCGCGCCTCGCGACCGCTGGTCTGCTCGCGCGCCGTGACTGAGAGCAGGCCGTCGGCGTCCACCTGGAAGGTGACGCGAATCCGCGCCGCTCCGGCCACCATCGGCGGTATGCCGCGCAATTCAAATCGCGCCAGGCTGCGACAGTCGGAAACCAGTTCGCGTTCGCCCTGGACGACCTGGATCGACATCGCGGTTTGGCCGTCCTTGAAGGTCGTAAAGTCCTGCGCACGCGCAATCGGGATCGTCGAGTTGCGCGGGATGACTTTTTCCACCAGGCCGCCCATGGTTTCCAGGCCGAGGGACAGGGGGATCACGTCGAGCAGCAGCCAGTCGTCGCCGGCGGCGCGGTTGCCCGCCAACAGGTTGGCCTGGATCGCCGCGCCCAGCGCCACCACCTTTTCCGGATCGAGGTTGTTGAGCGGCTCCTGCTTGAACAGCTCCGCCACGGCATGCTGGATCTGCGGCATGCGCGTCGAGCCGCCGACCATGACCACGCCGCGCACCTCGTCGACCGTCAAGCCGGCGTCGCGCAAGGCCTTCTTGGTCGGCACCAGGGTCTTTTGCACCAGGGTGCGGGTGATCTCGGTGAACACTTCGGTGGTCAGCGTCAGATCGACGTATTCGCCGCTGTCGAGCTTGACCGTGATCGGCACCCGTCCGTGCTGCGACAGTTGCTCCTTGGCTTCGCGGGCGCGCATCTGCAGCAGGCGCGCGTCCTGCGGCGACAGTGGTGTCAGATTGGCCCGCTCGATGATCCAGCAGAAGATCCGGTGATCGAAATCGTCGCCGCCCAGCGCCGAATCGCCGCCGGTGGCCATGACCTCGAAGACCCCCTTGGACAGGCGCAGGATCGAAATATCGAAGGTGCCGCCGCCCAGATCGAATACCGCATAGATGCCCTCGGCTGCATTGTCCAGGCCATAGGCGATCGCGGCGGCAGTCGGTTCGTTGAGCAGACGCAGCACATTCAGTCCGGCCAGACGCGCCGCATCCTTGGTGGCCTGGCGCTGGGCATCGTCGAAGTAGGCCGGGACGGTGATCACGGCGCCGGTCAATTCGCCGCCCAGCGAAGCCTCGGCCCGATTGCGCATGGTCTTCAGGATCTCGGCGGAGATTTCGACCGGGCTCTTGATGCCGGCGACGGTCTTCAGCTTGACCATGCCTTCGGTATCGACGAAGTCATAGGGCAGGGTTTCGACGTGAGCGATGTCGTGCCGGCCGCGGCCCATGAAACGCTTGACGGAAATGATGGTGTTCTTGGGGTCGATCGACTGTTTCGCCTCGGCGCCGTAACCCACTTCGACGCTGCCGTCGGCGGCATAGGCCACCACCGAGGGCAGCAGCGGCCGTCCCTGCATGTCGTTGAGCACCACGCTCATGCCGCTTCTGACGGTCGCCACCAGCGAATTGGTGGTGCCGAGGTCGATGCCGACCGCAAGACGATGCTCATGGGGCGCGGCGGATTCCCCCGGCTCCGCAATCTGAAGAAGTGCCATATTGTTCTTTTAAGCAGTGACGGCTTCGAGCGCGTCGTCAATTTCGTTCAGCAGTTTTTCCTGAAACATGAGTTGCCGCACCAGATTGGCCGCCGCCGCGAAATCCTTCGCGACGTCGATCAGCTCGGCAAGACGCTGGTATTCGACCTTGATATCGCTCAACAGGCGCAGGCGGACCGCGTCGAGGGCATCCTCGTTGGCCTCGGCACGCGCCTCGATCACCGCTTCGCGCAGTTCCATCTGGCTCATCAGGAACTCGGTCGGCATTGCGGTGTTGCTTTCTATCTGTGGATCATGCCCAAACAGGGCCAACAGATAACGTGCGCGCTTGCCCGGCGACTTGAGCGTCTGGAAGGCTTCATTGACCCGCGTCGCCCATTGCATGGCCAGGCGCCGGTCGGCATCGCCGGCATGGGCGTGCTTGTCCGGATGCACCTGGGCCTGAACTGCGCGAAAGCTGTTCTCGAGACGTTCCAGATCGAGCGACTGCGCACGCGGCAGGCCGAACAGCGTGAAATGATCGGCAGCGAAATTCAAGTCGAATGTGGTCATCGAACAAGCATCAGGTATTGAACGACTCGCCGCAGCCGCAGGCATCCTTGACATTCGGGTTGTTGAACTTGAATCCCTCGTTGAGGCCGTCGCGGGTGTAGTCGAGCTCGGTGCCGTCGAGATAAGGCAGGCTTTTCGGATCGACCAGCACCTTGACGCCATGGCTTTCGAAGATATGGTCCTCCGGCTCCGACGCGTCGGCGAATTCCAGCTTGTAGGCCATGCCGGAACAGCCCGAGGTCTTGACGCCGAGGCGGATGCCGACACCCTTGCCGCGCTTGGCGATGAAATTGGCGACGTGTTGCGCCGCAGGTTCGGAAAGTGTCACCGGCATGATCAGGCTCCCTGTTTCTTTCTATAGTCGGCCACGGCGGCCTTGATCGCATCCTCGGCGAGGATCGAGCAGTGAATTTTCACCGGCGGCAGAGCAAGCTCTTCCGCAATCTGGGTGTTCTTGATGTCCAGGGCCTGGTCCAGCGTCTTGCCCTTGACCCATTCCGTCACCAGCGACGAAGAGGCGATCGCCGAGCCGCAACCGTAGGTCTTGAACTTGGCATCTTCGATGATGCCGTCCTTGCCGACCTTGATCTGCAGTTTCATGACGTCGCCGCAGGCCGGTGCGCCGACCATGCCGGTGGCGATGCCTTCGTCGTCCTTGTTGAAGGAACCCACGTTGCGCGGGTTTTCGTAGTGATCCAGTACTTTTTCGCTATATGCCATGATGGTTTCCTCAGTGTGCCGCCCATTGGACGCTGTTGAGATCAACGCCGTCCTTGTACATTTCCCAGAGGGGCGACAGTTCGCGCAGCTTGCCCAGTTTGTCGTGCAGCAGCTTGATGGTGAAATCGATTTCTTCCTCCGTCGTGAAACGGCCGAGCGTGAAACGGATCGAGCTGTGCGCCAGTTCGTCCGAGCGGCCCAGCGAGCGCAGCACGTAGGAGGGTTCCAGGCTGGCCGAGGTGCAGGCCGATCCGGAGGACACGGCGATGTCCTTGATCGCCATGATCAGCGACTCGCCCTCGACGAAGTTGAAGCTGACGTTCAGGTTGTGCGGCACGCGCTGCTCAATGTCGCCGTTGACATAGGTTTCCTCGATGTCCATGAGCCCCTTGAGCAACTTGTCGCGCAGCATGCGGATGCGCTCGTTCTCGGTGGCCATTTCCAGGCGTGCGAGCCGGAAGCACTCGCCCATGCCGATGATCTGATGCGTCGCCAGGGTGCCCGAGCGCATGCCGCGCTCGTGGCCACCGCCGTGCATCTGCGCTTCGAGCCGGACGCGCGGCTTGCGCCTGACGTAGAGCGCGCCGATACCCTTGGGGCCGTAGGTCTTGTGCGCGCAGAAGGACATCAGGTCGATCTTCAGCTTGGTCAGGTCGATCGGCATCTTGCCGGTGGCCTGTGCCGCATCGACGTGGAACATCACGCCCTTTTCGCGGCAGATTTCGCCGATCTCGGCGATCGGCTGAATCACGCCGATCTCGTTATTCACCGCCATCACCGACGCCACCACCGTATCGGGCCGCAGCGCCGCCTTGAACTGCTCGACGGTGATCAGGCCATTCTCCTGCGGCACCAGATAAGTCGCCTCGAAGCCTTGGCGTTCCAGTTCCTTGACGGTATCCAGCACCGCCTTGTGTTCGGTCGAAACGGTAATGATGTGCTTGCCCTTGGTCCCGGCGTAGAAATGCGCCGCGCCCTTGATCGCCAGGTTGTTGGACTCCGTGGCGCCCGAGGTCCAGATGATTTCCTTGGCATCGGCGCCGACCAGCGCAGCGACTTCCTCGCGCGCTTCCTCGACGGCCTTCTCGGCCTCCCAGCCATACGAGTGGGAACGCGAGGCCGGATTGCCGAAGTGCTCGGTCAGCCAGGGAATCATTTTCGCCGCCACGCGCGGGTCCACCGGCGTGGTCGCCGAGTAGTCGAGGTACACCGGCAGTTTCATGCCTGCTTTCATTACCAGTTTCTCCAGTTCAGCTTGTAAGGGCAGTCAGGCCCCTGAGTTGCAAGATTGTAGTATTTAGTGCGGCCAGAAATTCACGCACCTGCGCCGCGGTATTGTCCGGACCCAGGCTCACCCGCACGGCGCCGCGCGCCAGCGAAGATGGAACGCCCATCGCCAGAAGCACATGCGAAGGTTCCGGATTGGCGCTGGAACAGGCCGCCCCGGCCGCCACGGCAAAGCCGGCGCGATCGAGCTTGCCCACCAGCGTCTCGCCATCGATGCCGGGACACGCAAAATAACTCGTATTCGACAGACGCTCGGCGCCGGCACCGAATATCGTTGCACCCTGCGCCACCAGTCCGGCTTCGAGTTCCGCGCGCAGAACAGCCAAGCCTCTGGTGTATTGATCGAGTCGCGTGGTCGCCAGTTCCGCGGCGAGGCCGAAGCCGACGATTGCCGCTACGTTCTCGGTGCCCGAGCGCAGGCCGCGTTCGTGACCGCCGCCGGCGATCAGCGGCTGCAGTTCGACGCGCTTGTCCACCACCAGCGCGCCGGCGCCCTTCGGCCCGCCCAGCTTGTGCGCGGAAAGCGTCAGGGCATGCACGCCGGCCTCGCTCAAGGCGCGGAAATCCAGCGCACGCCGGCCGAAAGCCTGCACCGCATCGGTGTGGAACCAGGCCCGGATAGGCTTGACCTGGGCCGCCAGGGCGGCAATGTCCTGTACCACGCCGGTTTCGTTATTGGCCAGCATGACCGAAACCAGTGCCGGCTTTTCTTCGAGGACGGTTTGAAAGTTGGCGCTGGCGACCCGGCAATTTTCATCGACGGCGATCTCGCGCAGCGTCCAGCCGGAGTGCCGCAAGGCTTTCGCCGGTTCGCGCACGCAGGGATGCTCGATGGCCGAGATCGCCACGACGCCGGGCTTGAGGCAAGCGGCTGCACCCTTGACGAAAAGATTGTTGGCCTCCGAACCGCCGCTGGTAAACACCACTTCGGTCGGATGGGCACCCACGGCGTAGGCCACCCGCTGCCGCGCCTCGTCGATCGCGCGTCGCGCCGCACGGCCGTATTCGTGGCGGCTGGAGGCATTGCCATACTGCTCGCGCAGGTAAGGCAGCATGCCTTCCAGCACACGCGGGTCCAGCGGCGTGGTGGCGTTGTGATCGAAATAGACGGGAGCGAACATGACTAGAGACTCGCGGCGCGATCAGGCGGCGACGAGATCCTCGGCCGGACGGCGGACGCGGCGCAGGGGCCGTTCGTCGTGCAATACCGCAGCGGCGCCGGTCTTCTCGCGTTGCTGGGCGACCAGCTCAGCCAGGGTGACCGAACTCAGATAATCGAACATCTTTTCGTTCAGGCTGGTCCACAACTCGTGGGTCATGCAGGGACGCTGGTCTTCGGCGCAATTGCCCTTGCCGCCGCAATTCGTCGCATCGAGCGACTCATCGACGGCATGGATGATATCGGCCACCGACACGCCTTCCAGCGGCTTAGCCAGGCAATAGCCGCCGCCGGGTCCGCGCACGCTCGATACCAGCTCGCGGCGACGCAATTTGCCGAAAAGCTGCTCAAGGTAGGAAAGGGAAATCTTCTGCCGCTCGCTGATTCCGGCCAGAGTGACCGGACCGGTATGTTGGCGCAGGGCAAGATCGATCATCGCAGTTACTGCAAAACGTCCTTTGGTCGTCAGTCTCATGGGAAATCTCCGTCGGGTGGTTACGTTGGAAACGCTTCAGGAACAATACCTGAGCGTTTCAATCAACTATATTGTATCCCGATCATTTTAGTCAACTATCTTCGACAAATAGTTCGGATCGAACTTGTCGGCGGTGGCCACGTCGTCTTCCAGCGATACCCCTGACTTCTCCATGGTCTTCAGCAAGGCCTCGATGCGCCGATCGGTTTCCACCGCGTGATCGAGCAGGCCGTGAATCGCCTGCGCCAGCGGATCGTCCTCGGCACGCGTCACGGCATAGGCGGAGAAGCCCATCTGGCCGGCCTTGACCTCGCGGTCGATCTCGCTGCGGTCCTCGATGATCCGCGCCGGAATGCCCACCGCCGTCGCACCCGGCGGCACGTCGCGCACCACCACGGCGTTCGATCCGACCTTGGCGCCCTGACCGAGGGTGATCGGCCCGAGGATCTTGGCGCCGGCGCCGATCACCACGCCGCGCTCCAAGGTCGGATGCCGCTTGCCCTTGTTCCACGAGGTGCCACCCAGGGTGACGCCGTGATACAGCGTACATTCGTCCTCGATCACCGCGGTCTCGCCGATGACCACACCCATGCCATGGTCGATGAACACCCTGCGGCCGATGGTCGCACCGGGATGAATCTCGATGCCCGTGATCCAGCGCGCGAAATGCGAGACAAAGCGCGCCAGCCAGCGCATGCGCGCGCCCCACAGCCAGTGCGAAACAAGGTGCAGCGTCAGGGCGTGGAAACCCGGATAGCAGGTCAGCACCTCCCAGGTGGAACGGGCGGCCGGGTCGCGTTCGAAAACGCAGGAAATATCTTCACGCAGGCGGGAAAACATGGATTGATCCAGTTGATCCATTAGTACTTTCTGAAATGGTAGAAATCCCGAGCGTCGGGGTCAAGCTTTTATTCGCAATTCAGTTGTCGACTTTGCGCGAAGGTTTCGCCGTATCCACTCCAGATGGGGCGCTCAAGCCTTTTTCCAACGCCGCGAACAGACCGCGCAGGATGGCGACTTCCTCCTTCTCCGGCCCGGCGCGGGAAAACATGCGTCGCAATCGCGCAATCAGGCGCTTCGGACTGGCCGGGTCGAGAAACTCGCTGGACACCGCGGCACGTTCGATATGCGCGATCAAGCCCTCCACCTCGTCATGGCTGGCGAGCAGCCCGGCTCCCGAGATGGCCGGCGGCAGGCCGGGATCGAGCGCCGCCAGGCGCAGCTCGTAGCACATCACCTGCACCGCGGCAGCAAGATTCAAGGAACTGAATTCGGCATTGACCGGAATCATCGCCCAGCGTCGGCACATCGCCAGTTCGTCATTGGAAAGTCCCGAGGTCTCATTGCCGAACACCAGCGCGACATCCCCCGTGGCGGCCATGGCCACCAGTTCCGCGGCACCGTCGCGAGCCCACAGTGCCGGCACCGCCAGCTCGCGCCGCCGCGCCGTCATGGCCATGGCCAGCACGGTGCCGCTCAAAGCCGCCGCCAGCGAATCCACCACCTCGGCCTGCACCAGCAGGTCGGTGGCACCGGCCGCCATGGCATCGGCCTGGGTATCGGGAAAGGCTTTCGGATTGACCAGCACCAGGTGCGACAGGCCCATGGTCTTCATCGCCCGCGCCGCGGCGCCGATGTTGCCCGGATGGCTGGGATGCGAGAGCACCACGCGGATGCGATCGAGGACGGCAGGAGCGGACAATGGCGCGGTGTTCATATTATGTGTCCCGGTCCCCTTGGGTCGGCACGGTATCCCGGGATAGAATTGCAAACTTCGTGCGCAAAATGCGCCCCTCCTGGCTTGCTCCGCCTTAAAAATCCATGCATCCCACGCTAAATATTGCCGTCAAAGCCGCGCGTCGCGCCGGCCAGATCATCAACCGCGCCAGTCTCGACGTCGACAAGCTGAGGATCGACGTGAAACAGCAGAGTGATTACGTCACGGAGGTCGACCGCGCCGCGGAAGCCGCGATCCTCGACGTATTGCGCGATGCCTATCCGAGCTACGGAATTCTAGCAGAGGAGTCCGGTCTGGCCGGCACCAGCGCCGACAGCGAATACCAATGGATCATCGATCCGCTCGACGGCACCACCAATTTCATCCACGGCCTGCCGCAGTATGCGATTTCCATCGGCCTCGCGCACAAGGGCGTCATGACGCAAGCCGTGGTATACGACCCCAACCGCAATGAAATCTTCACTGCCAGCAAGGGCGGCGGCGCCTTCGTCAATGAAAAGCGGATTCGCGTCGCCAAGCGCAGCAAGCTCGACGAGGCGCTGATCGGCACCGGTTTCCCCTATCGCGTGTTCGACCACATCGACGCCTACCTGGCGATTTTCCGCGATGTCGCCCAGCGCACCGCCGGCATGCGCCGCCCCGGCGCCGCCGCGCTCGATCTGGCCTGGGTCGCCTGCGGCCGCATGGACGGCTTCTGGGAACTCGGCCTCTCGCCCTGGGACATGGCCGCCGGCACGCTGCTGATCACCGAGGCCGGCGGCCTGGTCGGCGACCTGGCCGGCGAAACCAATTACATGAAGACCGGCAACATCATCGGCGGCAATCCGAAGAT
>JACPUD010000085.1 GCA_016192435.1 Rhodocyclales bacterium | reverse complement strand
TGCGGCAGGCGCGCGGCGATCGAGTCGTAGCCGACTGCATCCTTGCCTGGTACCAGCAGGGCGAAGCCGGGGACGATCCGGGTCCGCGCATTGATGCCATTCAGTTGTTTCAGGCGCGCCAGGCTGATGCTGAAGCGCCGGGCCACGGCGTCGAGCTTTTCGCCCTTCTTCAGTTTGTGCGTGAGCCAGGCCGACAGCGGCTTGTCCTGGGCCTCGTGGTTCTGCAGGTTGGCGATGAAGGTCTGCACCTTGTCGGCCGGCAGCACCAGCGGGCTGTTGGCCGCGCTCGGCATCACCGGGCGGCTGTAGGCAGGATTCAGCGCAATGAACTCCTCCACCGGAATTTCCGCCAGCCGTGCCGCCAGCGCGATGTCCATGTTGCCGTTGCGCTCCACCATGCCGAAGTAGGGCCGGTTGGGAATCGGCTCGAGGCGCAGGCCGAACAGATGCGGCTGCGCGATGATGTTCTTGATCGCCTGCAGCTTGGGCACGTAGTAGGCCGTCTCGGCCGGCATCTTGAGGCTGCGGTAATCGGTCGGCAGACCCTTGGCCTGGTTCTTCGCCACGGCGCGGCCGACCGCGTTTTCGCCCCAGTTGTAGGAGGCCAGCGCCAGATGCCAGTCGCCGTGCATTTCGTAGATGTATTGAAGGTAGTCGAGCGCGGCGCTGGTCGAGGCGACGATATCGCGGCGCTGGTCGAGCCACCAGTTCTGCTCCAGCTTGTAGGTCTTGCCGGTGGCGGGGATGAACTGCCACATGCCCAGCGCGCGGGCCGAGGAGTAGGCCAGCGGATTGTAGGAACTCTCGACGATCGGCAGCAGGGCCAGTTCGGTCGGCATGCCGCGCTTTTCGAGTTCGTCGACGATGTGATGCAGGTAGCGCCGGCTGCGTTCGAAGACGCGCTGCAGCAGGTCCGGCCGGTTCAGGTACCAGGCCTGGCGGTCGGCCACCAGCGGGCTGTCCAGATCCGGCATGGAGAAGCCGTTGCGCATGCGCTGCCACAGGTCGTCGGGCGGCGTGGTGAGGTCGATGGTCGGGATCGGCGGCAGCTCGTCCTGCACTTCGCGCGAGGGATCGGGCAGCAGGGGCACCGCGGGCGGCGATGCCGGGCTGTAATTCAAGGCCGGCGCGGGGGCCAGTTCCGGCGACAACTGGAGCGCCTGTTCGGCGCGCGCGGCGCCGGTCAACAGGATCAGCAGGATAGGAAAGAGGCAGCGGAACAGGGGCATGGGGCGGGGCTGGGTAGCAGGCAAGCTGCAGGTGAAGGCGGCGCATCTTAGCATCCGCAGCGGCCTCGTTCGAGGAGCGAGGCGGATTGGCGCAGCGGATCACGCCGCTGCGCGCGTCGATCAGCCGAGAACCAGGGCCTGCTGGCGCAGGGCGACCAGTTCCTGCCTTTCGGTCTGGCGGAACTGCCCCTTCTTGTTGCGGACTATCTGTTCGCGCCGGATTGCGAAATTGATTCCCGGCACCAGCCACAGTTTGACTTCGAGCCGCTGGTTCTGCGTCAGGTTCCAGCCCGTGCCTTCGATGCGGAAGCTGTCGAAGCTGCCTGCCGGCACCGCGATGGTTTCCCTGCCGGTGATATGCATGTCGAAGTAGGCATTCGATGTCTTGCCGCGCTGGGTGCGATGGAATGCCGCCGTCCATTTCTTGCCCACCTGAAACTCGGCTGGCGTGAATTGCACCGGGGTGTCGTACTCGGCCTGGCCCATCTTGATCGGGTTGCCCATGAGATCAGTAATCACGGTGCCCTTGTTGTATTCGACGCGGTCCGCGTCGTAATCCACCTGCGTCACGATCACATGGCGGGTCTGTTCCTCGATGCCGGTCAGGATGTCCGAGATCAGGATGGTCGCGGCGTCGCCGACGGTGAACACGCGGCTGAGCGGATAGCGTCCGGCGGAATAGGGATTGGCCGACGGCGCGATCAGTGTCGGCACGGCGACGCCGGCGCGGATGTCGAGCGCCGCTGCGGTGGCGGCCGCGGCGGCCGGTGGCGGCTGGACCTGGCTCGCAGCGGGCATGACCGGCGGCGGCTCCGGCTTGACGCTCGCGGCTGCCGCGGCAAGTTTTTCCCGTTCCAGGCGACGCTGGTCCTCCTCCAGTTGTCTTTGCGCAGCGGCAAGGCGCTCGGCTGCGGCGCTGCGCTGTCGCTCACGCTCGATCTGTTCCTGCTCCTGGCGGCGCTGGAGTTCGAGGCTTTTCTGCTCGGCCAGGCGCTGGCGCTGTTCCCGGGCTTGCAGCTCCGCCAGTTGCTTCTGCTCGGCCGCCTGACGCTGTGCTTCGGCCAGGCGTCGTTGCTCGGCCAGGCGTTGCTCCTCGGCGACGCGAATTCGCTCGCGTTCGAGGCGCTCCTGTTCGCGGCGCTGCTGTTCCTCGCGGGCCTTTTGTTCTTCGCGGGCTTTCTGCTCCGCACGTGCCTGCTGTTCCTCCCGGGCTTTCCGCTCATCCTGCCGGCGCTTTTCCGCCGCGAGTTGCTCGGCTTCGGCCAGCAGGCGGTTCAGGCGCATCTGGGCGATCTCGGCGAAGCGGCCGTTGGGAAAATTGCGCAGGTAGGCGATCCAGTCGTCGATGGTCTTCGACGCCTTGATGCGGGTCCATGCCGTCACGTCGGCTTCGAGCTGCTGTTCGATCTCGGCTTCGCTGAGTTGGCTGGCCCCGCCGTTGAAAATGAACACGTCGCTTTCCAGCGAGGTGGTTTCCCAGGGAATCTGCGCGCCGTGCGAGGCCAGCCGCACGTTGAGGCGCACGCGCTTCAGGGCATCCTCGATGCGGGTGCCGTGGCGTCCCAGTTCGCGCACCAGATGCTCGGTGTAGAGGCCGTTCTGTCCATCGCCGTCGGAGGCGACGTTGCCCGGCGCCGTGGCGTAGGCCAGCAGGCTGCCGACCGGGGCGTCGAACTGCGACAGGCCCTTTTGCTCGGGCCGGTAGGCGGCGCCGAAGGGATTGTTGCGGCAGGCGTCGAGAATGATGACGAAGGTCTTGTCCTTGGCGGCGTTCAACTGGCCCAGCAGCAGGCCGAGATCGATGCAGCGCTGTTTCATGTGCTCCTGTTTTTCCACCAACGCATCCACCGGCAGCAGATAGTTGCGCCAGTCGAGCTGGGCGCCGTGGCCGGCGTAATAGAACACCACCAGCCGGGTGTCGGTGCGTCTGGCTGCCGCGCCGAAGCGCTCGATCGCCGCCATCATGTCGACGCGCGTGGCATCGAGCTGCGAGTCCACGCTGAAACCGGCCCGGGCGAAGAGGCCGCCGACCGCCCGGGCGTCGTTGGCGGGGTTGGTCAGCGGTGCATTGGCGTAGGCGCTGTTGCCGATGATCAGCGCCAGGCGCGAGGCATCGGGCGTCGCGCCGGCGGCGGCCCAACTGCGGCGCAATGACAGCGCCGGCGGCAGCGCCGCGAGGGTCTTGATGAAGCTGCGGCGCGTCGTCACGAGGGGGCGCGCTAGAAGCGGTTCTTCCACTCGCGGATGGCGGCGAAAGTCTCCACTGCGTCGGCCGGCACGCGGCCGAGGCGGCTGGCTGCGGCGGCACGCACGGCCGGCTGGTCCCAGCGCAGGAAGGGATTGGTTTCCAGCTCGGTGCGGATGCGCGTCGGGATCGTCGCGCGGCCGGCGGCGCGCTCCGCCGCGACGTCTTCGCTGCGCCGCTGCACGGCGATGCTGCCGGGTTCGACGGCGACGGCGAAACGCAGGTTGCTCTGGGTGTATTCGTGGGCGCAGTACACGAGAGTTGACGCTGGCAAGACGGCGAGCTTGGCCAGGGATGCCTGCATCTGCGCCGGCGTGCCTTCGAACAGGCGTCCGCAGCCCGCGCCGAACAGCGTATCGCCGCAGAACAGCGCGCCGTCATCGCCGAGACTTGGGCCATAATAGGCGATGTGGCCACGGGTATGTCCAGGCACGTCGATAATCTCGAATTCGGTACCGATCTGCGGCAGTTCGATGCGTTCGCCGCCGGCCAGCGCCTGCGTCACGCCGGGGATGTCCTCCCGCAGCGGGCCGAAGACGGGAACGGGAAAGCGGGCGGCAAGTTCCGTCAGGCCGCCGACGTGGTCGCCGTGGTGGTGGGTGGCGAGAATCGCGCAGAGGCGGTCGCCGCTGGCATCGAGATGGCGCAGCACCGGTGCCGCGTCGCCCGGGTCGACCACCGCGACGTGGCCGCCGGCGCGCAGCAGCCAGATGTAGTTGTCGTCGAAAGCGTGCAGGGCGAGTATTTCAATCATGAATCAATTTTCTCCCAACGGGGCGCAATGTCAATTCAGGGTTTCGAGGACTGGCTGAGCACACCGGCCGGCCAGTATGTGCTCAACTGGGAACAACAGAAGCACGATCTGCTGGTGGCCGACATCTTCGGCTTCAACGCCGTGCAGCTGTCCCTGCCCAACCATCCCTTCCTGCGCGCCAATCGCATGCCGCTGCGCTTTCGCTGCGACGACGGGCGTTACGACGGCGCCTCGGAGGTCCGCTCCGACCTGCATTATCTTCCCTTTGCGGCGAACAGCATCGACCTCGTGGTGATGCCGCATACCCTGGAATTCGACGCCAACCCGCATCAGGTGCTGCGCGAAGTCGAGCGCGTGCTGGTGCCCGAGGGGCATGTGATCGTCACCGGCTTCAATCCCTTCAGCCTGTGGGGCGCCCGGCGCAAGCTGTCGCGGCGCCAGGCCATGCCGCCCTGGCGCGGCGCCTACCTCAGCGTGCCGCGGCTCAAGGACTGGTTTTCCCTGCTCGGCTTCGAGATGCAGGCCGGCGCCTTCGGCTGTTATGCGCCGGCCGTGACCCAGGAAAAATGGCTGCGCCGCTTCCAGTTCATGGATGTGGCCGGCGATCGCTGGTGGCCGATTGCCGGCGCCGTGTATATCGTCCAGGCGATCAAGCGCCAGCATGGCATGCGCCTGATCACCCCGGCCTGGCGCGACCGCAAGGCGCGCGCCAAGGCCCTCGTCACCGTTACGCAGAAAGTGGATCAATGATAGAAATATTTACCGACGGCGCCTGCAGCGGCAATCCGGGCCCCGGCGGCTGGGGCGCCATCCTGCGCCACGGCGACACGGAAAAGGAATTGTTCGGCGGCGAGGGCCTGACCACCAACAACCGCATGGAAATGATGGCCGTGATCGAGGCCCTGCGCGCACTCAAGGGGCCGGTGCAGGCGCGCGTGCATACCGATTCGCAGTATGTGCAGAAGGGCATCAGCGAATGGATCCACGGCTGGAAACGGCGTGGCTGGAAGACTGCGGCCAAGGAGCCGGTGAAGAACGAGGACCTGTGGCGCGAACTCGACCGACTCGCAGCGCAGCACAAGATCGAATGGATCTGGGTCAAGGGCCATGCCGGCCATCCGGAGAACGAGCGCGCCGATGTGCTGGCGCGGCGCGGCGTCGAGCTGGCGCGCAACGGAGGCTGACGAATGCGCAAGGTTATTCTGGACACCGAAACCACCGGGCTGGATTTTCGCACCGGCGACCGCGTCATCGAAATCGGCTGCGTCGAGCTGCGCGGCCGCCAGCTCACCGGCCAGCGCTTCCACGCCTACCTCAATCCCGAACGTGAAATCGATCCGGGCGCGATCGCGATCCACGGCCTGACCAACGAGTTTCTCGCCGACAAGCCGAAGTTCGCCGAGATCGCCGCCGACTTCATGGACTTCATCCGCGGCGCCGACCTGGTGATACACAACGCGGCCTTCGACGTCGGCTTCCTCAACAACGAGCTCGGACTGCTCAAGCTGGATGGCATCGAGCAGCTCTGCCGCGAGGTGATCGACACGCTGCGCATGGCGCGTGAAATGCGGCCGGGCAAGAAGAACAACCTCAATGCGCTGTGCACCGAATTCGGCGTGGACAACTCCGGCCGCCAGTTGCACGGCGCGCTGCTCGATGCCGAACTGCTGGCCGAGGTCTACCTGGGCATGACGCGCGGCCAGAACTCGCTGGAAATCGAGTTCGACAGCCCGGTGGTCGATTACACGGCCGGCGGCACGCGCCAGCGCCCGCCGCTGGTGGTGCTGCGCGCCAGCGCGGACGAGCTGGCCGAGCATGAGCGCGTGCTGGCCGAGATCGCCAAGGAGAGCAAGGGGCGCTGCCTCTGGCGCGACCTTGGGGCGACGACGCCGGGTTGAGCTGTTGCGGCGGAGTGAGCGACCCAAGTGAGCGCCCCAAGCGACCTGCCTGAGTCCTGAACGATGAACTCCGTCCCCGCCCCGCAGCAAGAGGAAGGCGCCGCCCCGCAGCGCAGGACGCCGTTCCGCTTCCGCCTGCTGCGCTATTTCACGATAGCCGGCCTGAGCTCCTTCCTCGTCATCGGTGCCGTCCTTTCCTTCCTCCAGGCGCGGGAAGTTGCCTTCTTTGCCGATGTCCAGCGCAGCCAGGCGGCATTCTTGCGCGAAGTTCAGGCCAATCTGTCCGCCAAGACCGAGCAGACCGCCAGGGCCAGCCTGGTGGCGACGCAGCAGGAGGCCAACGTCAACCTGACCAAGCTGATTGCCAACATGCTCTGGGACTCCGACTTCGCCCCGTTTGCGGCGCGGGTGCAGACGCTGCGGACCGGAGACTGCCGGGCCGCGGTGCGGCGGGACTGCGAGACCGAGCTGGGCGCCCGGATCCGGGCGCTGCCCGGCTTCGCCGCGCTCGACCGGCGCACCGCCGCCGCCATGCAGGACAGCAGCGTGTTCAAGATCAAGGTCTACGACATGCGCGGGCTGACGATCTATTCCTCGGAACATGCCCAGATCGGGGAGGGTAAGGCCGACAACGCCGGCTGGCGCTCCGCCGCCGCGGGCAAGGCGGCCAGCGAACTCACGCATCGCGACCAGTTCAGCGCCTTCGAAGGCCTGGTGGAGAACCGCGATCTGCTGTCGAGCTACATCCCGCTGCGCCGCCCCGGCAGCAAGGAGGTGGTCGGCGTGTTCGAGATCTATGCCGATGTCACGCCCTTCCTGCGCCAGGTGACTTCCAGTTCGGCGCAGATCGCGGGCATCGTGGCGGCCAACCAGGAAAAAATCGAACAGAGCGCGAAGCGCGACGCGGACCAGGTTGCGGAGAGTTCCATCGAATTCCTCGGCATCGTCGTCGGCGTGCTTGCCATGCTGTTCCTGGCGCTGTTGTTCATCGTGCGCCGCGGTCAGGGCAACATCGACGCCCAGTTCCTGGCCCAGGAGCAGAGCGCCGAGAAGGAGCGGCTCTGGCATCGCGAGAGGATGCTGAACATCGCGGCGGTGGCGGCGGTGCAGGAAGATGCCCTGTGCCGCCTGCAGCGCATCGCCAGCCGGGTGCCGGGGGTCGTGTACGAACTGCGCCGGCATCCCGACGGCCGCAGCTGCGTACCTTACGCCAGCGACGCGCTGCGCGAGATCTACCGCATCGGCCCCGAAGACGTGCGCGAAGACGCATCGCCGCTGTTCGCCGCGGTGCACCCGGACGACCTGGCGCAGCACCTGGCCTCGCTCGACCAGTCGGCGGCGCAGCTGACGCCGTGGCACAACGAATACCGGCTCAGCTTCGCCGGCGAGGCGCCGTTGTGGTTGCTGGGCAACGCCATCCCGCAGCGCGAAGCCGACGGCTCGGTGCTCTGGCACGGATTCATCAGCGACATCACGGCGCGTAAGCTGGCCCAGGCCGAACTCGACCAGCATCGGCATCACCTCGAGGAACTGGTGTTTTCGCGCACCGCCGAACTGGCGCAGGCCAGGGATGCCGCCGAAGCCGCCAACCGCGCCAAGAGCGTGTTCCTGACCAACATGAGCCATGAACTGTACACGCCGATGAATGCGATCATGGGCATGACCGGCCTGGCCTTGCGCCGCGCCACCGATTCGCGGCAGATCGATCATCTCGGCAAGAGCATGGCGGCAGCGCAGCACCTGCTCGCCGTGATCGACGACGTGCTCGATATTTCGAGGATCGAAGCCGACCGCATGACCCTGGCGGAAAGAAACTTTTCCCTGCCCGAAGTGATCGACGAGGTGCTGCGCATGCTGGAGGCGGCGGCGCAGGCGAAGGGGCTGCGGCTGGCCAGGGAGATCGATCCGGCGCTGCCCGCGGTGCTGCGCGGCGATGCCTTGCGTCTGCGCCAGGTGCTGCTCAATTATGTCGGCAATGCGGTCAAGTTCTCCGACCACGGCGAAATCCGGGTGCGCGCCGACGCCATCGAGCAGGACAGCCTCAGCGTGCTGCTGCGGATCGAGGTCAGCGACCAGGGCATAGGTCTCAGTGCGGCCCAGCAGGAGCGGCTGTTCAGCGCCTTCAGCCAGGTCGACGATTCCTCCACCCGCAAGTACGGCGGCATCGGACTCGGCCTCGCCATCTCGAAGCGGATTGCCCGGCTGATGGGCGGCGACGCGGGCGTAGTCAGCGAGGAGGGCGTCGGCAGCCGCTTCTGGGCGACGGCGCGGCTGCGGCGCGGCGTCGAGGAAGCCGGCCTGGTCGCGGAGGATCTGCCGGCGCGGGAAATGCTGGTCCAGGCCTTTGCCGGCACGCGCGTGCTGGTGGTCGATGACGACCTGGTGAGCCGCGAAGTCGCGGTCTTCCTGCTCGAAGACGCCGGCCTGGCGGCGGATGTCGCCGGCAATGGGGCGGCGGCGGTCGAACTGGCGAGCCAGGCCGATTACGCGCTGATCCTGATGGACATGCAGTTGCCGGTCATGGACGGACTCGAAGCCAGCCGCGCGATCCGGCAGCTGTCGGGACTTGCGGCGATCCCGATCCTCGCCATGTCCGCCGACGCCAGCGACGAGGATCGTCAGCGCTGTCTCAAGGCCGGCATGGACGACCATGTCGGCAAGCCGCTCAAGCCCGAAATGTTCTATGCAAGCGTGCTGCGCTGGCTGCAGGACGCGGCCGCCGCCGATCCGTCCCGGCGCGCCGGCCCGCTTGGGCCATAATTGCCGCTTTCCTGCCTGCCCTGTGGTGCCCATGCAAACTCCCGCTGCCGATCGTGTGCTGGTTTTCGTCGCCCTTGCGCTGCTCGGGGGCGGTTGCATTCTGGTGCTGTGGCCCTTCCTTACCGCCCTGGTCTGGGCCGCCATCCTGGTCTCGACCAGTTGGCCCGGCTTCCTCTGGCTGGACCGCCTGGCGGGAGGGCGGCGCATCCTCGCTGCGCTGCTGATGACGCTGCTGGTCACCCTGGTGCTGCTCGGGCCCCTGGTGGCAGTGGCCCTGGCCCTGGCGGACAACGTCGCCGAACTCGGTCGCGCCGCCTCGGCGCTGTTCAAGGACGGCCTGCCCGACGCGCCGGGATGGCTGGCGGATCTGCCGCTGGTGGGACAGTCGATGCACGACTACTGGCAGCGCTTTGCCCACAACGGGCAGCGCCTGATCGAGGAACTGGAAAAGCTGGCCAAGCCGGCCCAGGAGGTCGCCCTGGTGGCCGGACGGGTGGTCGGGCGGGGCGTGCTGGACATTGCCATTTCGATCTTCCTGGCATTTTTCTTCTTCGTACACGGCGAGGCCCTCGCGCGGCGCCTGATCGTCGCCCTGAAGCGCCTCACTGGAGAGCGCGCCACCTATTTCATGCGCATAGCGCGCGGCACGGTGAGCGGGGTGATCTACGGCATCCTCGGCACCGGACTGGCGCAGGGGGTGCTGGCCACCGTCGGCTTCGCCGTCGCCGGCGTGCCGGGTGCTGTGCTGCTGGGCGTGGCGACCTTCTTTCTTTCCGTGGTGCCGGTGGGACCGCCGCTGGTCTGGGGCGGCGCTGCGGTCTGGCTGTTCCAGCAGGGCCAGCCGGGCTGGGCCGCGTTCGTCGCGGCCTGGGGCTTCTTCGTCGTCAGCATGGTGGATAACCTGATCAAGCCCCTGATCATCAGCCGCGGTGCCAGCCTGCCGTTCGCCATCGTGTTCCTCGGCGTGCTGGGCGGCGTGGTGGCCTTCGGCGTCATCGGCGCCTTCCTCGGGCCGACCCTGCTCGCCGTCGGCTACCGTCTTGTCATGGAATGGACCGCCGCCGATCTGGCGCCGCCGGCGCTCACCGCGAAACAGGAGACCGCGAAGTGAAGCGCCGGCCTCCGAGTCTTCGATCCCGCGCGGGTGGGGGCCGAAGCTTTTCCATGCCGCTCGCTTCTGCATCATGCAGCCCGATCGCCCAGCCCGCCTGAGAGCCCTCATCGATCTGCTGGAGTCCGGCATGATCGAGCGCTGCCAGAGCGTGCGGCTGTGCCTGCTGGCCGCGCTGGCCGGCGAGCACACCCTGTTCATCGGCCCGCCGGGCACCGCCAAGAGCGAACTGGCGCGCCGTCTGCACACGGCATTCCGCGCTGCCGGCTACTTCGAGCGCCTGCTGACGCGCTTCTCGGTGCCCGAGGAGCTGTTCGGCCCGCTCTCGATCAAGGCGCTGGAGGAGGACCGCTACGAGCGGCATACCGCCGGCTTCCTGCCCGACGCCTCGATCGCCTTCATCGACGAGGTGTTCAAAGCCAACAGCGCGATCCTGAATGCCCTGCTGACCCTGCTCAACGAACGCGAATTCGACAACGGCGCCGGCCGCCAGCGCTGCCCCCTGATCAGCGCCGTCGGCGCCACCAACGAGGTGCCCGAAGACGAGATCGCCGAGGCCTTCTTCGACCGCTTCCTGGTGCGCCTGCCGGTGGCCGCGGTCAGCGCCGACGGCTTCGCCGCGCTGCTCGAAGCCGGGCGCGGCAAGAGCTGGACGCCGCCGGCGCGCGAGCTGGCCCTGGACCGCGAGGATCTGGCTCGGCTGGCGCAGGATGCCGCCGACGTCGCGATTCCCGATGCATTCGTCGCCGTGCTGGCGGAACTGCGCGAGCGCTTCGCTGGGCAGCAGATTTACGTCTCGGACCGGCGCTGGGTCAAGATCGTCTGGCTGTTGCGCGTGGCCGCGGCGAGCGAGGACCGTTCCGCCGTGGCGCTGTGGGACCTGCTGCTGCTGCCCTGGCTGACCGCGCCCGATGCGCCGCGCCAGGCCGCCGTGGCCGACTGGCTGGCGGCCCGGCTCGGGGTGCGCGAGGCGTTTGCGCCGCAACGCCTGACGCGCGTGGTCGAGGCCTTCGCGGGGCAGCTCGACGCGGAACTCAAGGCCAACGATCTCGACTACGACGAAACCGGCCGCCTCAAATTCAGCGCCGCCGAACTTGCCGACCAGCTCGGCGACGCCAAGGGCGGCGCCGCCGCGCCGCGCATGAGCTACAGCCGGCGCCGCCGCTACGGCGAAACGCACATCGGCGCCCGCGTGCGCCAGGTCGATGCCCTGCTCGAACGCATCGCCGGCTATGCCGCTGAGATTGCCGGCCAGCGCGCGCAGCTCGCCGCCTACGCCGCGCACAGTCTCTGGCTCGACCGGCAGCTCACGGCGCGCGCCGCGACGAACCTGGCGGCCACCGCCGCCGCGATCGACGAACTCGCCGCGCGCGCCGCCGCCGCCCGTAGCGGCTTCCTCGACCTGCCGCGCCTGCCCCAGGACAACGGCATCGTGCCGGAGCCGGTGGCGCACGAAGCCCTCGACCCGCCATGAGCACCCCGCACGGCGGCCCGAAGGGGCGCCAGTCATTACACGAAGCCGCGCAGCGGCGCACCGTCGTCACCCCCTCGCTTGGCGAGGGGGCCGGGGGGAGGGTGGTCCAGTGAGCGCCCTGCGCCGGGCCGCCCCAAGCAGGGCGCAGCCAAACCACGAAGCCGCGCAGCGGCGCACCGCAGTCACCCCCTCGCTTGGCGAGGGGGCCGGGGGGAGGGTGGTCCAGTGAGCGCCCTGCGCCGGGCCGCCCCAAGCAGGGCGCAGCCAAACCACGAAGCCGCGCAGCGGCGCACCGTCGTCACCCCCTCGCTTGGCGAGGGGGCCGGGGGGAGTGCGGTCCAGTGAGCGCAGCCGT
>JACPUD010000087.1 GCA_016192435.1 Rhodocyclales bacterium | reverse complement strand
GACGACCGTTGTCGAGAACTACGCCTATGTCGACACCCCGGTGCTGACGCTGCGCGATTCGAACGGTGTCGTGGCCACCCCCTTGGCGGCGAATCCGGCGGCAACGGTGCCGGACGCCGGCAGCACGCTCGCGACCGACCCGATCCATACCTATGAACTGAGCACTGTCGGCACCTATACGGTCGAAGTCGGTGCGCTGCGGCATTACCTGCAACCGAATCCTTTCGCCAGCGACGGCTATGTGGGCTACGGCGCAGGTCAATCCTATAACCTGAATATCTCGCTGCAGCGGCACGATACCAACAAGGACGCGATCAGCCTGGTCGGCAAGCAGGTCACGCTGACCACCGGGGCGAACAAGGGAACGAGCGCGCGTATCCTCGCCTACGACGCGGCGACGAAGACCTACACGCTCGACAAGACGCTTACCGGGGCGGTCGGGGCGACCGACAGGTTCAACATCGAGTACAACCTCGACGCCGAATTCCCGAACTACACCTCGAATTCGGATACCTTCCAGGTCGTCCTCAGCAAAGCGCCGACGGACACCGTCACGCTGGACGTCTTGCCCCAGGTGACCGCCACCTACAACTCGAACCTGGCATTCTCGGCGCGCGACAATTACGGCCAGACAGAATCAATCCAGGTGGATACGGCGACGCCGCAGGCGAAGGTCGAGCTGACCGGCACGGCGGTGATCGGCCAGGTTTGGCGCCTTACCCTGAACGACGTGAACTACAATTTCACCGCAGCGAGTACATCCCTTTCGGATATCGCCAGCGGCCTGAAGGGCGTCATCGACGCGGCGAACGCCGGCTACACAGTGACGGTGAGCGGCAGCACACTGACGGTCAGCCGCTATGCGGGGGACCATGGCGCGTTCACGACACTGCTCGCCGTCCTGCCCTACTCGGACGGCAGTGCGACGATCTCGCAACTCACGCCATCGAAGGTCGAGATCGACTTTGCGGGCCAGGTGAAGCAGGGTGAGAGGTGGACGATCGCGTTGAACGGCACCAGCTACTTCTACGACGTCCAGTACGGCGACGACCTGGGCGCGGTCACGCTGAATCTGTACAACCAGTTGCGTCCGCTTACCACCCTGCGTACCTCGCTTACCGGTCTTGTGCTGACGGTGGCGAATGCCGACCAGAGCGCCATGACGGCAAGCTACACGGTCCAGGCCGCGGGCGCGCCGACCGTGATGCTGCCTGCGTCGACAGCGGGCGGGAAGATCACCTCGCAGCTGGTGTTCTCGCAGACCGCGACCGACTGGAATGGCTGGAACAGGCAGCAGACGGTGACGGTGACGGCGCGCGACGATCAGATCCTT
Source organism: Rhodocyclales bacterium (assembly GCA_016192435.1). Classification (GTDB taxonomy): domain Bacteria; phylum Pseudomonadota; class Gammaproteobacteria; order Burkholderiales; family Rhodocyclaceae; genus Sulfuritalea. The sequence goes on along the minus strand of JACPUD010000087.1, from coordinate 2,952 downwards.
GAGGGCCACGACCTCAAGGTCTTCCCGGCGATGGGCGAGCGCATCAATACCATCCGCGGCCCGCTGATCATCGACGGCGGCGCGCAGTACTCCGACGTGGGCGCGCTCAACGAGCCGTTCATGACGGCGGGCGAGACCAACTGGGTGCTGCCGAACAGCACGATCACCAGCTTTGGCTGGACGACCGCCACGGTTCAGGGGCAGTCCGTCACGGTCGGCACGTTGACAGACACGCACATCACGCACGTCGATTCGGCGCGCGGCGAGATGCCAGGCCTCGATCCGCGCATGAACGACTTCGCCTACCAGATCACGGTGATCAACTCGCCGGGCGTCGGTACGCCGATGGATTTGCTGCTGGGTGGCCTCAAAGGCGACACCCTGGCGCTCAAGGCCGAGGACGGCACCAGCACGGTGCAGGTCACCGGCCTCACGGTGGGCGGCACGTCGCTCACAGCGGGGGTTGACTACAGCATCCGCGGCAAGGGCGCTGCCAACATGATCTACTCCAGTGCGGATGTCGTGCTGAAGGGCGACGTATTCAAGGACAGCGTCTGGGAGATCAATGCCAATGGCACTCTCTACACCTACACCGCCGGCAGCAGGCCTTCCGGCGCTACGGCCGACGACGTGCTTACGCTCGACAAGGTGGCGGAACGCCTGTCCGAGAAACTCATCACTGGCGGCTACAGCGTGACCCGCACCGGCCACCTGATGGAAATCACTCGGGGCTCGGCCTTCACATTCGGTTTCACGACCGGCAAGGGCAACGGCAACGTCACCGGCACGCCGGTGGGCACCACTGGCGACGACTGGTTGCTGGCCGAAATCAAGTTCGCCTCGACCGTGGCCGTTACGCAGGGCCAGAGCTGGACCATTTCGCTCCAGAAAACGGGCGAGGGCTCCGCAACCGACTACACCTATGTCGTAAGGACCGGTGACACGCTGAAGGAGGTCATCCTCGGCCTGGCCGACCAGATCGACGTCGGCACCAAGTACCACTCGGACATCAAGTACGAGACGGCAACGTTCACTACGGACTGGCCGACCACCGCGGGGCACCTGACGCAGGACGACATGGGCTACTTCATCACGCCGGTCAACCGCAACTTCCTCGTCATCGAGGAAGACCAGGTCGACGTGCTCAATGCCTTCAACCGCAGCAGCGTGTCCGATGACGCCGGCGTGCTGACCGATAGCCGCCTCACCGGCTTCGGCATGGGCGGCGACACCATCGTCGCCGGCAAGGCTGTCAAGGGTGGCATCAGTTATCAGGGTCTGGAACAGTTCAACCTGATGCTGGGTTCCGGCAACGATCGCCTGACGATCGAGTCCACCCACCTGGGTTCGACCACCGTCACCGGCGGCGTCGGCAACGACACCATCACGCTCAAGACTATCGGCGGCCACACCTTCGTCGACACCGGCACGGGTGCGGACATCGTAAACGTCGGCAGCGACCTGAACGTGGTGGACCAGATCACCGGCCTGCTGGCGATTGACCAGGGCGGCGATACCGGAGACGTGCTGAACGTAATCGATTCCGGCGACGCCAAGGCCAACACGGCGACGCTGACGGCCAGCACCCTGACCGGCCTCGACATGCCCACCGTGGCGGAGGTGCAGACCATCCGCGTCCAGGCGAAATCAGGGACCTTCCGCCTCGGCCTCGACCCGACGCTGTATGTCAGCGGGGCGCCCTACGGCGCGACGCAGACAGTGTCCTACGATGCGGTGGGTACAACGACCGGCGTGACCGACCTCCAGACTGCGCTGCGCACCCTCTACGGGACGACCGAACTGATCATCTCGGAGGTGAGCCGCGATATCCCGGCGGGCGAGACCCAGGCGCACGCCATCACCTATGCGATGACCTTCACCGGCACGATGGCGGGCAAGGACATGCCCAAGCTGGTGTGGATGGAGACGCGTAACGCCAGCGACGTCACCACGGAGATTCCGCTGACCAGCCTGGTTGCCTACGACAACGAATCGGTGGACCTGAAGGTCACCACCAAGCGCGACGGCTCCACCGCGCCGGTCGTGGACAATGTCCAGACCTTCGCGGTGAACGCCGACGGCGGCAGCTTCAAGCTCACGGTCAACGTGCCGCAACCGGGCAACACCACGGTGCTCGCCCAGGCGACGGCCGCGATTGCCTACAACGCGACGGCGGCGGAGATCCGCACCGCGCTCGACCCGATCCTGAATCCGAACGGCTCGATCCTCGATCCGTTCAACCCGCGCAACGACAATTCCAGGCCTTACACGAACAACGTGACGGTGACCAGGGTGGGTAACGTCGTCACCATCGCCTTCCAGGGCGAACATCGCGGCAAGGCGGTGACCGCGGTCGACAGCACATTGTTGACGAACACTGCGGGTACCGCCTCGATCGACGTAGCTACACGGCACAGCGGCATCAACTACTACGGGGTCGGCACACTCAACCTCACCCTGGGTACCGGGGATGACATTTTCAACGTCCAGGGTACGAGCTCCATCACGAATCTGAATACCGCAGCCGGCAACGACCGGGTCATTGTGTCGTCGAACGCGAACGTGAACACGGGCAATCTGGTCACCCTGCGCAGCGGCGAGACGGCCGACCTCGGGTTCAGGCTTACAGAGGCAGCGGCGTCGGTAAGCATCGACGTTAAAGACTCGAGCGGCGCGATCGTCAGGACCTTCGCACTAGGCGCGACCGCGGCGGGCGACTATTCCCAGGCATGGGATGGGAAAGACACGGCCGGGAACCTGGTTTCGGCGGGGACCTACACCTACACCGTGACGGGTAAGCGTACCGTGAGTTCGTTCGTCATGAACAGTGGAGACACGCCGACCCTTGCGTTCAGCCTGGCAGAGGCAGCCACCGCAGTCACGATCGATGTGACGGATACGAGCGGTACGCTGGTCAAAACGATCTCGCTTGGCGAGACTGCCGCAGGTGCG
>JACPUD010000069.1 GCA_016192435.1 Rhodocyclales bacterium | reverse complement strand
GGCCGAACGGCGCCGAAAGCACTGCCGCGATGGCCGAACTCGCCCGGCTCTGGCCGCGTTACCAGGCATTGCTCGCTGCCGACCCGTCGCGGCAGGCTGCACGCGATCTATTCGGTATCAACGAGGATGTTCTCCAGGCGGCGCAATCCCTGACCTTGAGCTTCGAGCAGGCCGACGGCACGCGCAAGGGCCGGCTGATCAATCTCGCGGGTCGGGAGCGCATGCTGTCGCAGCGCGTGGCCAAGTTCTTCATGTTCCGCCACATGGGCATCAGGACGGCGCAATGCCGCGTCGAACTCGACAATGCGAGCCAGGAGTTTTCCGCCGCCCTGGTCGAACTGACCGCGGTCGCGCAGGACAGCAGCCCCGTCATACTTGGCGAACTCGAATCCGTGGCAGAACACTGGAACACCATGCAATCGACGCTGGTGCTGCGCAATGGCAATGACTTTGCGCCGACCGCGCGCAAGCTGTTCACCACCAGCGAAAACCTGCTGCGGCGCATGGAAGCAGCCGTGGACCTCTACGCCAGGCTGCCGGCCTGACGCGAGGCCAGGCGCCGCGCGCCGCGGCTACTGCCGCGGCGGCGGCAGTTTCGGCAGGCGCCAGATCAGCAGCAGCGGGAGCACCGGAATCGTCAGCGCCAGGATCAGCCAGCCGGCGACCGACCGCCCCTTGCGCCTGGCCAGGATGGCCGTGGGTATCGCCGCCGCCACCGACAGCAGCGTGAGGACGATCAGGCCGGACAGCGCCGACTCGATGGTCTCGGTGCTGATCCCCAGTTGATTCAGTTGCGCAACGGTATTGGCATCGAGCATGAGTGCTTACTCCCGATCATTGGTCTGGCGCGCGGTTCGTCTGCCGCGCCGCATCGGCATCGGCCCGCGCGCCGCATGGCTTCAAAGTTGGCGTTGGCGGTACGGTAATCCACGTGCTCATGGAAATCAATTTCGTGCCGAGCGGCTCAGTCAGGGCGTCTTGCCCGGTGGCCGCTTTTCGAGGATGACCAGCGCGATGCCGCCGAGAATGGCGACCGACGCCAGCATCAGGCGCAGGGTAATCGCTTCGCCGAGGAAGGCCACGCCGCCCAAGGCCGCGATGACCGGCACGCTGAGCTGCACGGTGGCCGCCTTGGTGGCTTTCAGTCCAGGCAGCGCGGTGTACCAGATGGCATAACCGAGGCCCGAGGCCAGCGCCCCCGAGGCCACCGCGTAAGCGATGCCGGCGCGGTCGAGCGAGACGTCGCCGATCATGAGCAGGCTCAATGCCGCGGCGATGGGCACGGCACGCAGGAAATTCCCCGCCGTGACCTGGGTCGCATCGCCGGCGCCGCGGCCACGCAGGGAATAAACCCCCCAGGCCACGCCCGCCCCCAGCATCAACAGCGATCCCTGCAGCGGCGGCGCCGACAGTCCGGGCAGCAGCAGGCCTACCAGACCCGCGAGCGCCAGCGCCAGGCCGGCGAGCTGCATGCGCCGCAGGCGTTCCCCGGCCCACAGGCCATGGCCGATCATGGTCGCCTGCACCGCGCCGAACAGCAGCAGCGCGCCGCTGGCGGCGGGCAGGCTCAGGTAGGCAAAGGAGAAGCCGGCGGCATAGGCGAACAGCGCCAGGGCCGAGCGCCAGCTGCCGGCGCCGGTATAGGCGCCGCCCCGCACGCGTACCACCAGCCAGAGCATCACCGCCCCGGAGCCCAGGCGGATCGCGGTGAAGCTGGCGGCGTCGATCGTGGTATCTCTCAGCGCAAGGCGACACAGCAGGGAATTGCCGGCGAAGGCGACCATGGCCAGCACGGTCAGCGCGATGATGCGCAAGCTCGACATGGTGCCTTTCCGCCGATCGGCTGTTGATGCGCCGCCAGGGAGGGCGGCGGCGGGGTGGGTTCTGCCTGCGCTCAGCGCGTAATAGGCTTGTAGCGGATCCGCTTCGGCTTGGCGCCTTCTTCGCCGAGGCGCTTCTTCTTGTCTTCCTCGTACTCGTGGTAGTTGCCGGCGAAGAAGCTCCATTGCGAGTCGCCCTCGCAAGCCAGGATGTGGGTGCAGATGCGGTCGAGGAACCATCTGTCATGGCTGATGATCATGGCGCAGCCGGCGAATTCGAGCAGGGCGTCTTCCAGCGCGCGCAGGGTTTCGACGTCGAGGTCGTTGGAGGGTTCGTCGAGCAGCAGCACGTTGCCGCCGGCCATCAGGGTCTTGGCCAGGTGCAGGCGGCCGCGCTCGCCGCCGGAGAGGTTGCCGACGTTCTTCTGCTGGTCGCCGCCCTTGAAGTTGAAGCGGCCGATGTAGGCGCGGCTGGCGATTTCCTGCTTGCCGATGGTGATGATGTCGGCGCCGTTGGCGAGCTCGTCGAACACGGTCTTCGAGCCGTCGAGGCAGTCGCGGCTCTGGTCGACGTAGGAAATCTTCACCGTCGGGCCGGTGACGATCTCGCCGCTGTCGGGCTTGTCCTGCCCCGTGAGCATCTTGAACAGCGTCGACTTGCCGGCGCCGTTGGGGCCGATGATGCCGACTATCGCGCCGGGCGGCACGCTGAAACTCAGCTTGTCGATCAAGAGGCGCTCGCCGAAGCCCTTGCTGACTTCGTTGAACTCGATCACCTTGTCGCCCAGCCGGTCGGCGACCGGGATGAACAGTTCGTGCGTCTCGTTGCGCTTCTGGTAATCGGTTTCCGACATTTCGTTGAAGCGCGCCAGACGGGCCTTGCTCTTGGCCTGGCGCGCCTTGGGGTTGCTGCGCACCCATTCCAGTTCCTGCTTCATGGCCTTCATGTGCGCGTCGACCTGCTTGGCTTCGGTTTCGAGGCGCGCTTCCTTCTGCTCCAGCCATGACGAATAATTTCCCTTCCAGGGGATGCCGTGGCCGCGGTCGAGTTCGAGGATCCATTCGGCGGCGTTGTCGAGGAAGTAGCGGTCGTGGGTCACGGCCACGACGGTGCCGGGGAAGCGGGTGAGGAACTGCTCCAGCCATTCCACCGACTCGGCGTCGAGGTGGTTGGTCGGCTCGTCCAGCAGCAGCATGTCGGGGCGCGACAGCAGCAGCTTGCACAGCGCCACGCGGCGCTTCTCGCCGCCCGACAGTGTCTTGATCGAAGCGTCCCACGGCGGCAGGCGCAGCGCGTCGGCGGCGAGGTCGAGCTGGTGCTCGGTGTCGGCGCCCGAGGCGGCGATGATGGCTTCGAGCCGCGCCTGTTCCTCGGCCAGCTTGTCGAAGTCGGCGTCCTCTTCGGCGTAGGCGGCATACACGGCTTCGAGCTTGGCCTGGGCTTCCATGACTTCGCCCATGCCGGATTCGACTTCCTGGCGCACGGTCTTGGCCGGGTCGAGCTGCGGCTCCTGCGGCAGATAGCCGATCGACAGGTTGGGCATCGGCGTCGCTTCGCCGATGATGTCCTTGTCGATGCCGGCCATGATGCGCAGCACGGTCGATTTGCCCGAGCCGTTCAAGCCGAGCAGGCCGATCTTGGCGCCGGGGAAGAAGCTGAGGGAGATGTCCTTGAGGATCTGGCGCTTCGGCGGCACGATCTTGCCGACGCGGTTCATGGTGAAGACGTATTGGGCCATGGTGCTTTTCTGTAGTTGAGGGATTAGAAGCCGGTGAACACGAAATCCAGCGCGGCGAGGATTTCGGCGCGCTGGGGGGAAAGGTTGGTGACTGGCTGTTTAAGCAAACGGCGCGGCACCGTCGCAATGTCCTGAACGCGCACCAGGTATTGCTTGCCGGCAATCGTGACCACCGGATTCAGGCGCACCACGGCGACGATGGACTTGTCGGTTTTCAGCCGCAGGGGAGCGACGACATGGTTTTCGATTGCATCGAGCAGGTCGCTTTGCAGCGCCACGACATACGGAATCCGGGCTTTGCTGGTCGGGTCCGTGTTGGCGTAGACGTCAAACTGGCTCATCGACAGAAATCGCGGTAACGGTCGCTGAACAGGCCATGCTCGGCAATCTCGCGGTTGTAGGCCTCGATCGCGGCCTTGTTCTGCTCCAGCCACTCGGCCTCGCGCTGCTTTTTCAGTTCGGCGGTGAGCGCGACTTCGAGCGTCTGCGAGAGGTTGATCTTGCGCGCGCGGGCCTCTTCGAGCAGGTCGGCGCGGATCGTCAGGTTGGCGGCTTTTTTCGGCTGGGCGCTCATGGTGTCGGTCTCCTGCGTAACTGGTGCGCACAGATTACGCGCATCCATTATGCGCGTCAATCAGTCGCTAGGGTCAGGATCACGGTGCCTTCGGCGACTTCCTGGCCGGCCTCGACGAACACCTCGACCACGCGCCCGGCATGGGGCGACTGGATGTCGAGCGCGACCTTGCCGGTTTCGAGGACGATGACGTTGTCGTCGAACTGGACCATGTCGCCCGGCTTGACCAGCACTTCTTCGACCGTGATGTCGCCTTGGGCGCAACTGCCGCAGGTTTCCCAGCACTCGGGATAGATCGGGATGCGGACCTCGACCAGTTTGCCCATCGAGCCTAGAGGTATTTCGCGACGAAGGCGCCCGTGCAGCCGGGCGGCAGGGCGATGCGCATCAGGTGGCCGCTGCCGGGAGCGACCGCGACCGCTTCGCCCTCGCGGTTCCGCATGGCGTCGATGACCAGATCGAGGTTGCCGCCGGGGCGGACGATCTCGATGCGGTCGCCGACCGCGAAATGGTTCTTCACCGCGATCTCGGCCAGGCCCTCGGCGTCGTAGCCGAGCACGTCGCCGACGTAGAGGCTGCGGCTGGATTCGGAGCTGCCGGAGAGGTAGTTCTGGTAGTCGCGGTCGGGGTGGCGATCGTAGAAGCCGGCCGTGTAGCCGCGGTTGGCGAGGCCGTCGAGCTGGCCGACCAGTTGCGCGTCGAAGGGCCGTCCGGCGACGGCGTCGTCGATCGCTTGGGCGTAGCTCTGGCAGGTGCGCGCGACGTAGTAGGGCGACTTGGTGCGGCCCTCGATCTTCAGCGAATCGACGCCGATCTCGGCCAGTTTCGCCACGTATTCGATGGCGCGCAGGTCCTTCGAATTGAGGATGTAGCTGCCGTGCTCGTCTTCCTCGATCGGCATGTATTCGCCGGGGCGCTCCCTTTCTTCGAGCAGCCAGGTGGCGCCGGGGCGGCGCAGCGTGTTCGGCTTGGCGGGGGCTGCGGCTGCCGGGCGCGGCGCGGCGAGGCTGACGTCGCCGCTCTCGTCTGCGCTGCCTTCATGGACCTTGTAGTCCCAGCGGCAGGAATTGGTGCAACTGCCCTGGTTCGGGTCGCGATGATTGAAATAGCCGGAGAGCAGGCAGCGCCCCGAATAGGCGATGCACAGCGCGCCGTGCACGAAGACTTCGAGTTCGGTGTCGGGGCATTCCTGGCGGATTTCGGCGACTTCGTCGAGCGACAGTTCGCGCGACAGGATCACGCGCGTGACGCCGACGCTGCGCCAGAACTTTACCGCCGCATGATTGACCGTGTTGGCCTGCACCGAGAGGTGGATCGGCATCTGCGGCCAGCGCTCGCGGATCATCTGCATCAGGCCGGGGTCGGCCATGATCAGCGCATCTGGCTTGAGCGCCATCACCGGCGCCATGTCTTCGAGGTAGGTCTTGAGTTTGGCGTTGTGCGGCAGGATGTTGCTGACCAGATAGAAATGCCCGCCGCGCGCATGGGTCAGCGCGATACCCGCGGCGAGGTTTTCCAGCGTGCCGAAATCGTTGTTGCGCACGCGCAGGCTGTAGCGCGGCTGCCCGGCGTAGATCGCCGTGGCGCCGAAATCCAGCGCGGTGCGCGCCATCAACAGCGACCCGGCCGGGGCCAGCAGTTCGGGAGTCTTCATCAAAGAGTTGGCGCTGGCGATACGGCGCGCAGGTCGGCGGTGACCGTTCCGGCGCTCGCCAGCTCGGCTTCATGCGCGGCTTCGCGGAAGTCCTCGGCCAGCGCCGCGGTTTCCCACTCTTGCATTGCCGGGTGGGCGAGCATGGTTTCGAGGTAGCCGGCGGCGGCACCGTTCACCGCGACGCCGTAGCTGCGGAAGCGGTAGGCCACGGGGGCGAAGAAGGCATCGACGGCGCAGAATTCCCTGCCCGCCAGGAAGGGGCCGCCGAAGCGCGCCAGGCCCTGGTTCCACAGTTGCTCGATGCGCGCGATGTCGGCCCGCAGTTCGGGCGGACGCTGCGCCACCGCCACGCGCACGCCGACGTTCATGCCGTGCTGGTGGCGCAGCGCGGCGAAGCCCGAATGCATTTCGGCGCAGGCGCAGCGCGCCCAGGCGCGCGCCTTGGCATCCTGCGGCCAGACGCCGGAATGGTTTTCGGCGAGGTATTCGACGATGGCCAGCGAATCCCAGACCACGGTCGCGCCATCAACCAGGCAGGGCACCCGGCCCGAGGGGGAGAAATCGCCGAAGCTCTCGGCGCCGAGCCGGTGCAGGCGTTCGCTAAAGGGGATGTCCAGCGCGCGCAACAGCACCCAGGGCCGCAGCGACCACGAGGAGTAGTTCTTGTTGGCGATGTGCAGCGTGTACATGGAACCTAGACCCGGATCGTCTCGTCCAGCGTGATATCGACCATCAGATCGTTGGAGATGCGCTCCAGTTCCCCGGTCAGGGCGCCGACGTCGAGATCGGGCGCGGCGGTCAGTTCGGCCACGGCATGGAACAGCACGGCGGCCGACATCGGCGCGCTCGAGGTGTGGGTGTCGAGGCTCTCGACGTTCACGGCGTGGTGCGCCAGCACCTGCGACACCTCGCGCACGATGCCGATGCGGTCGTGGCCGACCAGCGCCAGCTTCAAGCGCCGTCCCTTCAGCGCCAACTTCTGCGGCTGCGCCGACTCGATGCTGACTTTCAGCCCCGCGAGCTGGCCCAGCGCGTTACGCAGTGCATCGGCTTGTGCGGCATCGACGCTGACCTCGACGATGCCGGCGAACTTGCCGGCGAGTTGTGCCATCGAGGATTCCAGCCAGTTGCCCTGGTGGGCGCTGATCGCGGCCGCAAGTTCGCCGACCAGGCCGGGGCGGTCGTCGCCGATGACGGTGAGCACGAGATGGGTGGACATGCGGACTCCTGGGCAAGCTGGCGGGAAAGGCCGCAAGCTTAACCGAGCATTGTCGGCTTGTGCGTACGTGGGGGAAGCGAAAAAGCGCTGCAGCGCCCGGCCGGGAGGGGAGTCCGGCGTGAAGGGGAGGGGGGGGATGGGCTGCTGCAGCGAAGGGGAGGGTTAAATCAGGACGCGCCGCCGGCGACTGCCGGAACGGCCTTGGGGAATTCGGGCGCTGCGCTGCGCTGGGTCAGGGTCGGGGTGGCCGCCTCGGATGCCAGCGAGCGCACGTCGCCTGAAATCTCGCCGCCCTCCTCGATCAGGATCTTGCCGTAGCGGATGGTGCCGCTGACGCGTCCGGTGGCGTGGATGATCAGTTGGCTGCGGGCGGTGAGTTCACCCTCGAAGCGGCCGTGGATTTCGGCCACATCGATACCGACCTTGCCCGAGAAGGAACCGTTGCCGGCGATGTTGATGACCCGGCTGTCCATCGTCGCTTCGACGCGGCCTTCGACCACCAGCGTGTCGCAATCGAGGATTTCGGCACCCTTGAGTTTGACGTCAGGCCCGACCATGAGACGGTTGGCGGAAACGCTTTCGTGGCTTTTGGCTGGCTTCGCGTCGGCGGCCGGGGTCGCGGTCGGCGAATTGGCCGCGTTCATGCTGCTGGCGGCAGTGCCGGCCGGGCTTGGGGTGCCGCCGCTGCTCTGGCCGTATCCGGCCAGACGCGGGTCCCGGGCGACGACATTGTCTTTGTTGCTGAACAAGCTCGATTTTGCAAGCATGGGTTCTCCTTGGGTTGATTGGGGCTGCTTGACCTGCGGGCAGCAAGCGGCACTCAATGCCCATCAGCAAAGCCCGTGCCGGGAGAGTTTCATCAATTAATACAGCAAGTTGTCGCGATCCGTCGCGGCGCGGCGCGTGAGGAACTGTCGGGCCATGGCGACAAGATTCCAGGCCGAATCGACAAGCGGCTGTTTATCCAAAGAAAATTATGTCGCCGATGAGCGACGGTGCACGCCGTGTCGGGCGACCAATGCGGCGCCGCATAAAAATTCGGGCCGTGCAGCGACGATGCACGGCCCGGTTTTGGCCCTGTTCCGGGCGGCTCGTCAGGGGCTGGGTGCGCAGCCGCAAAACAGGTTGCGGTCGCCGTACACGTCGTCGATGCGATTCACATAAGGCCAGAACTTGTTCTCGGCCACCCAGGGCAGCGGAAACACCGCCTGCTCGCGCGAGTAAGGCCGCGTCCACTCGCCGATGAAGTCCGCTTCGGTGTGCGGTGCCTGCTTGAGCGGGCTGGCGTCGAGGGTCCATTGGTCATTTTCGATCTGGCGGATTTCGTCGCGGATCGCAATCATCGCGGCGCAGAAGCGGTCGAGTTCGGCCTTGTCCTCCGATTCGGTGGGTTCCACCATCAGCGTGCCGGCCACCGGAAAACTCACCGTCGGCGCATGGAAACCGTAGTCCATCAGGCGCTTGGCGATGTCGATCTCGGCGACGCCGGTGGCGGCCTTGATCGCGCGCACGTCGAGGATGCACTCGTGGGCGACGCGGCCCTGGCTGCCGGTGTAGAGCACCGGGTAATGGTCCTTGAGTTTCGCCGCGACATAGTTGGCGTTCAGTATTGCGATCTCGGTGGCGCGGGTCAGGCCGCTGCCGCCCATCATGGTGATGTACATCCAGGAGATCGGCAGGATCGAGGCCGAGCCCCAGGGCGCGGCGGAGACTGCATGCTGGCCGCCGTGCGGTCCGGGAACGGTCTGCACCGCGTGGTTGGCCATGTAGGGCGCGAGGTGGGCCTTGAGCCCGATCGGCCCCATGCCCGGGCCGCCGCCGCCGTGGGGGATGGCGAAGGTCTTGTGCAGGTTGATGTGCGAGACGTCGGCGCCGATGTCGGCCGGGCGGCAGAGGCCGACCTGGGCGTTGAGGTTGGCGCCGTCCATGTACACCTGGCCGCCGTGGGCATGGACGATGGCGCAGATGTCGCGGATGCTTTCCTCGAACACGCCGTGTGTCGACGGGTAGGTGATCATCAGGCAGGACAGCTTCGCCGCATGCTGCGCGGCCTTGGCCTTGAGATCCTCGACGTCGACGTTGCCGCTGTCGTCGCAGGCCACGGCGACGACCTCGAGGCCGCACATCTGCGCCGTCGCCGGGTTGGTGCCGTGGGCCGACTTCGGAATCAGGCAGACGTTGCGGCTACCCTGGCCGCTGGCGTCCTGGTAGCGGCGGATCGCCACCAGGCCGGTGTATTCGCCCTGCGCGCCGGAATTCGGCTGCATGCAGACGGCATCGAAGCCGGTAATCGCCTTGAGCTGGTCTTCGAGGCCCGTGATCAGTTCGACGTAGCCCTGCGCCTGGTCGAGCGGTGCGAAGGGATGCATTTGCGCAAACTCGGGCCACGAGACGGGGATCATCTCGGCCGCGGCATTGAGCTTCATGGTGCAGGAACCGAGCGGGATCATCGCGTGATCGAGCGCCAGGTCGCGGTTCTGCAGGCGCCTGAGGTAGCGCAGCATGCCGTGCTCGGTATGATGCGTGTTGAACACCGGATGGCCCAGGATAGCTTCGCGCCGTAGCAGCGAAGCCGGGATCGCGCAGGGCCGCGCGGCATCGAGCGCCTCGATCGGCGTGCCGCTCTTGGCAGAGCCGCCGAAGATCTTCAGCAGCGCGGCGACATCCTCGCGCGTGGTGGTTTCGTCCACGCTGATGGCAATTGTGCTGTCATCGACCCGGCGCAGGTTGTAGCCGGCGTCGCTGGCGGCCTTGATGTAATTCGCCGCCTCGCCAGCGCCAACTCTTAGCTCGAAGCTGTCGAAGAAGCAGCGCCCGCTGACGCCCAGCGCGCCGGCCAGCAACGCGGCCAGGCGATGGATGCGGCCGGCGATGCGGCGCAGGCCTTCGGGGCCGTGCCACACCGCGTACATGCCGGCCATGTTGGCCAGCAGCACCTGCGAGGTGCAGATGTTGGAATTTGCCTTCTCGCGCCGGATGTGCTGTTCGCGCGTCTGCAAGGCCATGCGGTAGGCGGTCTTGCCGCGCGCGTCCTTCGAGACGCCGATGATGCGGCCCGGCATCGAGCGCACATGGGCTTCGCGCGTGGCGAAGAAGGCCGCGTGCGGGCCGCCGAAGCCCATCGGCACGCCGAAGCGCTGCGAGGAACCGAGCGCGATGTCGGCGCCCATTGCGCCGGGCGATTTCAGCAGCACCAGCGCCATCAGGTCGCTGGCCACGGCGACCACGCCGCCGCGGCCCTTAATCGCGGCGATCGTCGTGGTCAGGTCGGCGATTTCGCCGCGCGCGTTGGGATATTGCAGCAGGGCGCCGAACACGTCGTCGCGCTGCGCAGCTGCGTCAGGTTTGCCGAAAACCAGTTCGAAGCCGAAATACGCGGCGCGCGTTTTGATCACGTCGATGGTCTGCGGGAAGGCCGCCTCATCGACGAAGAAGACATTGCCCTTGGTCTTGGCAATGCGCCGCGCCATGGTCATTGCCTCGGCGGCGGCGGTGGCCTCGTCGAGCAGCGAGGCGTTGGCGATTTCCAGTCCGCTGAGATCGACCACCATCTGCTGGTAGTTGAGCAGCGCCTCCAGCCGGCCCTGGGCAATCTCGGCCTGGTAGGGCGTGTAGGCGGTGTACCAGCCGGGATTCTCGAACAGGTTGCGCAGGATCACCGGCGGCGTAAAGGTGCCGTAATAGCCCTGGCCGATCAGGGACTTCTTGACCAGGTTCTTTGCCGCGATGGCCTTCAGGGCGGCCAGCGCCGCGTGTTCCGGCAGCGGTCCCGGCAGATCCAGCGGGCGCTGCAGACGGATGGCGGCCGGCACCGTCTCGGCAATCAGCGTGGCGAGCGAGGCGGTGCCGATCGAGGCCAGCATGGCGCCCATGGCATGCTCGTCGGGGCCGATGTGGCGGCCGATGAATTCGTCGCGGTGTTCGAGGGTGGTCAGGGGCTGCGAGAGATGTTCTGCGTGCATTGTGGGAGATTGAATTCAGGAATCGATTGAACCGGGAGTCTGTAGGAGGGACTGTAGGGCGGACTGTAGGGCGGACTTCAGTCCGCCATCGTTCCCTGGCGGACTGAAGTCCGCCCTACAGCCGCCCTACATTCAGTGCCTCTGCGGTGGGAGATCTGCCTTACAGCGTCGCGGCGTAGGCGTCGGCGGAGAGCAGGGCGTCGAGTTCCGTCGGATTGGACGGCTTGATGCGGAACAGCCAGGCGGCATAGGCATCGGCATTGACCGATTCCGGCGCGTCAGCGGCGGCCTGGTTGATGTCCACCACTTCGCCCGACAGCGGCGAATAGATATCCGAGGCGGCTTTCACCGATTCGACCACCGCGCATTCCTCGCCAGCCTTGACCACGCGGCCGACGGCCGGCAGTTCGAGAAAGACGATGTCGCCGAGGGCTTCCTGGGCGTGGTCGGTGATGCCGATGGTGACCGTGCCGTCGGCTTCGGGCCTGGCCCATTCGTGGGACGCGGCGTATTTCAGGTTGGCGGGTGCGTTCATGGTTAATTCCTCAGATCAGGGGTTTGCCGTTGCGGACGAAGGTGGGTTTGACGACGCGCGCCTTGAGCAGCTTGTCGCGGATTTCGACCTCCACTTCGCTGCCGATGGCGACGCCTACCGGCAGGCGTGCCAGTGCGATGGATTGATTCAGGGTCGGCGAAAAGCTGCCGCTGGTGGTTTCGCCGCTGCCCAGCGGCGTGATGACCCTCTGGTGGGCGCGCAGCACGCCGCGATCGAGCAGCAGCAGGCCGGCGAACTCGTTGTGCAAGTGCCGGGCGCTGTCGCCGACCAGCGCCGATTTGCCGATGAAGTCGCGCGCGGGGTCCTTCAGGTCGACCGTCCACTTGAGGCCGGCCTCGTAGGGCGAGATGCTTTCGTCCATGTCCTGGCCGTAAAGGTTCATGCCCGCTTCGAGCCGCAGCGTGTCGCGTGCGCCCAGGCCGCAGGGCTTCACGCCGGCTGCCAGCAGCGCCTGCCAGACCTCGGCTGCCACCTCGGCCGGCACGGTGATCTCGAAGCCGTCCTCGCCGGTATAGCCGGTACGGGCCACCAGCCAGTCGCCCTGCGTCGACGCAAATTCGGTGGCCTGGAAATTCTCCAGTTTCTCGGTGGCGGCGCGGCTGTCGGGGAAGGCCGTCCAGAAACGCTCGCGCGCATGGGGGCCCTGCACGGCGATCATCGCCACGGCATCGACGCCGGTGTTGCGGCGCTCGTGCGCATTGGGGCCCTGCAAGGCGATCAGGGTCACCGCATCGTCGCTGCCCTTGCGCCGCACCATCACCGTGGCATTGAAGCCGCCGTCCACCCCGCTGAGCTGGGCGCGCATCCAGGCCACATCCTTGTCCGTGGTGCCGGCGTTGACCACGACGCGGTAATGCTCGGGGCTGAAGTAGTAGACGATCAGATCGTCGATCACGCCGCCCGCCCGGTTCAGCATGCAGGAGTAAAGCGCCTTGCCGGGCGTGACGAGTTTCGCCACGTCGTTGGCCAGCAGGTGGCGCAGGTAGGTGCGGGCATCGGGGCCGGCGAGATCCAGCGCGCACATGTGGGAGACGTCGAACATGCCGGCGTCGCGGCGCACGGCATGGTGTTCCTCGATCTGCGAGCCGTAATTGATCGGCATCTCCCAACCGGAGAAGTCGACCATTTTGGCGCCGGCGGCGAGATGGGAGTCGTAAAGGGGAGTACGTAGCGGCATGGCGATCCTCGGACTGATGGCGGCAAGAAGCGCAACGGGGTTCCGTTGCATCCCCATCTGTCCTTGGCGCCTGAGAGATTTACTCCGTCGGCGGGCAGGCTTCACGATGCTGCCATGAGCTGCCGCTCTCCAGATTTGTGCAGCGTCGTCGGTCCTTTTGCCTGAGCGGTTCCTGGGGGTTGCGCCTTCGGCGGTAACGGTGGGAGTTACTCTCTCCCGACGACCGGGGCGAATTATCCTATAAATGGCCGCATCGCGCTCAGGGGCTTGCCGGCCGCTGTTTCCAGCGCTGGCGTTCGCCGGATTTTTAATGTACTGTACGAAAAAACAGTCACAGGAGCACGCCCATGGCCCACGATCTGACGCCCCGCCAGCAGGAAATCCTCGATTTCATCCGCAACAGCATGGAAGTCTTCAGCGTGCCGCCGACGCGCGCCGAGATCGCCAGCGCCTTCGGTTTCGCCTCGCCCAATGCCGCCGAGGATCATCTCAAGGCGCTGGCGAAGAAGGGCGCGATCACGCTCGAACCCGGTTCCGCGCGCGGCATCCGGCTGGTGGAACAGCTCGGCCTGCCGCTGATCGGCGTCGTCGCCGCCGGCAGCCCGCTCCTGGCGATCGAGAACCGCCTCGGCAACATCCGCATCGATCCGGCGCTGTTCACCCCGCGCGCCGATTTCCTGCTGCGCGTGCGCGGCCTGTCGATGATCGAGGCCGGCATCCTCGACGGCGACCTGCTCGCCGTGCATCGCACCAGCGAGGCCGCCAACGGCCAGATCGTCATCGCCCGACTCGGCGACGAAGTCACCGTCAAGCGCTTCAAGCGGCGCGGCACCATGGTCGAGCTGATCGCCGAGAACCGCGACTTCGCCCCGATCCTGGTCAATACGCGCAAGGAGCCGCTGACCATCGAAGGCATCGCCGTGGGTTTGATCCGGGATGGGCGCACGCTGTAAGCAATTTTGCCCGGACAGATCATGAATTCCGCCCTGGCCCAGGTGCTGGAGCGCTCCGACATCCGTCGCGGCGACGCCTTCGCCGTGGCGCCAGCGCCAACTCTTGCCAGCGGCTTTGCCCGCCTCGATGCCGAGTTGCCCGGCGGCGGCTGGCCGCGCGGGGCATTGACCGAACTGCTGACGGAACATGAGGGCATCGGCGAACTCGACCTGCTCTTGCCGGCGCTGGCGGCGCTGACCGCCACCGGCCAGACCGTGGTGCTGATCGCGCCGCCGCATGCGGCCCATGCGCCGGCCTGGGCCACCGCCGGGATACGGCTCGACTGCCTGCGCCTGGTGTTTCCGCGCCGGCCGCGCGATGCGCTCTGGGCCGCGGTCGAGGCCCTGCGCTGCGGCGGCGTGGCGGCCACGCTGTGCTGGCTCGACGAATTGTTTCGCGGCCAGTTGCCAGCCAACAGCCTGCGCCGCCTGCAGGTGGCGGCGGGCGAGGGCGGCGGCGCGGCCTTCTGCTTGCGCCCGGCGCAACTCGCCGCCGCGGCTTCGCCGGCACCGCTGCGCCTGCAACTGCAGGCGGCAGGCCGGCAGTTGCGCGTGAGCTTGCTGAAGCGGCGCGGGCCGCCGGCGCGGCAGGCGATCCTGCTCGACATCCGGCGTCCCGCGGAATTTCCACCGGGTTTCCATCATGCTGTGGCTGGCACTGTACTGCCCGA
Source organism: Rhodocyclales bacterium (assembly GCA_016192435.1). GTDB lineage: Bacteria > Pseudomonadota > Gammaproteobacteria > Burkholderiales > Rhodocyclaceae > Sulfuritalea. The sequence goes on along the minus strand of JACPUD010000069.1, from coordinate 84,675 downwards.
CGCGGCCGACAGCCGACGACGAATCCGCGTCGCCGTCTGACGCCCCGGTCGCGGCATTTCCGACCCCGGCGCTGGCCTGCTGGGCAGGCCGCTACACGCCGCAGGTGAGTCTCGCGCCGGCCGCGCTGCGCCTCGAAATCTCCGGCAGCCTGCGCCTGTTCGGCGGCCTGCCGGCGCTGCTGCGCCTGGTGCGCGAAGATCTCGCCGCGATGGAATTTCGCGCGCAACTGGCGGTAGCCGCCACGCCGCTGGCCGCGCTATGGCTGGCGCGCTCTGGTGACAATGTCATCGCTCGCGACCTGGCGGCGACGCGCGCGGCGCTCGCCGCGGTGCCGCTGACGGCGCTGCAGCTGGCGCCGCCGCTGGCGCGGCGCATCGAAGGCTTCGGCCTGCGCCGCATCGGCGAACTGCTGGCCTTGCCGCGCGCGAGTCTCGGTGCCCGCCTGGGCAAGGTATTTGTGATTGATCTGGCGCGCGCCCTGGGCGAGATTCCCGATCCGCAAACCTGCTTCGTCTTTCCTGAGCGCTTCGAGCAGGGTCTGGAACTGCCGGCGCCGGTGGACGCGGCACCGGTGCTGCTGTTTGCCGCACGGCGCCTGATCGCGGCGCTGGCCGGCTGGCTGGCGGCGCGAAACAGCGCGGTGCGCGAAATCGAATGCCTGATCGATCACGGCCATGGCCGCGTCACCGCACTGCCGCTGGCCTTCAGTGCGCCGGTGTGCCGCGCGGAACGCATCGAGCGCGTGCTCAAGGAAAGGCTCGACGCCCTGAAGCTGTCCGCTCCCGCGCTGGCGCTGCGCCTCTGCGCGCGGCAGGCGGAGCCGCGCGAGGCGCGCAATCATGCCCTGTTCGACGGCGGCGGGCAGCGGCAGGAGGCGTTGGCCGAACTCATCGACCGCCTCGCCGCGCGCCTGGGGCCGCAGGCGGTGCAGGGCCTGGCCTGCCATGCCGACCACAGACCGGAACTGGCGAGCCGGGCGCGCCCTGCCGCGCCGGGCGAGGCCATCCAGCCGGCCCCACAGCCGGCCCTGCGGCCAGGGACGGCGTTGCCGCCGCGCCCGCTGTGGCTGCTCGATCCGCCCGAAGCCCTGCGTGAAGTCCAGGGCCGCCCGCAACGCGACGGCGCGCTGGCGCTGGCGGCCGGCCCGGAGCGCATCGAGTCCGGCTGGTGGGACGGCGTTGACGCGCGCCGCGACTACTTCATCGCGATCGACAGCGCCGGCCGTTGGCTATGGATCTTCCGCGACCCGCGCCCGCCTGGCGGCTGGTTCCTGCACGGCTGGTTTGCCTGAAGGCCGGCGCGCCGGCCTTTCTTTCGCCGCCGCCTCGCGGTCAGCCCGGGTCGGCGCTGGCGTTACGGCGGCCCGGGCTTGCGCGCGACGAGCGTGACGAAGGACTTGATGGTTTGTCCCGGCGCCTCGAAATCGCGGAACTCCGAGAGCAGGGCATCCCAGCCGGCGAAGCGGCGGCCCAGTTCGTCGCGTGCCGGCAGGCAGTAGCTGCCCGACTGAAACATGCCGAAATAGGTCGTGCCCTCGACCAGCATATTGACCACGGCAACGCCGCCGGGGCGCACCCGTTCCTGCAGCATCGACAATATGCGCCAGGCCGTTGCGCAATCGAAGAACATCAGCAGGCCGATGGAGACGATGCAGTCGAAATCGCCATCGATCGGGTAATTGCGCAGATCGGCTTCGATCGCCTCGACCGGCAGTTGTGTTGCCGCGGCCCGTTGGCGCAGGCTGTCGATTGCCGTGGGGCTGGCATCCAAGGCCAGCACCGAACAGCCGCGTTCGGCGGCGGCGATCGCCAGATTGCCCAGGCCGCAGCCGAAGTCGAGCACCTTGCCCCGCAGATGCGGCAGAACCTCGCGTTCGAAGGGATTGAGCTTGAAGTCGCGGTCGTCGATCTGCCGGGCGAATTGCTGCTCGAAGAAGGCGACGCTGCGGTTCGTCGTGGTCGACCGGCTTTCGCTCATCATGCGCTCCCTGGTCCGAGTAATTCCCTGAGCTGGGCGACGATGGCGGGATCGTCGAATTCGCGGCCGCCCACGGCGAGCAGCGCCAGCCGTCCCCGGCGGTCGACCACGAAAGTGCTGGGCAGACCCCTGACCTGCCAACGCGCCATCGTCGTCGAATCGCGGTCGAAGAGTATCGGGAAATCGACCGCGCCGGCAAAGGAGAACGCGGTCTCCGGATCTTCGCCGACATTCACCGCCAGCACCTCGAAATCCGCCGGCCGGAACAGCTTGCGGACCCGGCTCAGCGAGGGAAACTCCTTGCGGCACGGCGGGCACCAGGTCGCCCAGAAATTCACCAGCACCACCTTGCCCCGATAGCGCGCGAGGTCGACGGGCTTGTCGTCAAGGTCCGGCAAGACAAGAGTTGGCGCTGGCGGCACGCCGGGAACCGGCGCGAAGGCGGCGCGCGCCTGGGCGCGCAGCGAATGCGGGAGCGCCAGCAGGGCCAGCGCGGCGAGGAAGCGGCGGCGCCCGCTTGCCGGCGCATTTGCCAACTCGGTTGCCAACTGGGTTGCCAACTGGGTTGCCAACTCAGTCGCCGGCGCGGGAAAGTCGTTCGACAAGGATTTCATGGTGTCCATTGCGGTCATGGTAGCGCGCGATGCAGAAGGCGCAAATCTGTTCCTGCGTCAGCGGCGCCGCGCCGAGTGCGACCTGCGCCTGGACGGCGGCGGTCGCAAGCGCCGGCAGTGCCAGGGCAAGTCTAAGCATGGAGGCAGGCGGAAAAAGCGCTGACGGATCGCAGCACAGACTCCGAGCTGCGCGGTGTCGCTCGCGCCGATGCTGCCATGCGGGCGGCGGCGATCAGAACACCAGCAGCTTGTCAGCCCATTGTGTCCATTGGGTCAGGACATCCATGGTGCCGCGCGCTGCGCCCTCGATCAGGCGTTCCCCGGTGATGCCGCGGGCATCCATGCAGGTGCCGCATACGGAGATTTCCCCCTTGCGCCGGACCACGCCGCCCAGCATGTCGCCGAGGTTGTAATAGCCCTGCGGCACTTTCTGGCCGGCGACGGCGCAGGCGGCGGCATCACCCAGCAGGAAGATGCGCACTTCTTCCTCCGCGTTCAGCAAGCTGCGGGCGAGACGCACCGCGTTGTAGCTGCGCTCGGTGCCATAGGGCGGATCGTTGAGAATGAACAGATGCCTGGCCATGTCGTGCCTCCGTTTCCGATGGCGGAATGCCGTCGCCTCGTCGGTCAATAATCTAACAAGTATTAGATCGAAGTGTTTGAGGCAGGTCAACAGTATTCATGAATAATCGGATAATTTGACAGACGATCGGCAAAACACTAGATTGATTGCCATGAATAATCCGCGGCACGTCAAGGACCTGCTCTACGAGCAGGTGGCCCGCATCGGCAAGGCGGCGAGCAGCCCGAAGCGGCTGGAGCTGATCGAGCTGCTGTGCCAGGGCGAAAAGACCGTGGACACCCTGGCGCGCGAAGCGGCGATCAGCATGAAGCTCGCCAGCGCGCATCTGCGCGAACTGCGCGCGGCGAACCTGGTCGCGACCGAGAAGCAGGGCAAGTACGTGATCTACCGGATCGCCGACCGCCAGGTCGCCGATTTCTGGGTGTCGCTGCATGCGCTGGCGGAAGATCGTCTGGTCGAACTGCGCCTGGTGATCGAGCAAATGGTCAGCCACCCCGCGGAACTGGCGCCGCGGGATCGCGAGAGCCTGGTCAAACTGGCGCGCAAGGGCGATGTGGTGGTGCTCGACGTGAGACCGGCGGAGGAGTATCTCGCCGCACACCTGCCCTTCGCCCGCTCGATTCCGCTCGATGAACTCAAGCAGCGGCTCGCCGAACTGCCCACGGGCAAGACCGTCGTCGCCTATTGCCGCGGGCCGTATTGCCTGATGGCGCGCGACGCCGTGGCACTGTTGCGCAAGAAGGGCTACGACGCGCTGCGACTGCCGGAAGGCGTTGCCGAGTGGGGCATGGCGCCGGTGCGCTGAAGCAAACCTTGAAAGCGCAATCTGCGGATAAAAGCGGGGGTTTCAGGATAAAAAAACCGCCGGACATGCCGGCGGTTTTGGCTTGAAGCAGGGCTCCCGTCAAAGATTCTTCGTGTCGTGGCAGGCCGCGCCGCAGGGCTTGGTGTAGGGGATGGGCATGGCCGCTCCCGAAGCGACGCCCTTGACGCCCTTGTTGTCCTTGCGCGGAACGTCATAGACATGCGAAGTGATGTCGTTCAGCCAGTAGTTCTTGCCGTCCTTCCCTGTCAGACCCTTGCCGAAGCCGGAGCCGGTCTGCATGGTCTTGGTGTTGTGGCAGTCGGAACAGGTGATCTTCTCCGGCGCCACGGTGCACTTCGACTTGTCGGCCAGGTGCGCCTTCAGGTCGGTGCTGTCCTTGTGGCAACTGGTGCAGGATTCCGCCTTCTTCGGGTCGGCCTTCAACTGGTGCGCGAACTTGCCGTTGCCATGGGTGTCGTGACAATCGGCGCAGGCCACGAGCTGGTTGCCGTTGCGGTGCTTGGACGACTTGATGAAGTCCGTGTATTGCTGGTGGTGCGACTTGGAATGCAGGCCGTCGGCCCAGAAGTCCTTGGCCGCGCCGTCCGCCCGGGTGGTGTATTCCTTGAGGAAGACGTTGCGGGCCGTGCCCGGCAGCATCATCTTGTTGGCGGCATTGACCGGCTGGTCGTTCTTCAGGTGGCCCTGGGGCCGGCTGTGGCACTGGCCGCAGATCATCGAGGCGCGCTCGGCCGACAGCTTGTTGGGGCTGACGATGGTGGCCGGCATGTCGATCTCCTTCGCCTTGTCATGCACCGAGCCGGGACCATGGCAGGTTTCGCAGCCCATGTTGATCTCGTTGAGCTTGCCGTCGCCGTCGATGTCCAGTTCGCCGTTGCGGTCGTTGTTCGAGCCGGCCTTGTAGTCGCCCGCGGCGGTCTTGGTCAGCGTGTAGCCGTTGTAGTGGCAGGACGCGCATTCCTTGTCGAAGGACTTGGCCGGTGACGGATCGGCGAGCTTCTTGGTCTGCTCGTTGTACAGCCAGTCGCCGTGGTAATCGCGCCACTGTTTGCGGCCGCGATCGGCATAGCTGTCATTTCCGTCCTGGTTGAACTGGACGAAGGGGAACAGGTTGGCGCCGACGCGGAACAGGTAGCGCTGCTTGTACACCCCGCCGCCGTAGGTAAGTTCCACCGGATAGACGCGCGGCTTGTCGCTGGCATCCCTGGCGTTCTCGGTGCGGAATTTCAGCGTGCCGTTGCCATCCTTGAAGAAGGTGGCGGTGAAGCTGACCGACGAGGCATCGGCGGGCGCCTTTTCGCTGATCAGGTACTTGTCGAAACTGCGTCCCTTGTCATAGCCGTAGAAATAGAACTTGGTGCCCGCCATGAGCCGGTCGAGGCCCTTGTTGAACCCCGGGAAGCGCGAATAGTCCTGCAGCTTGCTGTTCTTGCCGATCACCTTGATGCCGAGTCGGTGCAGGGTCTTGGTGAAGTCCTTCTGCTCTTCGTGGCATTCGATGCAGGCCGAGCTGCCGATGTACTTGGCATCGGGCGGCACGTTGCCGGAAATCTTGATCAGCATCGGTGCGGCGCCCAGCTCGTCGGTGCCCATCGCCTTGCGCGACTTGTCGCCGCCGGGCAGGTATTTGCTGGTGGCCGGTTCCACATAAACGAAGTATTTGCCGCCCGGCACGTCGGCAAAGCTGAATTCGCCCTTGTCGTTGGTCTTGGCATTCAGGTAACGGCCGCGGTTGGCGGCCAGATTGTCTTCCAGCGGTTCGTCGTTCTTGGAATCGTTCTTGACTTCGATCGCGGTCTTGCCCATGGTCGCCACGTCGGTGGCGGGGATCAGCCAGACCGTGGCATTGGCGACCTTGAGGAAGGTCTCCTTGCTGCCGTCCTCGACCACGCCCTTGAACGGCATGTTCGGATAGCTCTTGACGCCGCCGGTGCATCCGTAAATCAGGAACGCGGATGCCAGTGCCAGCAGGCTGCCGACTATGGTTTTTTTCATGATGATCCCCTTATTTGTAGAACTCGACTGCACTTGGACACGCAATCCTTGTACCAGGCAAGATCAGCGCATGGTGCCTTGACTTGGTATGGGATTCCCGGAAATGCCATCCAGATTCTGTCACCGAATCGAGACGTATGTCACTTATCGGTGACAATTCCCCAACGCTTCATGCGGACATACAGGTTCTGCCGCGGGATGCCGCCCAGGCGTGCGGCCTCGGATATGTTGCCGCCGGCGGCATCGAGCAGGCGGCGGAAATAGACGCGCTCGAAATCGGCGCGCGCGTCCTGATAGCCGAGTGCGGCCGTTGCTGGGCTGTCCTCGCAGCGCGCCGCGCCGGTGACGGGTGCGCCGGCCGGAAACAAATGCAGGGTATCGATCGGGCCGCCCGGATGCAGTGCCACCGCACGCTCGATGCAGTGCTGGAGCTGGCGCACATTGCCCTCCCAGCGCTGGTTTTCCAGCGCCAGCAAGGCGGCGGGCGTGAGCGGTCCGCACAGCTTGTCGAATTTCGTGCTGTAAATGTCGAGAAAGTGGGTGGCCAGCGACACGATGTCGCCGGCGCGTTCGCGCAGCGGCGGCAGGGTCACCGAGACCACGGCGATGCGGTAGTAGAGGTCTTCGCGGAAGCGTCCGGCGCGGACTTCGGCCAGCAGTGGACGGTTGGTCGCGCAGATCAGGCGGAAGTCCGCCTGGCGCGGCTGGGTGCTGCCGATGCGGGTGACGCTGTGATCCTGCAGCACGCGCAGCAGATTGCTTTGCAGCTTCGGGCTCATGTCGGCGATTTCGTCGAGGAACAGATTGCCCTCGTGCGCCTTTTCGAAATAGCCGGCATTGGCCTGGCTGGCCCCCGTGAAGGCCCCCTTTTCATAGCCGAACAGCAGGCTTTCGAGCAGGGATTCCGGCAGCCCGCCGCAATTCACCTCAAGAAACGGCTTCGCGGCGCGCGTGCTCAGGGCATGGATCATCTTGGCGGCGAGATCCTTGCCGGTGCCGCTTTCGCCTTCGAGCAATATGGTGGTGTCGAGGCCGGCGACCTGGCGGATCTGGCCCAGCGCGCGTTCCATAGCGGGTGACTGGCCGATGATGGCGGGCGCGTCCCCGGCGTCGGACAAGCGGGCGCGCAAACCATGGATTTCGCGATAGGCACGGTCGAGTTCGAGCGCCTTGCCGATCACCGCTTCAAGGGCTTCGAGGTCTTCGAAGGGCTTGGTCAGATAATCGAACAGTCCCTCGCGCACCGCCGCCACGGCGTCGCGCACGTCGGCGAAGCCGGTCATCAGTATGCTGACCAGATGCGGCCGGCGGGCGCGAAACTCGCGCAGCAAATCGATGCCATTGTCGTCGGGCAGGCGCTGGTCCATCAGCACCAGATTGAAATCCCCGGCGGCGAACAACCGGCGCGCTTCGGCGCCATCGGTGGCGAGGCTCACCAGCGCCGTCTTGGCCAGCAGCCGGTCGAGCAGGATGCGCGTGTGGCGATCGTCATCGACCACGAGGATTTTGGGCAGCATGTCAGGCGGCGCGGGACTTATTCTCGGGCGTATCGGCTTGGGCGGTCGGCTAGGCATCGGACAAGGAATCTGGTAACCAAATCGCAATTCGCGTGCCATGCCCAGCTTCGCTGCTGACATTGACCTGTCCGCCGTGCAGCAGCGCGACGTGTTGCACCACCGGCAGGCCCAGGCCGGTGCCGTCGCTGCGCGTGGTGTAGAAGGGCACGAAGATCTTTTCCATGACCTCGGGCGGCATGCCGCGGCCGCGATCGCTGACCGCCAGCGACCAGCCGGGTGCTCCGCGCACCGGATCGTCTTCGTGCACCAGGCTGATGACGATGGCGCTGTCGTTGCTCGTGGCCTGGGCCGCATTGACCAGCAGGTTGAACAAGGCGTGGCGCAGCAGGATCGGATCAACCGCCAGCACCACCGCCTGTTCAGGCAAGCTTACCTCGACCGGCAGGTGCCGGGTCTCGGTCTGGCGAAACAGCAGGACCGTGTCCTCGATCAGCGCCGCGATCGACGTCGGCTTGCTCTCGAAACTGGAAACCTTGGAAAACGCCAGCATGCGCTTGACAAAGCTGCGGCAGTCTTCGCCGGCGCTGCGGATCTCACCCAACAGCTCGCGCGTGCGCACCGGATCGTCGACTCCGCGCTCGGCCAACTGGGCCAGATTGACTACGCCGACCAGCGGATTGTTCAACTGATGGGCGATGCTGCCGACCATGGTGCCCAGCGCCGACAGTTTTTCGAGCTGCAGGATGCGCCCGTACTCGGCATTGACGCGCAGCAACTGGTGTTCGAGATCGTGCTGGCGCCGGTAATCGCGCTCCACACGGTCGAGCGCCAGATAGAACACGCCGAGCACGCCGATGGCCAACAGCAGGCTGATCGCGGTGACGGCCACGATGGACCAGTTGAACGCGGATTTGAGCGCCGTGATGTCGCGTATCACCACCAGGTCGCCGATGTGGCGCTGGCCGGCATCCTTGAGCGGGACGGCGGCCAGGTGCAGCGAACGTCCGCTCTCGTCGATCTCCGCGCTGCGGCCGGCGAGCAGGTGCTGCAGGATGCGGTCGTCCAGCGCCGCGAGCGGCCAGTTCGTGGTCTGCGCCAGGGTCGCGTGAGTCGCAAAGCGGCCCCAGTCCCCCTTGCGCTGCATCAGGGCCTGGCCGCGCTGCCATTGCTGCAGCGACACCATGCGCTTGTCGACCAGCACCAGCATGTCCACCGCCAGGCCTTCCTTGATCTCGCCGATCAGGTGCTCTATCTCTTCGCCGATCTCCAGGTAGCCGATCACGCGATCGTCGCGGCGCCAGGGCATCACCAGCCGCAGCGTAAGCGTGCCCAGGGCGCCTAGTTCGAGGCCGTGTTCAGCGTCTTGCCGATCTCTTGCCTTGATCGTCGTGAGCCGGCCGATCTCGTCGCCGAACTCCTCGGGGCTATGGAAGCGATAGAGGTTGATCAGGTCCGGGCCGGTGAAGTACAGGTGGGTGATGTGGTGCCTGTCGCGCAGGTTGGCGAACAACGCGCCCATGTGGCGGGACAGGGCGGAGCGGTCAAGGTCGCGGAAGGCCCGTTCGATGGACTGATTGGTCATCATCGCGCGCAGCGTCGCGATCATCAGGTTGGTGTCCTTGTCGAGCTTCTGCACAAAGAGCTTTTCCACTGCCGCGGTGCGCTCGGCGATGTCCTGGTCGCGAATGTCGGCCTCGACCCACAGGGCGGCGACCGCGAACACGCCCATGATGAAGACGAGCACGACGGCGAGCGGGGCCATGAAGCGCGCCTTGACGCGGCGGGGTCCTCTCGCCTGGGGCGCAGTGCTGGTTTGAATCATCGGCAGGAGTGTGCCGTGTCGCTTGCTGTCTTGCAACCAGCGGCCGGCGTCGGGGCGGCCGCGGCGTCGGATCAGACGTCAGATGCGGAAGCCGCCGATCGCCGCAAGCACGCGGTCCGAGAGTTGTTCCAGTCGTCTGGCCTCGGCCGCGGCACTGGCCACCGCGGTGCTGTTGCGTTCGGCCATCTGCGCTATTTCGTCGACATAGGCGCTGATCTGCCGGCTGGTGGTCATCTGGTCCTTGACCGAGGCGGCGATGCGCTTGACTTCCCGCGAGGTATGGCTGATCGATTCGCTGGTCTGGGCCAGCACGCCGGCGACCTGGTGGGCGCGGTCGGTGCTGGCGCGCAGGGCATGGCTGCCGCTCTGGATCGCGGCCTCGACCTCGCTCGACTTGGCGCTCGCGGTTTCGGTCAGGCGCCCGATTTCATTGGCCGATGCGGCCGATTTCTCCGCCAGCTTGCGCACCTCGTCGGCCACCACGGCGAAGCCGCGGCCGGATTCCCCGGCGCGAGCCGCCTCGATCGCGGCGTTCAGCGCGAGCAGGTTGGTCTGCTCGGCGATTTCGCGTATCTGGTTGGTCATCTGGAAAATCGCCAGCGTCGATTTGACGAATTCATCCACCGTCGCCGCGATCTGGCTCACGGCGGAATCGGCCGAGTCGATATCGACCAGCATGGTGCGCAGGCTGGCGTCGCCGGCTTCGGCCTGCTCCCGGCTGCGGCCGGCGATCTGGTCGACTTCGCCGGCATTGGTCGCGACCTGGCCGATGTTGCCGGCCATCGAGGTCACCGCCGTCGCCGTTTCATGCGTCAGGCGATTCTGATTGTCGGTGCCGGCGGCGATCTGGTCGGTGGCGGCGGCCAGGGTGCGCGCGGCATCGCGCACATCGACGGCGTTGTTTTGCACGGACTCGACCACCTGGCGCAGGGCCGTGGCCATGCGGTTGAAGCTGTCGGCGACATCGGCCAGTTGGTCGCGGGTGCCGAGCTCGATGACGTGGGTCAGTTCGCCGTCGGCCAGGCGGCGCCCGCCCTGCATCAGCCGGTCGGTGCCGCGCAACAGCGACAGATAGGAACCCATCGAGAGATAACCCGCCACGGCGACGCCCAGCGCGGCCAGCAGGAGGTAGAGGTTGCGCCGTACCAGCAGCCTGCTCTCGCGCTCTTCGAGCAGGACCGTCAGGGTGCGTTCGGTGGCTTCGGCCAGCGCGGTGGCGGCAGCCGCGGCCGCAGCGGTGCCTTGCTGCACTTCCTGCGGCGTGACCTTGATATTGGCGCCGGCATAGAAGATGGCGGTTTCTGCGTAGCTGCGCATGTCGACGAGCTGCTTTTCCAGGCGCGTGACCAGGGCGTCGATGCCGGCCTGGTGGGCGGTGCCGACGCTGCCCTTGCGCAGGCTTTCGCGTATCCGCAGCACCTGCGTCTGGGCGTCCACCAGCAGCTTGTCGAGGCGGCCGATGTCGCCGGTATCGACCATCTGGATCTGCGCGATCAGGCTGGCGCGCAGGCGGAATTCGGCGAGCAGGTTGATCAGCGGCGGCAGGCGGTTGACCAGGGTGTCGTAGAGGTAATAAGTCGAGAGTTCGGGGTTCAGGGTCAGCGCCGTGCTGTCGCTGGCCTGGCGCAGGTGGCCCGCCACGCGCGCCGCAAAACGTTCGTGCACGACGCGCAGCTCCGGTGTCGAGGAGGCGATTAGCAGCGACTTGAGCAGGGCCCATTCCTTGGGCAGGGTTTCGGCGCTGGTCTTCAGCGCATCGTCGATGGCGGGCGCGGCGACTATGGTTTGCACCAGGCCGTCGATACGTTTGGCATGGTCGGCCACCTGCTGCTTCAGCTCGGCGCTGTCTGCGCCGGCGGAAATCAGGCTGGTGGCGATCAGGTGGTCGTGGGTCGCGCTTTCCAGTTGGCGGACCGGCACGATCAGGGCCGCGCCGACCAGTTCCTGGCGCGTCAGGGACAGGCTGGCATTGTTGCTGAGCACGAACTGGGACAGCAAGCCGATCAGCAGCACGCCGCCCGCGGCGCCGACGACGAGGTAGCGCGGGCCGACGCGCATGCGGTCCATGAGGCGGACTGCGGGCTCGAAGATTGCAAACACGGGATTCTCCTCTATCGCTTTTGTTATATCCGCCGGCGGCCATTTTGCCATGAATGGCCCTTGGCCGAGTTCCACGTCATCGCGACCGATGCCGATCCGGGCGCAGGGGGTCGAATTGCGCTAAGCTGTATATAAAAACAGTTACCGTCTCCACCATGTCCTCCCTGCCGGCTTACGCCGAACTCCACTGTCTGTCCAACTTCAGCTTCCTGCGCGGCGCTTCGCATGCCGAGGAGCTGGTGGCGCGGGCCGTGCGGCTGGGCTACGCGGCACTGGCGATCAGCGACGAATGCAGCTTCGCCGGCAGCGTGCGCGCCCACCTGGCGGCACGGGATTCCGGCTTACAACTGATCCACGGCACCGAACTGCAACTGGCCTGCGGCATGAAGCTGGTGCTGCTGGCGCAGAACCGCGCCGGCTACGGCAATCTCTCGGCGCTGGTGACCCTGGGTCGCCGCCGCGCGGAAAAGGGCAGCTACCGCTTGTCTCGCGCGGACCTCGCCGGCTGGGACGGTGGCGGCGTGCCGGATTGCCTGGCCTTGTGGATTCCCGCGTTGGCCACAAAAGTTATGCCTCCGGCAGAGCCGGGGGCGGTATCCCTTGCGGATGGCGCTGACGCAGCGGCGAGCTGGGAGGCCGGTATTGGCCAATCGGCGCGCTGGCTGGCCGCACATTTCGCCGGCCGCGCCTGGATCGCCTACGAGCGCCATCTGCGGCCCGACGATCCCGAACGCCTGGCGCGGCTGCGCGAGCTGGCGGCGGCGACCGGGCTGCCGCTGGTCGCCGCGGGCGACGTGCATATGCATGCGCGTTCGCGGCGGCCCCTGCAGGACGTGCTGACCGCGCTGCGCGGGAACACCACGGTGGCGGCGGCAGGCGCCGCGCTGTTTCCCAATGGCGAGCGCCACCTGCGGCAGCGCCTGGCGCTGGCGCGCCTGTATCCGCCCGAACTGCTGGCCGAGACCGTGAGGATCGCCGCGCTCTGCACTTTTTCGCTCGCCGAGCTGCGCTACGAATATCCGGAAGAAGTCGTGCCCACCAATGAGACGCCGGACTCCTGGCTGCGGCAATTGACCGAAGCCGGCCTGGTGCGGCGCTATCCGGCCGGCGTGACGGACCAGGTGCGGGCGCAGATCGAGCACGAACTGCAACTGATCGCCGAGATGGCCTACGCGCCTTATTTCCTCACCGTGCACGACATCGTCGCCTGGGCGCGCGGGCAGGGAATACTGTGCCAGGGCCGCGGTTCGGCGGCCAATTCGGCGGTGTGTTATGCGCTGGGAATTACCGAGATCGATCCGGCGCGCGCCTCGATGCTGTTCGAGCGCTTCGTCTCGAAGGAGCGCAACGAACCGCCCGACATCGACGTCGATTTCGAGCACCAGCGGCGCGAGGAGGTGATCCAGTACATCTACGCCAAATACGGCCGCGAACGCGCCGCGCTGGCGGCCACCGTGATCAGCTACCGCACCCGCAGCGCGCTGCGCGATGCCGGGCGTGCGCTGGGCTTTCCGCTGGAAGCGATCGACCGCCTGGTCGCCAACCTGGCCTGGTGGGAAAAGCGCGAGGAACTGCCGCAGCGCTTTCTTGAGGCCGGGCTCGATCCGGCCGGCGCCGACGTGCAGCGCTGGCTGGCCATCGCGCAAATGCTGAGCGGCTTTCCGCGCCACCTGTCGCAGCATGTCGGCGGCTTCGTCATCAGTCGCGGCCGGCTCGATCGTCTGGTGCCGGTGGAAAACGCCGCGATGCCGGAGCGCACCGTGATCCAGTGGGACAAGGACGACATCGACGCGCTGGGCCTGATGAAGGTGGACGTGCTGGCGCTGGGCATGCTCTCGGCCATCCGCCGCATGCTGGCCGCCGTGGCGCAGCGCCACGGCCGGCCCTTCGTCCTGGCCGACGTGCCGGACAGGGACGCCGCCACCTACGCCATGATCTCGCGCGCCGACACCGTCGGCGTGTTCCAGATCGAATCGCGGGCGCAGATGACCATGCTGCCGCGCCTCAAGCCCGCCTGCTTCTACGACCTTGTGATCGAAGTGGCGCTGGTGCGCCCCGGGCCGATCCAGGGCAACATGGTCCATCCCTATCTGCGACGACGGCAGGGTCTGGAACCGGTCGGCTATCCATCGGCAGCGGTGCAAAGCGTGCTCGAACGCACGCTGGGCATACCGATCTTCCAGGAGCAGGCGATGCAGATCGCCATCGTCGCCGCCGGCTTCACGCCGGGCGAAGCCGATCAACTGCGCCGCGCCATGGCGGCGTGGAAGCGCAAGGGCGGCCTCGAACCCTTCCGCGACAGATTGCTCGGCGGCATGAAAAGCCGCGGCTATGCCGACGAGTTCGCCGCGGCGCTCTACCGGCAGATCCAGGGCTTCGGCGACTACGGCTTTCCCGAATCGCACGCCGCCAGCTTCGCGCTGCTGGCCTATGACTCGGCCTGGCTCAAGCGCCACGAGCCGGCGGCTTTCCTGCTCGGGCTGCTCAATTCGCAGCCCATGGGTTTCTATTCCGCCTCGCAACTGGTGCAGGACGCGCGCCGCCACGGCGTCGAGGTGCGGCCGGTGGATGTCGCCGTCAGCGACTGGGAAAGCACGCTCGAAGGAGACAGACTCTCCTGCGTTCGCCTCGGCCTGCAGCAGGTGCGCAATCTCGCCGCCGCGGCGGGCGCGCGCATCGCCGCCGCGCGCGCGGCATCACCCTTTGCCGATCTCGCCGACCTGGCGAAGCGCGCCGAACTCGATCGCGCCGACCTCGACGCGCTGGCCGCCGCCGGGGCGCTGACACAACTCGCCGGGCATCGGCGCCAGGCGGCGTGGGCGGCGGCCGCGCTGCCGCTGCAGCGCGACCTGTTCGCCGGCGTCGCCGTGCGCGAGGATGACGTCATATTCGCCGTGCCGCGCGAAGGCGAAGACATCGCCGCCGACTACCGCAGCCTGGGCCTCACGCTCGGCCGCCATCCGCTGGCGCTGCTGCGCGCGCGGCTCGCGGCGAAGCGCTATCTGTCGGCCATGGACTTGCGCAGCAGAGGCGACCATGCCGTGGTGCGCTGCGCCGGTCTCGTCACCTGCCGCCAGCGTCCGGGCACCGCCGGCGGCGTCATTTTCGTCACGCTGGAAGACGAAACCGGCTGCGCCAACGTCGTGGTGTTCAATGACCTGGCGTGTCGCCAGCGCCAACTCTTGCTCGGCAGCCGGCTACTGGGCGTGGCCGGGCAGTTGCAGGTGGAAGGCAAGGGCGAACATGCCGTGGTGCACCTGGTCGCCCAGCGCCTGTTCGACCATAGCGAACTGCTCGGCAGCCTGGTGACGGCGAGCCGGGATTTTCATTGAAACCTGTACTGCATGGTAAAAACCCGCATTGCGACCACCGGCAGCAAACCATGACGCCCATCAGCTTCGCCGCCGGCGACGGCCACCGCCTCGCCGCCTACCGCTTCGACCCGCCTGGCCACGCGCACGGCCAGACGCGCGGCCAGATCGTCATCGCCGCCGCGATGGCCGTGCCGCAAGCCTTCTACGCGCCGTTTGCGCGCTACCTGGCGCGGCGCGGCTACACCGCGTGGACCTTCGATTACCGCGGCATCGGCGAGTCGCTGAGCGGGCCGCGGCGCAAGCTCAAGGCCGATCTCGGCGACTGGCTCTACAAGGATTACGACGCGCTGCTGCAGATGATTGCCGCCGCTGCGCCGCAGGACCCGCTGTTCGTCGTCGGCCACAGTTTCGGCGGCCAGGTGGCGCCGCTGCTGCCCTCGCGCGAGCGCCTCGCCGGCCTGGTGAACATCGCCGTCGGCAGCGGCTCGACGCGCCACCTGGCGCCGCGCGTGCGGCGCTCGGCGCCGCTGATGTGGCACGTGCTGGCGCCGGCACTGTGCCCGCTGTTCGGCTACTTTCCCGGCGCCCGCATCGGCGTCGTCGGCGACCTGCCGAGCGGCGCGATGTTCCAGTGGCGGCGCTGGTGCCTGACGCCGGAATATCTGCTGAGCGGCGAACCCGGTGCGCGCGAAGCCTATGCCACGGCCGATTATCCGGTGCTGGCGCTGACCTTCAGCGACGACGAACTGCTGCTCGAAGAAGGCTCGCGCCTGCTGCACGGCGCCTATCGGCGGCGGCCTGTCGATTACCGCCTGGTCGATCCGGCCGCGCTGGGCCTGGCGCGCATCGGCCACTTCGGCTTCTTCAAGCCGCAAGGCGAGCCTGCGCTGTGGCCGCTGGTGGCGGACTGGATGGAACGCACCGCGGGCTGACGGCGTGCCGCAAGAGTTGGCGCTGGCGCTACGGCGTCAATGCAGGTTCTTGCCGCTGCCGTAGAAGCTGCCGTCGTCGATGACCGTGCGGTTGGCCTGGATGTCGGCCAGCGCCGACCTGATCGTCGCATCGCTGATCCAGTGGGCGGCATGCGGCGCCAGCAGGATCTCGGCGGGCGCCATGGGCTTGGCGATGCCGAAGCCCTGGATGTAGTCGATGCCGACTTCGGCCATCGCGCGCAGGGTCGCGGCGTCCTCGACCCATTCGGCAATGGAGCGCATGCCGAGGTTGCGCGAGAGGTCGCTGATGGCCTGCACGATCGACAGGCGCGAGGGGTGCCGCGCCGCCGATTCGACGATGGCGCCGTCGATCTTGATGACGTCGGCCTGGAGGTCGCTGAGGTACATGAAGGAAGTGTAGCCGGCGCCGAAGTCGTCGAGCGCCAGCTTGACCTCGAACTCGCGCAGGCGTTCGATCACGCGCCGCGTCTGGTCGAAGTCGCGCAGCGCAACGCCCTCGGTGATCTCCGCGCAGATCACGCTGGCGGCGCGCGGGTGGGCGCGCAGCATGGCATAGGCATCGGCCATGAACTGCTCGTCGTTGATCGAGGCGCCCGAGAAATTGACCGTGACGAAACGCGTGGCGGCAAGTTGCGGCAGGTTGGTGTCGAGCCATTCGAGCACCGTGGCGAGCACCCAGCGGTCGATCACGCCGACCCGGCCGTGCGCTTCGGCCACCGCGATGACACGGCTGGCGGGCATGAAGCTGCCGTCCGGCGCGCGCGCGCGCAGCAGCACTTCGAAATCGAGACCGCCATAGGGGTCGTCCAGCGACATGATCGGCTGCATGGCGATGGTAAGGAACTCGGGAGCCCGCTCCGGGGTGAGCCGGGCGACCAGCGCGCGCTCTTCCTCGTGCTCCTGGAAGGCCGGCGAGTCGGCGCCGAAGGCGACCACATGGCCCGAAACGGAAACGCGCTTGGCTTCGCGGCAGGCGCGGTCGGCGGCGGAGATCAGGTCCACCACCTCGATGCCGGGGATGACTTCGACCATGCCGAAGGAAACGCCGATGCGGAAGGCCAGGTCCTGCACCCGGAAGGTGGTGGCGTCGATCAGGTCGACCAGTTCGCGGCACTTGGCGGACGCTTCGGCCAGCGACATGCCGCGCAGCAGGATCAGGAACTCGTCGCCACCGATGCGCCCGAGCAGGTGCTCGTTGCCCAGCGACTTCACCATCAGGCCGCACAACTGGCGCAGCACCTCGTCGCCGGCGGTGTGGCCGAACAGGTCGTTGACGGTCTTGAAGCGGTCCAGGTCCATGTAGGCCAGCGTGGTCGGCGTCAGCGACCCGGCGGAGCGGATCGCGCCGCGCAGCGCCTGCTCGATCGCGCGCCGGCTCAAGGCGCCGGTGAGCTGGTCGTGGTCGGCCAGGTACATCAGCTTGCGGTTGGCGGTGACAGCTTCGGTGATGTCCTCGATCGATCCCTCGATCAGGCCGTCGCCGATCGAGGCCCGCGCCTCGTACCATGCGCCCTGGTCGCGCGACTGGAAGCGCAGTTGGGCGCGCGGATTTTCCGCCAGCATCGTGCTCAGCGATTCCCAGGCGCCGGCTTCGAAGAAATGCTGCCAGCGCGACTTGCCCTCCAGGCTGCGCGGGCCGAGCAGGCGTCCGAGCGCCGGGTTGCCGCGCAGGATGCGCCCCGTGGCGTCGGCGGTAAAGAACGCGACGGGAACCTGGTCGTAGGTTTTTTGCAGCGCCACCTCGGCACCCTGGCGGCCGGAACGTTCGACCCGCATCTGCTCAGCCAGCGCCATGGCTACCAGCAGGCCCGAACTCAGCGCGGCGGTGACGCTGTTGACATAGGGGATAGGCCCGGGCAGACCGAATAGCGCCTTGATCACTTCGGCAAATCCGGCGACCGCGGTGACCACCAGCGAAGCCGCGAACCAGAGCGCGATGCGCGAGTGCGCAACCAGCAGGATGCGCGCCAGGTAGAAGACGATGATGCCGTAGCCGACGAAGGACCCCAGCCAGAGCATGGGAATGAATAGGCGATAGGGCAGCAGCAGCGCGGCGGCGAACATCGGCAGGTAGAGCAGTTCAAGCGCGTTCAGCAGCGGGCGCTTGCCTATCTTGGTCAGGTCGTCCTGGAACAGCCGCAGGAAGAGGAAGGCGGTCAGCGGGAAATTGCTGGCGAGGACGAACTTGCGGGTTCCGTCCAGCCATGCCGCCGGCACCTGGTGGCCGAGCCAGAGTGGGTCCCAGCCGGCAGAAATGGCGCCGACGCGGGTGCTGACGATCAGCCAGGCGGCAAACACCACATACACTGGCTCGCGATTGACCAGGGCGGCCAGCAGCATGAATATCGCCAGCACGGTCAGGCCGCCTTCGAGCAGGCCCATGTCGCTCGCGAACGCCTTCACCGACTGAGCGAACTCGGCAGCTTTCCAGGCCGTGACGGAGAGGCGGGCCGGACCGACGAAGGTGGCGCGGCAGATCATCGGAACGCCCGACAGGTCGATGCCGGTAGTCGCGAAGCCGGCATTGACTATGGTGAATGCGCCGCTGGTGCCGGCTCGCGTCGCGGTTCCCAACGGCGTCAGTTTTGCGCCATGCCAGCAGGAAAGCGTTCGCGCATGGCGCGAGGGGAAGTACACCAGGGGCGGGCCGGCGGAGTCGGCCGCCAGTGGTGGCGGGCTGAAGGCGAACCAGACCGGCGCTTCGGAAAGTTGGGTATCGAAGTTCGTGACCGGCTTCAGTCCGCGCAGCGCCTCGCGCGCGGCGGCCGGCTGCATTTGACCATCGTCCGGGACAAAGGCCAGCGCGCTAAAAGGCAGGTCGGCGGGAGTCTTTACGGCGGTGTCGGATTCCCAGGCAAACAGCGCCAGCGACATGACGCAGGCCAGGGCGACAGGAATGCCTACAAAGGACAGCTGGGCCAGCCAGCGGGAGTTACGCCGCAGGAAACTGCGCAGCAGTTCGCGGGAGGTGAGCAGCAGCAGGCGTCGCGTTCGCGGCCTCATTCAGCCACCACCGCGGACAATTGTTTTGCGGCACTTCGCGGCCATCCCGTTGGACTCCGGCAGCGCGAGCGTCTCAGCGTCCAGCCAGGGACAGATGCGTTTCCTTGTCTCTATCTTGACCATGGCCGGCACCTATGCCGATGGTCGGCACCCACTCGATGTCCGGATGATGTGCGTCGAAGAACAGCGTATGCCAAGGGTGGTCGACCTCGCGCCAGCGGCGTTTGGTCGCCACCACGTCGCAGCTCAAGACGCGGTGCGGAATCATGCCGGCGTGGGCCATCGGGATGAAATCCCCGCTGGCGAATACATCCTCGAACAGCAGCCAGTGATAGAAGCGGTCCATCGGATTGCGCGCAGCGGCGACGATGCAATCAACCCCGCCGGCTTCGCAGTGCAGGAACATCGCCTTCATCAGCATGGCCTTGACCACCCGGCCGACGGCGGCCTGGCTTACCGCGAGGCGCGTCGCCTCGGCCAGTACCTTGTTCTGCAGGGAGTCAGGCAGCTTGACGGATTGTTCAAGGTCGAGCGGCTGGTTCTCGTTGGTGCGAAAGCGCATGCTGCCCAGCGGCATGCCATCGAGCTTGGCCAGTGCCACCAGCACGCGGCTGCTGCCGTCGAGATCGCTCGGCTCCGGAGCCGTGAAGCGCGCCGCCAGTTCGGGAACATGGCGTCCGTAAGCGCTGCGTCGGATGGCCACGGCTTTCGCCAGTTCGGCCTCGTTGCGGACGCAACGCACGACAAAGGGCAGGGACTCAGTGCGGACCTGGTTTTCCTTGAGATTTGCGCGCATGGGTTGGCAATATGCCGGTTTATCCGCGGAGTGACAAGCGGAACTTTAGTCATAGCGGCGATATAGCGGCAATTAAACGACAGCCCGCGCGGCGTGGCTGCCGGCGCACGGGATTGGTCGCGGTGCCGGCCGGCGCCTTGCGGCCGCGAACACGCGCGAGCGCCTCAGCCGCCGAATTGCGCCACGAAGCGCCGGTCTATCCTGTCCTTCCAGCGCCAGGCCCAGGCGCCGGAGGCGCTAAGGCCGCCCCAGGCCGCCAGCGCATGCCTGCCGCCGGTGCTAAGCAGATACAGCGCGCGTCGCTGCGGCTGCCAGGGCTGCAGGGCTTGTCCGCCGCAGATGGCGCGCAGGTTGGCCGCCAGCGGCGGGCCGGCGCGCACCGCGAAGACGCCGGACTTGGGCCGGGCGTCGGCATAGGCGGCGACATCGCCGGCGGCAAAGACACAGGGATGGGAAAGGCTTTGCAAAGTCTGGCCGACACGGATGAAGCCGCCGGCGTCGGTGGCGAGCCCGCTGGCCGCGGGCCAGGCCGGGGCCGCAGCGCCGGTGGCGAGCAGTGCCGCATCGGCGGCGAGCCGGGACCCGTCGTCGAGTTGCACGTGGTCCGCGCGCACGGCGACCACCACTCGCCCGGCCCGGTGGGCGATGCCGCGGCCGGCCAGCAGGCGTGCCGCCTGGCGCCGCAACAGGAAGGGGAAGCCGGCCAGCGGTGCCGGATTGGCGCCGATCAGCGTGAGGCGCGCCTGACCCAGGCCTTCGGCCTCGAGGCGGGCATGGATGGCGAAGGCCAGCTCGGTCGCCGCAGCGCCATCGCCAACTATTGCCAGCCTGAACTCGCGGTTTGCCTGCCGCACCCGCTGCAGCAGGCCGGGCCAGGCGGCGACCAGGCCTTCGATGGGGCGCAGCGGCAGCGCATGCCCGGCGCTATCTTGCAAGTCCAGGGCTTGCGCGACGGGCCCGCAATCGATCGAGGCGTAGTCGAAGGGAATGCTGTCGCCGTTGCTGCAGTGCACTTGCTGCGCTGCAAGATCGAGGCCGGTACAAGAGGCCTGCACGAAGCGGACGCCGGCCCGGCGCGTCAGCGCATCCAGGGACAGGGCGCATGCCTCGATCGCATACTGGCCGGCGATCCAGCCGGGCAGCATGCCCGAGTAGATCTGGCGCGCATGGGGCGACAGCAGCACCACTTCCGTTGCGGCCAGCCGACTTGCGGCAAGCGCCGCCAGCACATGCACATGGGCATGGCCGCCGCCGACCAGCAGCAGGCGCCTCATGCCCCGGCACCGATCGCGGGCCGGCCGGCTTCGGCCTGCTGCAGCGCCTGCCAGCGCGCCACATCCTCGGCGCGATCGACGTCCCACAGCCTGGCCGTCTCCTGCCAGCGCAGATTCAGTTGCGACAAACGGCTGCGGGTCTGCGCCATGACGCGCTCGGTGCTCCAGGCTATGCCGGCGAACAGTTCGGGCTGCGGCCTTTGCAGGCCGACCAGGAAATAGCCGCCGTCCTCGGTGGTGATGAAGGCGGCATCGGCGCCGTCGCGCAGCGCCTGCGCCGCCTGCGCGAGGTGTGCGGGAGTCAGGGCCGGACAGTCGGTGCCGATCAGCAGCAGCGGCCGTTCGCCGTTGGCCTCGAAGATCTGCGCCATGCGCGCGCCGAGATCGAGCTCGGGCTGCACGCGCAGTTCGACGCCGCAGCGCCGCTGCAGGGCGCAGAAAAAGCGCTGGCGCGCATCGGGGGCGCACCACAGCGTGATCGGGCCGATGCCGGCGGCGTGCGCCGTGGCCAGGGTGCGCAGGGTCAGCCGGCGCTGCAGGCGCGCCGCGGCCTGGGCGCCCAGGGCCGGGATCAGGCGCGTCTTGCTGTAGCCGGCAAGCGGCGCCTTGGCCATCACGGCGATCCCGATCGGCGCGGATTCCGCGCCGGCGGCATGCGGCCGGTAGCCATAGCGGCGCGCCAGGCGCGCGGGGTCGGCGCCGAGAAACCAGGCCGCGCGCAGCCGCCACATCAGCAGGATGGTGCGCAGCACGCCGTGCTGTTCCCAGCGCCGCGCCGAGGTGGTGACGGTTGCGCGCAGGCAGGCCGGCGCAGCCTGCCGCTTGAGCGCGGCGCACAGCGCGATGTCTTCCATCAGCGGCAGTTCGGGGTAGCCGCCGAGACTTTCGAAGACCTCGCGCCGCACGAATATCGCCTGGTCGCCGGTGGCGATGCCGGTCAGGCGCGAACGCCAGTTCATCATGCGTTCGACGACGCGCAGCAGCGGATGGCGCCCGGCTATGTGCACGTCGAAGCGCCCCCACGACGCGCCGCCAACGACCGCGGCGTGCAGCGCCGGCAGGGCCGCCGCCGGCAGCGTGGTGTCGGCATGCAGGAACAGCAGGGTCCGGCCCCGGCTGGCGGCGGCGCCGGCATTCATCTGCGCGGCGCGGCCGCGCCGCGCGATCAGCACCCGGTCGGCCAGCGGCGCGGCCAGTTGCGCCGTGCCGTCGTTGCTGCCGCCATCGGCCACGACGAGTTCCGCGCCTGCTGCGCGCAAAGGTTGCAGCGCCCGCAGGCGGGCCACGATCTGCGGCGCTTCGTCGAGCACCGGCATGATGATGGAAAGCTCCGGCCGCTGCATCTAGCCGCGCCGCCAGGAATGAAAGCGTTCGACCCAGGCCAGCAAGCGCTGCGGCGCATGGGCCTTTTTCCAGACCCCGGCGACATACTTGTTGGCCTCGGCCAGGGTCGGGTAGATGTGGATGGTGCCGAGGATCCGGTTGAGCCCGATGCCGTGCTTCATCGCCAGCACGTATTCGGCGATCAGGTCGGCGGCATGCTCGCCGACGATGGTCACGCCGAGTATCCGGTCCTTGCCCGGCACCGTCAGCACCTTGACGAAGCCGTGCGCCTCGCCGTCGGCAATCGCCCGGTCGAGCTCGTCGATGTCGTAGCGGCTGACTTCAAACGCGATGCCTTTCTCCTTCGCCTCCAGTTCGTTGAGTCCGACGCGCGCCACCTCGGGTTCGACGAAGGTGGCCCAGGGAATCACCGAGTAGTCGGCCTTGAACTTCCTGAAGGGATCGAACAGCGCATTGACGGCGGCATACCAGGCCTGGTGCGCGGCGGTATGGGTGAATTGGTAGGGGCCGGCGACGTCGCCCGCGGCGTAGATGTTGGGGTAATTGGTTTGCAGGAAATCGTTGGTGTCGACGGTGCGGCCGGCGGTGACGCCGATGTCTTCGAGGCCGTAACCCTTGAGGTTGGCGACGCGGCCCACCGCAACCAGCACGGCATCGAAGGGAATCCGCAGGTCGCCGCCCTCATGTTCGGCGATCAGGATCTTCTCGCCGTTGTCGATGACGAACTGTTTGGCCTGGTGCTTCAGCAGTACGTCTATGCCCTCGGCGCGGAAGCGCGCGGCGACCAGCGCCGAGACCTCCACATCTTCGCGCAGCATCAGGCGCGGCAGCATTTCCACTTGCGTGACCTGGCTGCCGAAGCGGGCGAAGGCCTGCGTCAGCTCGCAGCCGATCGGCCCGCCGCCCAGCACCACCAGGCGGCGCGGCAGCTCGCGCAGGGCCCAGACCGTGTCGGAAGTCAGATAGCCGACTTCCTCGATGCCCGGAATCGGCGGCACGAAGGGCCGCGCCCCGGCGGCGATGACGATGCTGCGCGTGCTCAGCCGCTGTTTGCTGCCGTCCTCGCGCGTGACTTCGACTTCCCAGGGCGAGACGATCCGGGCCGCGCCTGCGACCACATCGACGCCGAGGCCGCGGTAGCGCTCGGCCGAATCGTGCGGTTCGACCTGGCGAATGATGCGCTGCACCCGCTCCATGGCCTCGCCGAATGAAAAGTTGACGCTGGCGCTGCGGCAACCGAACTCATTTGCGCGCGAAACATGGGAGAGGAACTTCGCCGAGCGGAGCAGCGCCTTGGACGGCACGCAGCCGGTGTTGAGGCAGTCGCCGCCGAGCTTGTCCCGTTCGATCAGGGTGACCTTGGCCTTCACCGCGGCGGCGATGTAGGCCGTGACCAGGCCGGCGCTGCCGCCGCCGATGACGATCAGGTTGCGCTCGAAGCGTGGCGGCCTGGTCCAGCGTGCATAGACCTGGCGCGCCTTGACCGTCTCGAGCAGCTTCTTCGCCAGCAGCGGAAAGATGCCGAGCAGGGCGAAGGAGGCCAGCAGGCCGGGCGAGACGATTCCGGACAGCGATTCGAGACCGGCAAGCTGGGTGCCCGCATTCACATAGACCACGGTGCCGGCCAGCATGCCGACCTGGCTGACCCAGTAGAAGGTCGTGGTGCGGATCGGCGTCAGGCCCATCAGCAGGTTGATCATGAAGAAAGGGAAGGCCGGCACCAGGCGCAGCGTGAACAGATAAAAGCCGCCGTCCTGTTCGACGCCCCGGTTGATCGTGCGCAGGCGCTCGCCGAAGCGCTCCTGCACCCAGTCGCGCAGCACGAAGCGCGCGGCGAGGAAAGCCAGTGTGGCGCCGATGCTGGAGGCGAAGGAGACCAGCACTGTGCCCCCCAGCAGGCCGAACACGGCGCCGCCGACCAGGGTCATCGCCGCCGCGCCGGGCAGGGACAGGGCCGTCACCGCCACATACACGATGAAGAAAATCCCGGCGGCCAGCCAGGGGTCGGCCTGGCGATAGCTTTCGATCGCCGCCTGCTGTGCCTTCAGCGCATCGAGGCTGAAATGGCGGCCGAGATCGAGGGCGAAATAGAGACCCACGACGACGGCAACGGCGACCAGGACCAACAGTTTGCGTAGTGACAAATGAGTCTCCAGGAATGCGCGCCGCGGGCGCCGCGTAGAGGCATGATCGGCGCCCGGAGCCAGGCGTTACGCTAACACGGCGGGATCGGGGGCGACCGCTTCGATCCAGGCCAGGAAGTCGTCCAGCGGCAGCGGTCGCGCCACGACGTAGCCCTGTACCAGGTCGCAGTCATTGTCTGCCAGCCAGGCCAGTTCCGCCGGCGTTTCCGCGCCCTCGGCAACGACCGTCAGGCCGAGTTCGCGGCACAGCAGCAGGGTCGAGCGCACGATCGCGGCGTTCTTCGCATCGGTATCCACGCCATCGACGAAGGCGCGGTCGATTTTCAGTTCATGCACCGGCAGGGTCTTGACGTAGGCCAGCGATGCCTGGCCCGATCCGTAGTCGTCGATCGACAGTTTGACGCCGAGCGCCGCCAGCTCGTTCAGGTGTTGCAGGGCCAGTTCCGGCTCGTCCATCAGCGCGCTCTCGGTGATTTCCAGGCAGAGCCGGTCGGCCGGCAGCGAGGACTCGTCGAGCAGGCGGCGCACCAGGCCGACGAGATCGCGATTCAGCAAATCGAGCGCGGAAAGATTGGCCGAAACGACCACCGCGATGCCGTCCCGCCGCCACTGCGCGGCGTCCGCGATCACCCGCGCCAGCACCCAGGGCGTGATCTCGCGGATGAAGCCGGTCTGTTCGGCAAAGGGAATAAAGCGTCCCGGCGCAATCATTCCCTGTTCCGGATGCCGCCAGCGCAGCAAGGCTTCGGCGCCGGCGATGCGCTGCCCGGCCAAATCCAGCTTGGGCTGGTAGTGCAGCAGGAAATCGCCGCGCGCCAGCGCCTCGCGCATCTCGCCGATCAGGGACAGCTCCTCGTGGGCGGGTTCGCCTTCGTCACCGTCGCCGAAGCCATAGCCCGCGCGCCGTCGCTTGGCCAGGGCCATCGCCCGCTGCGCGCGCCGCATCAGCGTGGCTCCGTCGTCGCCATCGCGCGGATACATGACGATGCCGAGGCTGGCATCGATGTCGAGACGCTGGCCATCGACCATCATCGGTGCGCGCAGCGCCGCCAGTATCCGTTCGGCATGGCGCGCGGCGGCGGTGCAGTCGACATCCGCCAGCAGCAAGGCGAACTCGTCGCCCCAGAGGCGGGCGAGCGTGCAGCCCTTGCCCTGGACTTCGCACAGCCGCGCGGCGATCTGGCACAGCAGGCGGTCCCCGACCGCATGGCCCAGCGCGTTGTTGATCGGCGCGAAGCGGTCGATGCCCAGCATCACCAGCGCGCCCCGGCTGCCGGCCGGCGGCATGCCGAGAATTTCCAGAAAGCGCGTGCGGTTGGGCAGGCCGGTGAGCGGATCGACATAGGCCAGGCGCGAGATCCTTTCCTCGCGGCTGGCAATGCTGTCGCGCATGGTGGCGAGCGAAGCGAGCAGGGCGCCGACCTCGTCGCGCCTGCCGTTCGCGACTGCGGTTAGGTAGTCGCCGCCGGCGATGCGTTCGGCGACCGCCACGGCTTCGCGCACCGGCACCACGATGCTGCGCGCAATCGTCCAGGCCATGGCGATGCCGGCGACGAGGGCGCCGGCGGCAAGGAAGATCACCAGCCGCCGCGCATGCAGCGCCGCTGCCCCGAGCTGCTCCAGTTCGGCCTGCATGGTTTCCAGCAATCGGGTCTCCAGCGCCTGGGTTTCGAACAGCAGGGTATTCAGGACCTTCTGCGTCCGGTCCTCGAAATGCCGGCGCGCGGCCGCTGCGCCTTCGATCTCGATCAGCTCCACGGTTTGCTGGAACAAATCGCCGTAGCGCTGGCGCAGATCGGCGATGCGCTCGATGTTGGCGCGCGTCGCCGGATTCAGCAGCGCCATTTCAATATCGGCGACGGCCATGTCGGCCGCCGCGATGTCGGCATCCATCGCGGCATAGAGCGGCACGCGCGCTGCGCGCTCGCCGGTCTGCATCAGGTTGAGCAGGCCGATCGCCGCGGCCTGGGCGTGCTGGTTGGCGCGCTGCGACAGGATCGCCAGCCGCGCCTGACGGTCGACAATGTCCGCGGTTCTGGCGGTCAAAGCCTCCAGTCGCTGCAGCGGCAAGGCCGCGACCGCGAACAGCAGTCCGAGCAGGAGCGCGAAGCCGATGGCCAAGCGAGCGCGGATGGACATGGTTCAGCCCAGGCTTCAGCTCAGTTTTAAGCTCAGTTTTAAGCTCTGGCGCCGGCCTCGCGGTCGTTCTTGCCCTTCACGGCAACGTCGTGGCACTTTTGCTTGTCCAGCATCTGGTCCATGGTCGATCTCCCGGTAATGGTTGCCTGGACGCTGCCGTGGGTGGCAGACGCCCGAGGCGCGCTTGCGCACCTGCTACCCACGTCGTCGGATTCGCTGCGAATTACTTACACTCAGGCCACCTTGTAGGCCGCAAACCTGTCGTCGACCTCGGTCTGGAACAGATGGTTGCTGTAGTTCGACAGCGTTTTCACCGCCGAGGCCAGAATCACCTGCAGCGCTGTGGTTTCGGTATAGCCGGCGGCAAGAAAGGCGTCGGCGACTGCCTGGCCGGGCTTGCCGGACGTCTTCACCAGTTCCTGCGCATAGCCGTAGAGCGCCGCCAGCTTCGCATCCGGGATTGGCTGGCCGCAACGGATCGCGGCCAGCACTGGCGCCGGTACGCCCGACAGCTTGTCCGCCAGCATGCTGTGCGCTGCGGTGCAGTAGTTGCAGCCGTTCTGCTGGCTGATGGCCAGAAAAACCACTTCCTGCTCGGCCGGCGTCAGGCCCGAGTTCTGGCGAAAGGCCGCGTAGCCGTGCAGGTAGGTGCTCAGCACGCCGGGCACGTTGACCATGTTGGCGTACATGTTGGGAATGAAGCCGACGGCTTTCAGCGCGCCTTCATCCGCGAGACCGGCATGAGTCCTTCGGCCTGGGTGAAGACGCTCAAGGCGAGCGTCGCGTGAAGAAATACGCACCGTCGCGCCAGCGCCAACTTTCGGTGCGAATCGCCATGGCGTGGAACAGGTCTGATTGTCGGCCTGAGTTGCTGTCGGTGATTGCTCAAGCGAAAGGCCGGCTTAGTACGGGTTGCCGCCGCTGACACGATACTTTGCTTGGAGAACGATATTTCCTGTGCCTGGTAGCTATCACCCGCGTGCCAAGCCAGTCACCCATTCCGACCCAGCCGGTTGTCTCGTAGGCACCTTCTGGTTTTCCCGGAATGTCATTTGGACACAGCTTGGAACGCGCATACTTATTCCACTCATGGCGCTTGAGATCGAGCGCGAAGGCGACGAAATCAGGATTCGCCCGGCTCGGCGCTTCGCTCAATATTACGTCGGCGATGTGGCGATGTCGGCGATCACCTATGCTGAACTGGAATACGGCGTCGCCATATCCGCTGAACCGGAGCACGAGCGGGTCAATCTCGCAGCGTTGGTTGATGACATTCAGGTTGTGTCCTGCGATGTTCCGGTAGGCGTGGCCTGTGGGCCGATTCGAATGGCAAGCCGCGACAGTAAGAATGATCATCTCGACAAGATGGTTGCGGCTCATGCCGTGTCGCTTGGCGTGCCGTGGTGACAAACAAACTCAAGGACTTTGCCACTTATCCGGGAGTGGTTACGGAGAATTGGCAGGATTCTGGCGCCGATACTAACAATCGTTGAGGGACGCAAATTACAGGCACCAGGCCCCGGCCGGCGCATTGCGCGACCAGCGTCTGCGCCAGGGCCAGTGAAAGCAGGCTGTCGGCCAGCGTGGCCAGCGTCGCCAGGGCCAGGGTGCGCCGGTAGCGGAGGACGGTCGAACCTCAGACGGTGGCGAAGCCCTTGGAGTTGTCGTTGGCGCCGTTGCCGAAGGCGAGCAACAGGGTGACGCCGAGCAGTAAGATTTCCATGGCGCGAACCGCCTAGCAGCAGCCGCAGCTTTCTGCGTCGGCCTCGCCGCCGCCCGCATTGCCGCCGAAGGGCAGCGCCTTGCCGCAACCTTCGAAGATGCCGTAGTGGCGCGTGAAGTCGCCGATGAAATCGAAATGCGGCGCCAGCCGGCTTTCCTTGAGCATGCGGAAGGTGTTGCCGCAGACCGGGAAGACGCGGCCGGCTTCGATGCGGTGATGGCGGTCGAGGACGAAGGCCTGGGCTTGCTGCGGGATGCTGCCGCGATAGACCACGGCCTGGCCGTAATCCTCGCAGTCGGCTTCGAGTCCGTCGAGCTTGAACAGGCGGTAGGTGGCGGAGAAGAAGTTCACGCCGGCGGTGCGCGGCGCCAATTCCGCATCGGTGATCGCCAGCGGCCGGTCTTCGACCAGGCGTGGGTCGTTGAAACCCGCCTGCCGCGCCAAGCCGAGGAAGTCGTTCCAGTACAGCGCACCGCCGAGGCATTCGCCGTAGAGCACCGGATCGTTCCTCACGGCATCGGGCACGCGCCGGTCGGCATACACGTCGGAGAAGTAGAACTCGCCGCCGGGCTTGAGCAGGCGCTGCACGCCGCGCAGCACGGCCTCCTTGTCGGGCGACAGATTGACCACGCAGTTGGAGACGATGACGTCGAAGCTGCCCGGCGCCAGGTCGAGTTCGTCGAGGCGCTCGATGTAGCCGTGCAGGAAGCGCACGTTGTCGCGCTCGAAGCCGAAAGCGATGCGGTGATGTTCGCGATGGCGTTGCGCCACGGCGAGCTGCTCGTCGGTCATGTCCACGCCGACGACTTCGCCGGTCGGTCCGGCGAGCTGCGCCAGCGCATACACGTCGCGCCCGGACCCGCTGCCCAGGTCGAGCACGCGGCAGCCGGCCAGGAGCGGCGGCGCCACCAGGCCGCAGCCGTAATAGCGTTCCAGCACCTCGGGGTGGATCCGCGCCAGGAGCGGCTTGAGCCAGCCCGGCACGCTCGATGCGTCGCAACAGGCCGAGGTCTTCAAGTCGTCCGATTTGCTCAACTGTCTGCCGTAGTAGTCCTTGACCAGTTCGTGCATGTCTGTTCCTTGTTCATGGTGATGGCGCCGAGCGCGAGAACGCCGCCCGGTGCGTGCCGACGAATCCCTGCCGGCGCCCCGAAAGTTGGCGCTGGCGGGACGGCGGAGTATGGCAGCCTACTTGCCGCTCCAGACTTCTTCCACCCGCGCGTCGCGGCCGCAGGACTTGCGGTAGTAGTTGTAGCGGATCGGGTTCTTCTTGTAATAGTCCTGATGGTATGCCTCGGCCAGCCAGAAGGTCGTCGCCGGCGCCAGTTCGGTGTGTATGGTCTTGAACTTGCCGCCCTTCAGCAGCGCGTCGCGGCTGGCTTCGGCGGCCTTGCGCTCGGTCTCGTTCTGCCAGTAGATGCCGCTGCGATACTGGGTGCCGACGTCGCAGAACTGCCGGTCCTTGACCGTCGGATCGATATGCCGCCAGAAATAATCGACCAGTTGCGGGTAGCTGACTTTCTGCGGGTCGTAGATCACCCGCACCGCCTCGGCGTGGCCGGTGCTGCCGGCGCTGACCTGTTCGTAGCTCGGGTTCGGCGTCTTGCCTGCGGTATAGCCGGATTCCACTTCGATGACCCCGGCGAGTTTCTCGAAGTCCTTTTCGATGCACCAGAAGCAGCCGCCGGCGAAGATCGCCGTGGCGCGGCCCGGAGCCGCGGCGGGCGCCGGCGGCGTCGCGGCCTGGGCGGCCCCTGCGAGGAGGGCGCAGAGCGCCATCGCCCGGGCCAAGCAAGCCGGCCTCATGTCCGCAGCGCCGGCAAAGGCGCACCCTTGGGCACGAAGGCGAGCGCCACGCCGTTGTTGCAGTAGCGCTTGCCGGTGGGCTGCGGGCCGTCGTTGAAGACATGGCCCTGATGCCCGCCGCAGCGCGAGCAGTGGTACTCGGTGCGCGGGAGGATCAGCTTGAAGTCGGTCGAAGTGCCGACGGCGCCGGCCAGCGGCTGCCAGAAGCTGGGCCAGCCGGTGCCGCTTTCGTACTTGTGGGCGCTGTCGAACAGCGGCAGGTTGCAGGCGGCGCAGATGAAGCTGCCCGCGCGCTTTTCCGCATTCAGCGGGCTGCTGCCGGCGGGCTCGGTGCCTTCCTCGAACAGCACGCGGTAGGCGTCGGGGCTCAGCAGCTTTTTCCATTCCTGCTTCGGCTTGGTCAGTGCAAAGCTGCTGGCGGCGCCGGCGCTGCCCCAGGGCAGCGCGGTGGCGGCGGCGAGGCCGGATATCCGGAAAATCCAGTGGCGACGGTTCATGTGGCTCTCCTGTGGTCGGGGCGCTGTCGGGGATGCGCCTGGCTGCTTGCCTGCGATGGGCTGTGGTCGTGGTGGCCTGCGGATTCCTTACAGAATCGGAAGGTTTGCCCATCTTAGTCATCCTGGGTCAAAATGCGTTCCCTCCGATAGCCCTGCGCGCCCCATGGAACTGGATCGTCAAAGCGAGCTGAACGCCCTGCGCCCCGACCTGCTGCGCTTCGCGCGCCTGCAGTTGCGCGACGCGGGCGCCGCCGAGGATGCGGTGCAGGAAACCCTGCTCGCGGCGCTGACGGGCGGCCATCGCTTCGAAAGCCGCTCGTCCTACAAGACCTGGCTGATTTCCATCCTGCGCAACAAGATCATCGACATCATCCGTGCCCAGAGCCGCGAAATCTCCGCGACCTCGCTGGCCGAGGACGAGGCTGCCGACGAGCTGCTCAACGAGTCGCTGTTCGATCGGCGCGGCCATTGGCAGGAGTCTGCGCGGCCGGGACGCTGGGCCGATCCGGAGGCTTCATTCGAGCAGCAGCAGTTCTGGCGCGTGTTCGAGGCCTGCCTCGATCACCTGCCGGAAAAGACCGCACGCGTCTTCATGATGCGGGAATTCCTCGGCTTCGAGGCCGGGGAAATCTGTAAGGAAACCGGCATCAGCGCGTCCAATTGCTGGGTGGTGCTGCATCGCGCCCGCACGGGCTTGCGCGCTTGCCTCGAAGACAGTTGGTTTGCCGGAGCGAAAACCTGAAATGCTGACTTGCAAACAGGCGACCGAATTGATGTCGCAGGAACAGGACCGTCCGCTGAGCCTGGCCGAGCGGGCGGGGCTGCGCCTGCATGTCTGGATCTGCGCCGGCTGCAGCAACTACCGCCGGCAGATGGACGTGCTGCGCGCGGCGTGCCGCCGCTTCGGCAGCGGCGGCACGCCGTGAGTGCGGCTTCGGCGACCGATGCGCCGACCGGTGTTTGTGCGCAATGCGGTGCACAATTTCGCTGCGGCATGGAAGCCGGCGATGCGCAGTGCTGGTGCGCCAGTCTGCCGCCCCTGCTGCCGCTGCCGGCGCCGGCCGATGCCGCAGCGCCGGCGACTTGCCTCTGTCCGGCCTGCCTCAAGCAAAAGCTGTTTGCGCCCGGCGCGACGTGAGCACCGTTGATCGCGGCATTCGGCGCCGCACGGCATGTCGCGGCTCGATTTGCCATCCCCCGGGCATGGTTATTTGCTAGCATGCGACTTTTTTCGTGCAGGCAAACAGCATAGGGACGCGGCTACCTGAACCCATGAAACTCAAAGACAAAACCCAGGTGTTCTTCGTCGGCATCCTCGCCGTGCTGGTCGTGGTGCTGACCGTGCTGTCCGCATTGAGCTTTCGCCGCTTCTCGATCTATACCGCGGAACGCCATGCGCGCTCGGTGGCCGAGACGGTCAAGGTCGGCCTGACCGAGAGCATGATCAACGGCAGCATAGGCAAGCGCGAGCAGTTTCTGACGCGGCTGGCCGGCGTTCCCGGCGTGCATCGGGTGCGCGTGGCGCGCGGCCCGGCCGTGGTCAAGCAGTTCGGACCGGGCCTGTCCAGCGAAGGTGCCGACAGCCAGGATGTCACCGAGGTTCTGCGCACCGGCAGGGAAACCTTCGAGGTGGCCGACGCCGACGGCGAGCTGATGTTTCGCGCGGTGATTCCCTACGTTGCCGGCAACGACGGCGTGCCCAATTGCCTGCAATGCCACACGGTGAGCGCCGGCACGGTGCTGGGCGCGATCAGCATCGACATCTCCCTGGCCGAAGTGCGGCGCCAGGGCATCATCGCCGTGGCCCTGGTCAGCCTGGCGGTGCTGGCGGCCGCGCTGCTGGCCCTGGGGCTGCTGCGGCGCATGATGAATCCGCTGGCGGAAGCCGCGCAAAGCGTGCAGGAAGTCACCTCGCAGGCGGTGGGCGGCAATTTCTCCGGGCGCATTCGCCAGCGCAGCAACGACGAAGTGGGCGAGATCGCCCTCAACATCAATCAACTGATGGCCTTCCTCGAACGCGAGGTAAGCACCATCCGCACCCGCGTCGGCCAGTTGATGGGCCACCAGGTGGTGCGCGAAGGCGGCAACCAGTTGGTGCACACCACGGAGCTGGTGGAAAGCCTGGTCGAAGCCTCGCAGTTCAAGCAGGCGATCGAGGAAGACCAGACCAAGCTCGAAATCTACCAGCGGCTGTCCGACATGCTGCGGCGCAAATACGACTTCAAGCGCTTCTCGATTTATGAAGTTGCGGCGAGCAAGAACCGCATGACGCCGATCGTGGTCGACGGCGAAGCCGGCGCCGCCTGCCGCCATTGCGATCCGCAGGTGGTGGTCGATGCCAGCTTCTGTCGCGCCCACCGCACCGGCCACGAAGTCAATGCCGTGGATTACCCCGGGCTATGCACCATGTTCCGTCCCGGATCCGCCGGCGACACCCACATCTGCCTGCCGATCACCCAGTCCGGTTCGGCCATCTGCGTGGTGCAAGTCGTCGTCGCCGCCGACGAAGGCGCGCTGGCGCGCCTGATGATGCCGTTTGTCGCCGTCTATCTGCGCGAAGCCGGACCGGTGCTGGAGGCCAGGCGACTCATGGAGCACCTGCGCGAAAATGCCCTGCGCGACGCCATGACCGGCCTCTACAACCGCCGCTTCCTCGAAGAATACGTGGCCGCGCTGGTGGCCGGCAGCCAGCGGCGCAAGAGCGCGTTCTCGGTGCTGATGCTCGACCTGGATTTCTTCAAGCAGGTCAACGATACCCACGGCCACGAGGTCGGCGACAAGGTGCTGAAGACCCTGGCCGAGATCCTGGTGCGCAGCGTGCGCGCTTCGGACATCGCCGTGCGCTACGGCGGCGAGGAATTCCTCCTGGTGCTGAACGATACGGATGCCGCCGCGGCGATGGACGTCGCGGAAAAGATCCGCGCCAAGGTCGAGGCGACCAAGATTCCGTTGGCCGGCGGCATACTGCAAAAGACCATTTCGATCGGCGTCGCCGAATTTCCGACGGATTCGGACACCTTCTGGCAGGTGGTCAAGTTCGCCGACGTGGCCCTGTACCAGGCCAAATCGAGCGGTCGCAATCGCGTGGTGCGTTTCGCGCCCGCGATGTGGGACGCCGGCGCCAGCTATTGACCTGTCGTATGGCTTCCGGATATTGCCAGCGTCATGAGCTTGGGTTATATTTCCCTACTGGAATAATGGATATCAAGGGGGCGTCATGACATCCGAAGATGGCTACCGGCAGGCCGAATACGATCTGCAGCGTCTGCGCGTCGACTTGCGCGGGCAGCTTGCGCTGCGGCGCAAGAACTCCCTGTATTCGGTACTCGGCGTGCCCGCCGACTGCAGCGACGCCGAACTGGCCGAGCTCATCGGCGGCCTCAGGAAATCCGCTCAGCCGCTCGATGCCGAGACCCGCTATGCCGTGGAAACCCTGGGCGATGCGGTTGCGCGCGAGCAGTTCGACCGGCGCCTGATGGAACAGATCAAGAGCCGGCCGGCCACCTCCGCACCCATGGACCAGGCCCTGGCACCGGCCTATGCCGCGCAGGCCGGCGGTGGCATGAAGGTGTTGCTGGTTGCAATCGTGCTGCTCGGCGCGGGCTATCTCGGGCTGGGCTACATGAAGGACAAATCCGAGCGCGAACTGCGCCTGAAGGAAGCTGAAATCCGCAGCGAGGAGATCCGGCGCAAGGCCGAGATCAGCGACCGGGTGGTCGACAACCAGAAGATCGCCCTGGAGGCATCGATCGCGGCCCAGGAGCGCGCCGCCGAATTGCGCGACCTGCAACTCACGGAGGCGCGCATGCGCGACGACAAGGCCCGCCTCGATTCCGCCTACCGCCAGGAGCAGCAGGCGGCGCAGGCGGAGCAACGCCGCCAGCAGATGGAACAGTCCCGGCTGCTGGCCGAGGCGCGTCGTCGCGACCAGGACGCCGCCAACCAGACCCGCGCCATCCGCCAGCAGGCGATCCAGGATGCCATCGCGCGGGGCAATTACAACGAGGCCCAGCGCCTGCGCAGCCAGCAGTACTGACGCGGGCCGTCGCCCGGCGACGGGCGCCACGACCGCCGCAAAGCGAAGTCGCCGGCCTTGCCGGCCCGATTGCGCGGGCGGTCATTGGATGATAATAGGCTGATCCCGCCACCATCCCGCGAGTGCCGATCGATGAACAGCCAAGCCACGGAATCCGACCTGCCGGCGATCGACTGCGCCGGGGCGGGGCGATGAGCGCCGCGGACAGGATGCAGCCGCTGGCAGGATTTTCCCTGGCGGCGCGCGCGCGGACGGTCGGCGTACTGGCCGATATCGACGACACGATCACCACCACAGGGCGCCTCACCGCCGCCGCTTACGCTGCGCTGGAACGCCTGCAAAGCGCCGGCATCAAGGTGATTCCGGTGACCGGCCGGCCCGCCGGCTGGTGCGACCACATCGCCCGCATGTGGCCGGTCGATGCCGTGGTGGGCGAGAATGGCGCCTTCTGGATGCGCTACGAGGCCGGCGCCAGGCGGCTCAGGACCGTCTTTGTCGGGCAGCCGCCGGCCGACCGGCAAAGGCGGATCGACGCCCTCGCTGCCGAAATACTCGCCGCCGTGCCGGGCTCCGCGCTGGCCTCGGACCAGTTCTGCCGCGTCGCCGATCTGGCGATCGATTTTTGCGAGGATGTCGCGCCCCTGCCACCGGCCGCAATCGACGCCATCGTGCGGTGCATGGAAGCGGCCGGCATGCGCGCAAAGGTAAGTTCCATCCACGTCAACGGCTGGTTCGGCGACTACGACAAACTGAGCACGACGCGCCGCATGCTGGCCGAAGAATTCGGAATTTCCTTGGAGTCCGAGGCGGATCGGCAGCGCTGGATATTCGTCGGCGATTCGCCCAACGACGCGCCGATGTTCGGTTTCTTTCCGAATGCAGTGGGCGTCGCCAACGTGCTCGATTGTGCCGGCCGTCTGGAGCACAAACCGGCCTGGGTCACCGCCGCGCGTGCCGGCGCCGGATTCGTCGAACTTGCCGAGGCGCTGCTGGCGGCAAGGTAGGCCCGGCCGGAGGCGCGAAACCTTGCCTCAGATCTCGTCGATGCGCAGTCCGCTGGCCGCATCGAAATAGTGTTCGTGCTCCGGCGCGTAGCGTAGCGGCAGCTTGCCGACGTGCGCCGCGAACGACTGATGCAGGCGCACGGTGACCCGGGTGCCGTTGGTGTCCCCGGCGAGATGGCCGTAGACCAGCGTGTCGCTGCCCAGAGGCTCCACCAGATCGACGTCGACCGTCAGCATCGCCTCGCCCGGCGCGCAGGGTTCGAGATGCTCCGGGCGCAGGCCGAGCAGGATGTCCCGGTCCTTGCGCCGGGTCGGAATCAGGTTCATCGGCGGCGAACCGATGAAGCCGGCGACAAAGGTGGTGGCCGGCTTCTCGTACACATCGAGCGGCGCCCCGATCTGCTCGGCACGCCCGGCGTTGATCACGATCATGCGTTGCGCCAGGGTCATGGCCTCGACCTGGTCATGCGTTACGTAGAGGCTGGTGGTCGCCAGCCGGCGATGCAGTGCCTGCAGTTCGGCGCGCATCTGCACCCGCAGCTTTGCGTCGAGATTCGATAGGGGCTCGTCGAACAGGAATACCGCGGGTTCGCGCACGATGGCGCGGCCCATGGCGACGCGCTGGCGCTGGCCGCCGGAAAGCTCGCGCGGCTTGCGATCGAGATAGGGCCCGAGTTCCAGGATCTCCGCCGCCCGCTTGACGTGCGCCTCGATGTCGGCCGGAGCCATGCGGCGGATCTTGAGGCCATAGGCCATGTTCTGGCGCACCGACATGTGCGGGTAGAGCGCATAGTTCTGGAACACCATGGCAATGTTGCGGTCCTTGGGCTCGATGTCGTTCACCACGCGCTCGCCGATCGCGATCTCGCCCGAGGTGATGGTCTCCAGCCCCGCCACCATGCGCAGCAGCGTCGACTTGCCGCAGCCCGAAGGCCCGACCATCACCACGAACTCGCCGTCGCCGATGTCGACGTCGATGCCCTGGATCACCTTGACCGTACCGAAGGATTTGTGCACGTTGCGGATCGATACGCTGGCCATTATCGCTTTCTCATTTTTCGGTTTCCACGAGCCCCTTGACGAACCACTTCTGCATCAGCAGCACCACCGCCGCGGGCGGCAGCATGGCCAGCATCGCGGTGGCCATGATCAAGTTCCATTCGTTGGCCGAGTCGCCGCCGACGATCATGCGCTTGATGCCGATCACCACGGTGTACATCGACTCGTCGCTGGTGATCAAGAGCGGCCACAGGTACTGGTTCCAGCCGTAGATGAACTGGATGACGAAGAGCGCCGCCATGGTGGTCTTCGACAGCGGCAGCACCACGTCCCAGAAGAAGCGCATCGGCCCGGCGCCGTCGATGCGGGCCGCCTCGGCCAGTTCGTCCGGGATGGTCATGAAGAACTGGCGGAACAGGAAAGTGGCGGTGGCCGAGGCGATCAGCGGCAGCGTCAGGCCGGCATAGGTATTGAGCAGGCCGAGGTCGGCCATCACCTTGAAGGTCGGGATGATGCGCACCTCGACCGGCAGCATCAGCGTGACGAAGATCATCCAGAAGAAGAAATTGCGCAGCGGGAAGCGGAAATAGACGATGGCGAACGACGACAGGATCGAAATGGTGGTCTTGCCCAGCGGCACCGCCAGGGCCATCACCGTGCTGTTGATCAGCATGTCCAGCACCGCCGCCTTGGAGCCCGTGGTCGACCCGCCCAACAGCACCTGGGAATAGTTTTCGATGAAATGGCCGCCCGGCAGCAGCGGCATCGGCACCGTCATGATCTCTTCGAGCGACAGCGTGGACGCGACGAAGGTGACGTAGAGCGGGAACGCGATCACCAAGGCGCCGACGATCAGGACGGCGTGCGTGATGAAGTCGAGCAACGGCCGTTTCTCTACCATCGGACACCCATCAGTACTGCACCTTGCGCTCGATGAAGCGGAACTGGACCACGGTCAGCGCGATGACGATGATCATCAGGATCACCGATTGCGCCGACGAACCGCCGATGTCGGCCGATTTCACCCCGTCGTGATAGACCTTATAGACGAGTATCTGGGTCGCCTGTGCCGGTCCGCCTTGTGTGGTCGCGTCGATCACGCCGAAGGTCTCGAAAAACGCGTAGACGATGTTGACCACCAGCAGGAAGAAGGCGGTCGGTGACAGCAGCGGCAGCACGATGGTC
Organism: Rhodocyclales bacterium; assembly: GCA_016192435.1. Lineage (GTDB taxonomy): Bacteria > Pseudomonadota > Gammaproteobacteria > Burkholderiales > Rhodocyclaceae > Sulfuritalea. The sequence continues at coordinate 47,023 of JACPUD010000069.1, read as the reverse complement.
CAGAAACGTCGCGCCGGCCCTGCGCCGTCGATCGCCGCCGCCTCGATCAGCGACTTCGGAATCGACTGCAGCCCGGCGAGGAAGAACAGGAAGTTGTAGCTGATCTGCTTCCACACCGAAGCGATGATGATCAGCAGCATCGCCTGGTCGCCCTTGATGATCCAGTTCCAGTCGACGCCGAGGCCCTTCAGCACGTAGGTGACGATGCCGATGGACGGCGCGAACATGAACGCCCACAGCACGCCGGCGACCGCCGCCGCGACCGCGTAAGGCCAGATCAGGACCGTCTTGTAGGCCAGCGCACCGCGCACCACGCGGTCGGCCATGGTGGCGAGGAGCAGCGAGATTGCGATGCCGAGGCCTGCCACGGAGACGCTGAACACGGCCGTGGTCTTGAATGACTCAAGATAGTGCGGATCCTTGAACAGCGCCGTGAAGTTGTCGAAGCCGACGAACTCGCTGTGCAGGCCGAAGGCGTCCTGCAATTGGAACGAGTACCAGACCGCCTGGCCCGCCGGCCAGAAGAAGAAGACGATGGTGATGGCGAGCTGCGGCGCCAGCAGCAGATAGGGCAGCCACGCCGAGCGGAAGACTACGCGCTTTTCCATTCGGCGTGCCTGCGGACCGCGCTTACTTGTTCGCTGCCTGGAACTTGCGCAGGATCAGGTTGCCCCGCGTTACCGCGTCGTTCATTGCCGTCTTGGCGTCCTTCTTGCCCGCGAACACGGCCTCCATCTCTTCCTCGATCACCTCGCGGCCCTGCACGTAGTTGCCGAAGCGCAGACCCTTCGAGTTCTCGGTCGGCGCGTTCAAGGTCAGTTGCCTGACGGCCATGTCCCGCCCAGGATTCTTGTCGTAGAAACCCGACTTGCGCGTCAGTTCGTAGGCGGCCTTGGTGATCGGCACGTAGCCCGTGGTGGTGTGCCATTCCATCTGGATTTCGGGTTGCGAGAGGAAGGACAGGAACTTCGCCACACCCTTGTACTCGGCCGGTTTCTTGCCGCCCATCACCCACAGCGAAGCGCCGCCGATGATCGAGTTCTGCGGCGCGCCTTTCACATCGTCGTGGTAGGGCAGGAAGCTCAGTTCCCAATCCGTCTTGCCCGCCTTGATGGTACCTGCCAGCGCGCCGGCGCTGATGGTGGCCATCGCGCACTCCCCGGACTGGAACTTGGAGTCCGCCTGGTTGGTGCGCCCGGCGTAGGTGAACAGGCCCTTCTTCACCATGTCGCCGAGCATTGTCACATGGCGCACATGCAGCGGCGAGTTGATCTTGAACTCGGTGTCGACGCCGCCCATGCCGTTCTGCTTGGTGCCGATCGGCACGTTGTGCCAGGCGCTGAAGTTCTCGACGTGAACCCAGGCTGGCCAGCCGGACGTATAAACGCAGTCCTGCCCGGCAGCCTTCAGCTTCTCCGCCACGGAGATCAGCTCTTTCCAGGTCTTGGGCGGCACCGGCGGCAAGCCGGCCGCCTTGAACTTGTTGCGGTCGATGTAGAAAAGCGCGGTAGAGCTGTTGAAGGGGAGGGACAGCATGTTGCCCTGGATGTCCGAGTAGTAGCCCGCCACGGTGGGTAGGTAGGCCTTCGGGTCGAAGGGTTCCTTGGCGTCCGTCATCACCTTGGCCACCGGAACGATGGCGCCCTTGGCCGCCATCATGGTTGCGGTGCCGACCTCGAACACCTGCAGAATGTGCGGCGCGTTGCCGGCGCGGAACGCGGCGATCGCCGCCGTCATCGATTCGGGGTACTGGCCCTTGTAGACGGGGACCACCTTGTATTCCTGCTGGCTGGCGTTGAACTTGGTGGCCAGCCCGTTGAGCGCCTCGCCGAGCGCGCCCCCCATCGAATGCCACCACTGAATCTCGGTCTGGGCCTGGGCCGTGGCGCTGCCGAGAAGGCCGGCGGCGAACAAGGTGGCGGTGAGTGCTTTGAATCGCATGGTGCTCTCCTTTGGTTGCCTGAATTCCGATTTTCGCTGGGGAAGTTGTATCAATATAACGTGAATACCATTAATGATATTCACAATTGGCATCATGCGGGGCAAGTGGGCGGCAATGTTAATGGCATTGGAGCGGTGGGGCGCCGGGGGCCATGGCTTGCCGGCCTGCCAGAAACCGTTCCGCTTCCGTCACTGCCTTGAAGGCCGTGGCGATGGCGATGCCGGCTCCGCTGCGGCCCCGAATCCAGTCCTGGTGGGCCAGGATGACTCCGGCGGCAAACAGGCGCTCATGGTAGCGGCGGCCCTCGCCGGTCAATGGCCGGAATGAATCATCGATCTCGATGCCGGCACTATTGATCGGATGGCCGCGCGGATCGGTGTAGCGGGCGCGGTACCAGTCGGCCCGGTCCGCCGGTTGGGTCACCGGCAGGTCCAGCAGGTGCTCGCGGATTCCCGCCGGATGCGCTTCGAGGCCGCCGCTCAGGAAACGGCCGGTGGCCAGGATCACCGCCTGCGCGTGCACCCGGATCGGGCCGAAGGCGTCGCAGAGGGCGAGGGTCGCGCCGTCGCCCTCGAAGCTCAGCGCGGTGACCCTCTGCTGGGGAATCAGGGTCACGCCTTTTTGCGGCAGCACCTGTTGCATCAGCTCGCGCAGGCGGATGCCCGGCACCGAAGGCGGCATGGTGGGAATCTCGAAGATTTCGCGGCCGGTGAGTCGTTCCAGTTCCGCCCGCACCTGGTCCGGACGGTGCATGCCGAGGATCGCCGGCAGGCCGATGAGCTCGGCCGTTCCGGCAACGGCGCGCAATGCCGCGGCGAGCTGTTCCCGGGTCGCGGCAACTTCCAGCGCCCGCGCCATGACTTCGGGATAGATCTCGCCGCGTTCCATGCCGGGAAAAACGATGCGCTGCGTCGTCACCCGCGGCCAGCGCTGGCGCAGATTGGCCGCCAGCTCGGCACCGCTGAATCCCTTCAGGCCCTTGAAGTCGACGATCACGCAGGGGGCGTCGGCGGCCAGGGCGCGCGCTCCGGCGGCCATGGTGGCCGGCACGCAGAGCGTCTGTTTCAGGGTGCCGGCCGGGGTCAGCGCCGTGAGATTGCCGGTCCCCGGCGCGCTGTAGGCCAGCCCGCAGGCACCCAGAAAATCGGTGAATTCGGTGAAGGCCTGCCGGATGTCGCCGGTGTCGAGCCGACTCAGCGGATGCTTCGGCTCCGATTCGCGCAGGCTGGCCAGGGCCTGCCACGGATCGACGACCACCGCGCCCCCGCGCTTGCCGATCAGATCCAGGTAGCCCGTGGTATAGGCCAGCGCCCCGGTGTTGCCGACCTGCGCCGTGGCGATTTGGCGGTTCACGGCAAAGATCGACGCGGCAAAACCGGCGATCCCCGAGCCGATCACGGCCAGTTGGGTGCTGAACTGCCGCGCTGTGCCGCTGCCGCGCATCATTCGTCCTCCAGCGTGTCGAGGCCGAGCAGTCCGCAGTGCAGGGCTTCCGCCAGTTCCATCTGCGCCGCCTGCGGTCCCCAGATCACGCTGCGCTGGCCCTTGAAGCGTTCGTCGAGAAAGTCGCGCAAGTGGGCAAGACCGGTCGCGTCGCGGTAGTAGCCCCGGTCGTAGAGATAGGAGCCGATGCGGATGCCGCAGAAGGAACCCTGGCAGGGGCCTTTGCCGGCCCGGGTGCGGAGCGCGATCAAGTCTATGGTGCGCTCCTTTTCGATGTCCGGCGAGTTGGCGAAGACCTGTTCGATCGCCGACTGCGGCACCATTTCGCATTCGCAGAGAATCATGTCGTCAGGGTCGCGGTCGTGATGCCAGCGTTTCGGTGCGGCGGCGGGATCGGCCCAGCTGCTGGCTTCGTTGTCGGGCAGCGGCACGGTCGCGGTCAGGCCGGCCCGGTCGTTGCCGAGGCGACGGGCGACGAGGTCGGCGGTCCTTTCCGCCATCAGGCGGAAGGTCGTCAGTTTTCCGCCGGTGATGGTGCAGAAATTGTCCACCCCCTGCGACGCGTGATCGAGCAGGGCGAAGCCGCGCGTCGCGGCGCGGTCCGTGGTTCCGCTGGGCTGCAGCAGCGGCCGCACCCGGGAAAAGGCCCGGATGTAGCGGGCACCGGCCAGCGCCGGGATCATTGCCGCGCCCTCGCGGATGTTGCGGTCGATTTCCTCCGCCGTGGGGGAGACCTGTTCCAGGTCCTCGACCCGGGTCGAGGTGGTGCCGAGCAGGGAAACCGTGCCGCCCGGCACCAGGATGTCGCCGTCGCCGGGAGGTCGCAGACGGTTGATGACGCGTTGCGCCAGGCGGTCGTTGCTGACCAGGATGGTGCCTTTGGCGTAGAGCAGGTGCACGTCGGTACATGCCGCCAGCCGCGCGATGTTCATGGCCCAGGCGCCGCCGGCATTGACGAACTGCCTGGCGCGGATCGTCAGGCGGCGGTTGTGCAGATGGTCGTGGCAGATGGCGGCGCGGATTTCCCCTGCCGCGACTTCGAAACGCAGAACCTCCGTATGCGGGCGATAGAGACTGCCGTTGAGCAGGCGGGCGTGATCGACATTCAGCATGGCGAGGTGAAAGGGATCGATGGTGGCGTCCGGCACCCGATAGGCCTTGAACAGCTTTTCCGAAAGCACGGGTTCCAGCCGTCTCGCTTCGGCGGGAGTCAGTTCCCCGCAGTCGATGCCGGCATGCTGGCACAGGGCCGGAAACCGATCGGCAAATTCCGGATCATCGCCTTGGACTGCGACGAACAGGCCGCCGGCGGTCTCGATGCACTGCGGCGCAAGCCGCTTGAGCAACGCGTTTTCCTTGCGGCATTCGATCGCCGCGCCGGGATCGGTGGAGACATAGCGGGCGCCGGAATGCAGCAGGCCGTGGTTGCCGCCCGAGGCGCCGGCGCAGAGGTCGCGCTTGTCGATCAGCAGGCTCTGGATGCCGCGCAGCGCCAGGTCGCGCATGATCCCGGCGCCGGTCACGCCGCCGCCGATGATCAGTACCTCGGTCTCCAGTGTCGTTGCGTCGGAGGACATGGTTCAGCCGCGCAGCTCCGGCCCCAGGTAGATGCGCTCGTTCTTGCCGAGTATCCCCAGCGAGAGGCAGATCAGCGTCCACAGATGCACCACGCCGTAGTGCCCGCCGTAAAAGCGGCCGATGTCGTGCATCTGCGAATGGCAGTTGTGGCAGGGCGTCAGCACGTAGGCGGCGCCGGTGGCAGCGATCTGGTCGAACTTGCGCTTGCCGTAGGTCCGCCGCTGCTCGGTCATGCCGGCCTGGAGGAAACCGCCGCCGCCGCCGCAGCAATAGTTGGCGCTGCGGTTGGGCTGCATGTCGACGAAGTTCTCCTCGCCGACCAGGGTCCTGACGACGAAGCGCATGTCCTCGGCGATGGCGTCGCCGTAGGCCTTGCGCACGATCATGCAGGGGTCCTGCACGGTGAACTTGATGCCCTGGGAATTCCAGCGCGCATCGACCGGCAGCTTGCCGTCGCGTATCCACTGGGCGTAGTAGGTGACGATGCTTTCGAGGCGGAAGTTCGCCTCCAGGCCGAAGCGTTCGATGCCCTGCCACATCGAGTAGTAGCTGTGGCCGCACTCGGTGTTGAGCCAGACTTCGCAGCCGAGTTGATTGACCGCGTCGACGCGTTTGCGGACGACTTCGCGCCAGGCGTCTTCGTTGCCCGAGAACATGCAGAAGTTCTCCGCCGCCCAGCCTTTCGAGGCATAGGTCCAGTCGGCGCCGACCACGTCGAAGATCTTCCACAGCGGAACCATTTCTTCCGGCTCGTTCATCGGCTCGCGCGAGTTCTGGTTGACGAAGAAGTGGGCACCACGCCTGTCGATCGGCGCCTGCAGGTGGCGAAAATCCGGCTGCGCGGCGCGGACTTCCTCCAGCACTTCCTCGACCACGGCGACGAAGTCGGCCGGCGGCATGCCCATCGCGCTGGTCGAATCGCTGGACGTGGCGAGCTGGCAGGAGCGCACGATTCCCGCGGGCTTCCGGTCTTCGGGCCAGTTGCCGCGGGCGAGGAACACCAGTTGCGAGACGTCGATGCTCATCGGGCACACGTACTGGCAGCGCTTGCACATCGTGCAGCACCAGATCCAGGGCGTGGTCGACAGCTCCTCGTCCATGCCCAGCAGCGCCATGCGGATGAACTTGCGGGGATCCATGTTCTCCATCCCCGCGGCCGGGCAGCCCGAAGAGCAAAGCCCGCAGCTCAGGCAGGCCTCGAAGTTGGCGCCCTCGGGCAGCAACTCAAGTGCTGCCGCCTTGAAGTTGATGCTTGCTATCGCAGATGCCGCCATGATCTTGCTTCGAGTTTTAGTCGGACATTGGTGGGCTAGGCTTGCAGGTCGGGGTGGGCGGCTGCGGATTGCGGCAGCCCGCCGCCAACTTCCTGGATCAGCATACGCATTTGGCAATCGGGCGTCCACCTCGCCTTGCCGTCGCCGGGTCGGACTCTGTCTGCCGGGGAAAGCGCTTCGCGCGCCGGCAAGCGCCAACTCTGCGCGGCAAGCCGGCCTGTGGGCGCGGGCTAGGCCTGCTCGAGCAGGGCCGGCAGCGCGCCGAGGTTGTCGATCTCGCCGTCCGGCGTCGCCGGGATCCGTTCCGGGGCCTGGCCGAAGCGGTTGCACCAGATCACGCGAAAGCCGAAGGCCTTGGCCGAATAGGCGTCCCAGCCGTTCGACGAAAGGAAGCAGATGCGCGACGGCGTGATCGCCAGGCGCTGCGCGGCCAGCCCATAGACCAGCGGATGCGGCTTGTACACGCCGACTTCCTCGACCGACAGCACGGCATCGAATACGCCCTCCAGTCCGGAATTGCTCACCACCGCGGCCAGCATCGGCGGGTTGCCGTTGGACAGGATGGCGAGCTTGATGCCGCGTTGCTTCAATTCCTGCAGCATGGCCGGCACTTCCGGATAGGTGCTGAGCTGGAGGTAGAGATTCATCAGGCGCGCGCGCAGGCCGGGCCGCTCGATGTTGAGCGTGGCCAGCGCGAAGTCCAGCGCGTCGCCGGTGACCTGCCAGAAATCGGCATGATGTTCCGCCAGTCCGCGCAGCCAGGTGTATTGCAACTGCTTCAGGCGCCACAGCTCGGACAGGCGCTGCCAGTCCTCGCCCAGTTCATCCCTGGCGGCGCTCGCGGCGCTGTTGAAGTCGAACAGCGTGCCGTAGGCGTCGAACACGCAGGCGTCGATGTCGTGCAGTGGAGTCATCGCGGATTCTTTCCAGACGTTTCAGATTTCCTGTCGGCGGGCGGGGTCTTCAACGGCCGCAGCCGGGCGCCGGGGCCGTCTCGTGGCCCAGCGCGCCGCCGCAACTCGAACCCTGGCCGGCGGTGCAGCCATAGCAGTGATCGGCGATGCGGATCGGCTGACCGTCCAGGCCGATCGCGGCGGCCTCGGTGATATGCAGGCGGCCGCTGCGCACGCCGGGAATCGCCAGGCCCAGTTGCTGATTGAAGTCGCAGTCGTAGAGATAGCCCTGCCAGTCGATGCTGACCAGGCTGCGGCACATCACCTGGTCCAGGTTGTCGTCATGGTGTGCCGTGCGCAGCAGCTCCATGTAGGCATTGAACTGGCCCCTGGAAATCAGCGTGCTGCCGAAGCGCTGGATCGGCATGTTGGCCAGGGTGAACAACTCGTTGAAGACGATGCCGTAATTTTCGCCGAGATGCCGCTTGTAGTCGGCCTGCAGCGCGGCCTGCGGCGGCGGCAGGCTGGGCCCCTGCGGGTTGTAGACCAGGTTGAGGCCGAGACCGCTGCCCTCCTGGCCGTAACCCAGCGCATTGAGTTTCTTCAGCGCGCGCAGGCTGGCTTCGAACACGCCCTTGCCGCGCTGCCGGTCGACGTTCTCTTCGAGGTAGCAGGGCAGCGAGGCGACGATCTCGACCCGGTGGCCGGCGAGAAAATCGGCCAGGTCGGCGAAACCCGGCTCTTCGAGTATGGTCAGGTTGCAGCGGTCGATCACGCGCAGGCCGCGCGCGCGCGCCGCGATCACCAGGCGACGGAACTGCGGGTTGAGTTCCGGCGCGCCGCCGGTGAGGTCGATGGTCCGGATGCCGGGGCTGGCGGCAATGAAGGCAAGCACCGCATCGATGGTTTCAGCCGTCATTTCCTCGGTGCGCTTGGGCCCGGCATTGACGTGGCAGTGCAGGCAGCTCTGGTTGCAGCGGTAGCCGAGGTTGAGTTGCAGGGTTTCGATCCCGCGTCGCCTGATGGCGGGAAAGTCGGTCTGGGTCAGCAGGTGCAGCGTGTCATGCATGCCGTGTCTCCGGAGATGGTCTGGCTTGGTCGGCCAAAGCCGCGATTGCTTACAAGTGTGCCCGAAAAAGGCCTGCCGCAAATTGTCGACACATGTGGCAGTTTGCACGGTTCGCTGCGGACTCGACTTGAGGAATTGCGGCCAGGAGCTATAGTGGCGACGTGAGCTTTCCTCAGCACGGAGCATCGATCATGGACCTGGCCCATCTGCCGCTCGACCTTGCCGGCCTCCTGGCACTGGCCGCCGGGCTTGGCTGGGCCTCGGGCCTGCGGCTCTACACCGCGCTGTTCGTCGTCGGCCTGGCCGGCAGGCTGGGCTGGATAGCGCTGCCGCCGGGCCTGCAACTGCTCGAACACACCTGGCTGCTGGGCGCCGCCGCCCTGATGCTGACCATCGAGTTTTTCGCCGACAAGATCCCGCTGCTGGATTCAATCTGGGACACCGTGCATACCTTCATCCGCATTCCCGCCGGCGCCGCGCTTGCCGCGCTGGCCTTCGGCGGCCAGGGCGTCGAATGGCAGACCGCGATGGCGCTGCTGGGCGGCACGCTGGCGGCCGGCACGCACTTCACCAAGGCCGGCACGCGCGCCCTGATCAACGCCTCGCCGGAACCCTTCACCAACATCGCCGCCTCGGCCGGCGAAGACGTCGCGGTGCTCGCCGTGCTGTGGCTGATGTTCGCCCACCCGTGGCTGATGCTGGCGCTGCTGCTGGTGCTGGTGGCGCTGATCGTCTGGCTGCTGCCAAAACTCTGGCGCGGCGTCGCCGGGATCATTCGCGGCCTCTCGCTGCCGCGCTGGACCCCGGGCACCAATCCCTGACGTCAAGGCTCAGGCCTGGCGCTCAGGGATTTTTCCGGCGCAGCGGGAAGACGATGTGCTTGCCCCTGGCCGCCTGCAGGCGTTGCGGTCCGCAACGCCTGCTGTCGTGGTAGATGCCGACGCAGTCGAGGCACTCGAAACATTCGTCATAGGCGATGGCGCCGCCGGGCAGGATAGCCTCGTAGCGGCAGGTGTTGCGACACTTCTGGCAGGGCTGGCCGCAGGCCTCGATGCGCGGCAGCCAGTTCCAGCGCCGCAGCCTGCCGCCCAGCGTCAGCGCCGCGCCGAGCGGGCAGATGAAGCGGCAGAAGAACTTGTACACGAAGGCGCCGGCCAGCAGCAGGCCGCCGGCCCAGAGCAGGAAGGGCCATTCGCGCTGGAAACCGACCGTGATGGCGGTCTTGAAGGGTTCGATCTCCACCAGCCTCTCGGCGGCGGCCGGGGCAAAGGCGGCGGCGCCGACCAGCAGGGCGAGGATCGCATAGCGGCTGCGTGCCAGCAGGCGCGACACAGACGCCGGCAGGCGCCACTGCGGCAGGCGCAGCGCGCCGGCGAGCCGCGCCACGAACTCCTGCAGGGCGCCGAAGGGACAGAGCCAGCCGCAGAAAGTGCCGCGGCCCCAGACGCCTAGGCTGACCAGGGTGAAGGCGATCAGCAGGAGCGAAACCGGGTCGTAGAGAAAGCTCTTGAGTCCGCCGCCGGCAACCAGGGATTTGATCGCACCGGTGATCTGCACGATCGAAAGCTGGCCCTGCGCATACCAGCCGATGTAGCCCAGGGTGAAGGCGAGGAAGCCGCTGCGGAACCAGAACAGGCGGCGCGGCTTCACCGCGAACCAGCGCGGGCGCAGCAGCACGGCGCACAGCAGCAGCAGCGCGGCGCCGATCACCAACAGGTCGGGCAGCCGCCCCTGCCAGGCCTGCAGCCATTCCGGCAGCGGCCGCGGCGGGTAGTCGAAGAGTTCCGCGGGCGGCGTATAGCGCAGGCTGATCTGCTGCTGCGTCAGGACCGGCAGGATCATGCCGCGGGCGCGGCTGACGCTGAAGCGAAACTCCATGGGCCGTCCCGGATCGAGTCCGGCATGGGCCGGTGCGGTCAGGATCAGGGCGCTGGTCAATTCGCCGAGTGCTGGCAGGCGCGCGTAGTCGCGGTTGGCATCGCGCAGCTCGATCGGCAGTTCGCTTTGCACCAGCGCCAGGCGCGGCGGCGGCGTGCCCGGCACGAAGGCCTCGTCGACCAGCGCATAGCGGCCGCGGGTGGCGATCCAGAACGCCGGGCGCTCGTCCACCAGATAGGCCTGGAACTTCGCCCAGGCGGCATCGCCGAGCAGATTGCGGCCGATGCTGGGCGCATTGAGATAGGCCACATAGACTTCGACGAAGAGTTCTTCCGGCTTGCTCAGCGCCTGTTCGTCGCTGCCGGCGCCTTCGCTGCCGGCGAACAGCTGCTCGACATCGGCATTGCTCAGGGACAGGCGCTGCACGTAGCCGCGCTGGACCAGGGTGGCGAAGTCCATGGCCTCGAAGGGCAGCGGCTTGACCACGGCTGGCGGCGCGCCGCTGCCGGGATCGGCAAAGCCGAGGCGGGCGCGGGCGACCGCGAGGGACGCGGCGAGCACCGACTGATTGACGATGCGCACCGAGGCGGTGGCCTTGGCCACGCCGTCGAGCACGACACGCTTGCCTCCGCCGGCGCGGGTGGCGCCGTAAGTGCTGGCGACCGTGATGTCCTGCTTGAGGTTCTTGCCCTGGTACTGCTTGACGAACTCCTGGAGCGGCAGCGGGCCGAGGCCGCCGAGAAACACCGGCTCGTGCTGGCGCAGGACTTCGACATCGATGAACTTGCCGTCGGCGTCGATCGCCACCAGCAGGTTCAGCGGCGTGCCCTCGAAGCCCGGTATCGGCGCCAGGTCGATCGATTCGAAGACATAGCCGACGGGTCCGGCATCGGGCTGGAGTTCGCTGCTCAGCGGCCAGGCGGCGATCTCGCGCAGCTTTTCGCCGACATGCAGCGGCCGCGCAAAGCGTCGCTCGATATCGGCCCGGGTCAAGTCGCCGGCCGCCGCCGGCAGGTAGCACAGCAGCAGGCCCGCCAGCAATCCTGCGCCTGCCCTGGCGGCGCGGATGAGCCTAGGCGCGCACATCGGCAGGGGTGGCGCGCGCCGGCGCCGGCTTGGTCAGGCGTGCTTCTTCAAGTGCCACTGCATCTCCTCAGTTTGCGGCCCGCGTCGGATTTGTTACCGCGCCGGCTTCGAGATCAATCGGAAACCCAAAGCAAGGATGAGGCCAAGGAGTATTTCATTGTCGTGCCGGGTGCAGCGGCCGGGTTCGCCGCGGTAATGATTTTCATGATTTGCCGTCCGGGAATGGAATCCGGCCGCCGGATGCGCTAGCTTTGGGGCATGAATACCGCCGTACTCGGATATCCCTTCAGCTTTCCAGCCATGACCCGACCCAGCGCCAGGGCCGACTGGCACTTCGGCGCGGCCGTGCTCGCCTCCGTGCTGATCCACAGCTTTACCCTGGGCTGGCTGCCCGGACTGGAAGGCCGCAGGGACGAGCCGGAGCCGCGACAAGCCCTGCAGGCCCGCTTGATCGCGCCCGCGCCTGAACCCGCGAGGTTCGCCGTGCCACCTGCGCCCGGACCCCAGGCGCTCGCCGTGCCGCCAGCGCCAACTTTCGCCGCTGCAGCGGCGCAGCCTCCGGGCCGCCGCGCGCCCGCACCGCAGCGAAGCTCGCCTGTGCTTGCCAGCCCGGTCCCGGAAGCGGGGCGGGACGCCCCGGTCCTGCGCCAGGGCGAGCCGACTCCGACTGCCGCGCCGCCGATCGAAGTGCCACGCGCCGGCCCGCCCCCCGCGCCGTCGCGCCCGACTGCAGTCGACGCGGGGACGCTGGCCGCCTATGGCCGCGAGCTGGCCGGCGCGATCGCCCAGCACCAGCGCTACCCGCGTATCGCCTTGCTGCGCCAGTGGCAGGGCACGGCCGTGCTGCAACTGGAACTCGCGGCGGACGGCCGCCTGCTCGGGGTCAGCGTGCTAAGCTCAAGCGGCCATGACACACTCGATCGGCAGGCGCTGGAAATGGTGCGCCAGGCCTTCCCCCTGCCATCCCTGCCCGCGGCCCTGGCCGGCCGGCCGCTCACCGTCGATGTGCCCGTGGTGTTCCGCATCACGTCCTAGACACCCTGGACATCTGCCTGCCGCCCGAGTGATGCATCGATGAGCCTGCGCCTGCGGCTGAACCTGCTGGTGGCCGGCCTCAATCTGGGTTTCCTGGTGGCCCTGACCTGGCTGCTGGTGGACAACCATCGCCGCTCGATACAGGAAGAAGTCGAGGCCGCGCACCGCGTCACGGTGCAGATGCTCGGCACCGCGGCGCAGACCAGCCGCATGTTCGGCTCGGCGCCGATGGTGATGGTGGATTACCTGCAAAGCCTGAAGCGGGTGCGCGCCAACGTGATTCGGCTTTACTCCAACGACGGCGTGTTGCGCTACGAGTCGCCACCGGCCACTTACAAGGCCGGGCACCGCGCCCCCGACTGGTTCGAGGCGCGCATGCAGCCGCGGCTGCAGGCGACCGTGATCGGCTTGCCTGGAGCGCGCATCGAGATCGTGCCCGATGCCTCGCGTTCGGTGCTCGATGCCTGGGACAGCATGAGCGCGATTTTCCTGCTCGGCCTGGGTTTCGTCGCCGTGCTGCATGGGGCGCTGCTCTTGTTCCTGCGCCGCCTGCTGCGTCCGACCGAGGCCGATGCGCGGCGGCTGGTGGCGACCACGCTGCAACTGGCGGAAAACCGCGAGGTGACGCGATTGATCCAGGCCGGCGTCGAGGAGGAGCGCAAGCGCCTGGCACGCGAGCTGCATGACGAACTGGGCCAGTCGGTGACCGCGATCCGCCTGATCGCGGCGTCGATCGCACGCAGCACCGAATCGGACGGTGCGGTGCAGGGCACGGCGAAGATCAACGAGATTGCGGCCGGCCTTTACGACAGCGTGCATCGCATCGTGCGCGAGTTGCGCCCTGCGGTGCTCGAACAGCCGGATCTCGCTGCGGCCCTGGCCGACCTCGGGCGCGAATGGCGGGTTCGGCATCCGCAAGTCGAACTGGCGCTCGAACTCGAAGGCGATCTCGGCGACCTCGGCGAGGCCGTGACCCTGGCTGCCTTTCGCTGCGTCCAGGAGGCGCTGACGAACGTGCTCAAACACGCGCAGGCGAGCCGCATTCAGCTCGCGGTGAGCCGACGTGACGGCCGCCTGGAAGCCAGCATCGAAGACAACGGCCGGGGTTTCGCGGCGGAAGGAGTGGCGGGTGGCGCGGCAGGCGGCGGCGTCGCTGGGGTGACAGCCTCGGGCCACGGCCTGATCGGCATGCGCGAGCGGGTCGTGGCGCTCGGTGGCAGCCTGGAGACGGCGGCCGGAGCGGAGGGCGGGTTCCGCGTTAGCATGGTGCTTCCGTTGCCAGGAGATTCCGAGTGAGCCAGACCTTGCGCATCATGCTGGTCGACGATCACGCCGTGGTGCGCATGGGCTTTCGCCTGCTGCTCGATACCACCAGCGACCTGCGCGTGGTGGCCGAATGCGGCAGCGGCGAAGAGGCGCTGAAGTGCTTTGCCGAGGTCAATCCCGACCTGGTCGTGCTCGATCTTTCGATGGGCGGCATGGGCGGTCTGGAAACGCTCTCCAGGCTGCTGGCGAAGTGGCCCGCGGTGCGCGTGCTGGTGCTCTCGGCCCACGAGGACACCGCGCATCCGCGGCGTGCGCTGGCGGCCGGGGCGCTCGGCTACCTGACCAAGCGCAGCGCGGCCGATGCCCTGATCGAGGCGATTCGCCAGGTGGCCGCCGGCAAGCTGTTTCTCGAACCGGCGCTGGCGCAGGAAATCGGCGTGGAGCAGGTCGGCAGCCAGGGCAATCCGCTGGAGGCCCTGTCGGCGCGCGAATTCGAGGTGTTCGTGATGCTCGCGCGCGGCAAGTCGGTGGCCGAGATTGCCGAAGTGCTGTTCCTCAGCCCGCGCACCGTGGGCACGCATTTGTACAACATCAAGCAGAAACTCGGCGCCGGAAATTCCGCCGAGCTGACCTTGATCGCAATCCGCAACGGGCTGATCGACGCCTAAAAGAACCGGCTCATGAAAATCATGAGCCGCAGACGCGCGATTCGACGCGGGCGTTTCCGGGCGAAGCCGGCAACAATGCCGCTTCTCCCGATTTCCCTGGAAAAGCCATGTCCCTGCCCTCTACCGCCCGCCTGCTGCTGCCAGCCCTGATAGGCGGCATTCATGCCGCCGGCGCGTTCGCCGCACCGCCCGCCCTGACCACGAGCCCCGTGGTCGTCACCGCCACCCGCGTCGAGCAATCGGGCTTCGACCTGCCGGTCTCGATCGACAGCCTGAACCAGGCACAGATCCAGGACGGCCAGCTGCAGATCAATCTCTCCGAATCGCTTGCGCGGATTCCCGGCATCGTCGCGCAGAACCGGCAGAACTATGCGCAGGACCTGCAGATCTCCTCGCGCGGCTTTGGCGCGCGCGCCAGCTTCGGCGTGCGCGGCCTGCGCATCTACGCCGATGGCATTGCTGCGACGATGCCCGACGGCCAGGGCCAGGTCTCGCACATCGACCTCGGTTCGGCGGCGCGCATCGAAGTCCTGCGCGGGCCGTTTTCCTCGCTCTACGGGAATTCATCGGGAGGAGTGATCAGCGTGTTCACCGAAGACGGCGCGCCCGGGATGCGCCTCGAACCCGGCATCGCCTTGGGCAGCTATGGCACCCAGCGCATCGGCGCGAAGCTCTCGGGCGAGCGCAGTGGCCTCAACTACGTGGTCGATGCCTCGACTTTCCGCACCGAGGGCTATCGCGACCACAGCGCGGCCAAGCGCGAAAACCTGAATGCCAAGCTGCGCTGGGCGCCGACGCCCGATGCCAGGCTGACGCTGATCGTAAACAGCGTGGACATGCCCGACATCCAGGATCCGCTGGGACTCAACCGCGCCGACTATGACGCCAACCCGAAGCAGGCGCGCCAGGCCGCTTATGACTTCGATGTGCGCAAGAGCGTCAGCCAGCAGCAGCTTGGTCTCAACTACGAACTGAAAGTTGGCGCTGACGACACGGCGCATGTGATGTTCTATCGCGGCCATCGCGACACGATCCAGTTCCAGGCGATTACCGTCGGCGCGCAAACGCCGGCCGGGCAGGCCGGCGGCGTGATCGACCTGGTGCGCGACTACTGGGGCGTCGATCTGCGCTGGACGCATCGCGGCCAATTGGCCGGCGCTCCGGTCACGACCAGCGCCGGGATCAATTACGACATGCTCAACGAAACCCGCCGCGGCTTCCAGAACTTCATCGGCGCGCAGTTGGGGGTGCTGGGCCGCACCAAGCGCGATGAGGCCAACGAGATATTCAACTTCGACCAGTACCTGCAGACGCAATGGGAGCCGACGCCGCGCTGGCGCCTGATGGCCGGCCTGCGCAACAGCGTGGTGAAGGTGGCCTCGAAGGACCATTTCGTCATCACCGGCAACGGCGACGACAGCGGCCGCACCGACTTCGCCGCCGTGACCGGATCGCTGGGTGCCACCTTCCGCGTCAGCGATGCGGTGAATCTCTATGCGGCCTGGGGTCGCGGCTTCGAGACGCCGACCTTGAACGAGCTGTCCTACCGCGCCGGCGGCGCCGGACTCAATTTCGGTTTGCGTCCGAGCAAGAGCGACAACCTCGAACTCGGCGTCAAGGCGGCGCTGGGCAGCGATGCCCTGCTGAGCGCGGCGATTTTCCAGATCAAGACCCGCGATGAACTGGTGACGCTGTCCAACAGCGGCGGGCGTGCCGTGTTCCAGAACGTCGCCGGCACCAAGCGCGAAGGCGCCGAGTTGAGCGCGGATCTGGGCCTGCCGGGGAACTTCCGCGCCTATGGTGCCTTCACGGCGCTGCGTGCCGTGTATGACCAGGCCTTTCTGACCTGTACCGGCACGCCCTGCCTGGTGCCGACGACCCTGGTCAATGCGGGCAACCAGATACCGGGAGTGCCAGCGACCACGGCCTTTGCCGAGCTGTCCTGGCGCCATCCGGCGAGCGGCTTTCTCGCGGCGCTGGAAGCGCGCGCCGTGTCGAAGGTGTATGTCGATGACCGCAACTCCGACGCCGCCGCGGCGTATGCGGTCGCCAACCTGCGGCTGGGTTTCGAGCAGACGCGGGACGGCTGGAAGCTCAAGGAGTTCCTGCGCATCGACAATCTCGGCGACCGCAAATATTCCGGCTCGGTCATCGTGAATGAGGGCAACAGCAACTTCTTCGAACCCGCCCCGGGCCGCAACTACTTGCTGGGGATGACCGCAAGCTACGGCTTCTGAAACACGCGGCCGTCTCATTCTGCAACACCTGCCTGCTTTTGCAGCAGGCGGGTCGACCCGCAGGCGGCGCTTCGATCACCCCGAAGCCGTCGCAATGCGGCTTTTCATCTGTGCAGATGCGCTGGCATCCTACTTGCTGACCAAGTCCGTACGGATACGCGAGGGCGTGTCCGATGATCCATAAAACACTTGGCAGGAGGTAGATTTGATGAAACGTACCCTGACGTCGGTGCTGGTTGCCAGCGCCTTGATGACCCTGGCGGCCTCATCCGGCATGGCCGCGGTCACCGACAAGGATATTGAAAGCGATGCCAAGACCCCGGGCGACGTTCTGTCCTGGGGCCTCGGCACCCAGGGCCAGCGCTACAGCCCGCTGGCCAAGATCAACACCAAGACGGTCAAGGATCTGGTGCCGGTGTGGTCCTTCTCCTTCGGCGGCGAGAAGCAGCGCGGCCAGGAATCGCAGCCGGTGATCCACAACGGCAAGATGTTCGTGACGGGTTCCTACTCCCGGCTGTTCGCCCTCGATGCGAGGACCGGCAAGAAACTGTGGCAATACGAACACCGGCTGCCCGACGGCATCATGCCCTGCTGCGACGTGGTCAACCGCGGCGCGGCGCTGTATGACAACCTGGTGATTTTCGCCACGCTCGACGCGCAACTGGTGGCGCTGAACCAGGACAGCGGCAAGGTGGTGTGGAAGGAAAAGATCGACGAGTACTCGGCCGGCTACTCCGCCACCGCGGCGCCGATCATTGCCAAGGGTCTGGTGCTCACCGGCGTCTCCGGCGGCGAGTTCGGCGTCATTGGCCGTGTCGAAGCGCGCGACGCCAAGACCGGCAAGCTGGTCTGGGTACGGCCGACGGTCGAAGGCCACATGGGCATGAAGGACGGCAAAGACAACGGCATCTCCGGCACCACCAACGCGACCTGGCCCGGCGACCTGTGGAAGACCGGCGGCGCCGCCACCTGGCTCGGCGGCACCTACGATCCCGAGACCGGCCTGGCCTATTTCGGCACCGGCAACCCGGCACCGTGGAACAGCGCGCTGCGTCCCGGCGACAACCTGTATTCCTGCTCCACGGTGGCCATCGACGTCGCCACGGGCCAGATCGTGTGGCACTTCCAGGGCACGCCGAACGACGGCTGGGATTATGACGGCGTCAACGAGTTCGTCACCTTCAAGGGCAAGGACGGCAAGCAGCTCGGCGGCAAGGCCGACCGCAACGGTTTCTTCTATGTGCTCGATGCCAAGACCGGCAAGTTCCAGAAGGGCTTCCCCTTCGTCAAGAAGATCACCTGGGCCACCGGCCTCGACGCGGACGGCCGGCCCAAGTTCGATGCGGCCAATCGCCCCGGCGATCCGGCCAAGAGCGCCGACGGCAAGAAGGGCACGTCCGTATTCTCGGCGCCGTCCTTCCTCGGCGGCAAGAACCAGATGCCGATGGCCTACAGCCCGGATACCGGCTACTTCTATGTGCCGGCCAACGAATGGGGCATGGAGATCTGGAACGAGCCGGTCAGCTACAAGAAGGGCGCGGCCTACCTCGGTGCCGGCTTCACCATCCGCACGCTGGACTCGAAGGACATCGGCGGCGACTACATCGGCGCCATGCGCGCGGTCGATCCGGCCACCGGCAAGATCGTCTGGGAAGTCAGGAACAACGCCCCGCTCTGGGGCGGCGTGTTGACGACCAAGGGCGGCCTGGTGTTCTGGGGCACGCCGGAAGGTTTCCTCAAGGCGGCCGACGCCAAGACCGGCAAGGAAGTCTGGTCCTTCCAGACCGGGTCGGGCGTGGTCGCGCCGCCGATCAGCTGGGAGCAGGACGGTGAGCA
The DNA here is from genome assembly GCA_016192435.1 of Rhodocyclales bacterium. Lineage (GTDB taxonomy): Bacteria > Pseudomonadota > Gammaproteobacteria > Burkholderiales > Rhodocyclaceae > Sulfuritalea. The sequence continues at coordinate 28,818 of JACPUD010000069.1, read as the reverse complement.
GTACATCGGCGTGGCTTCGGGCTGGGGCGGTGCGGTGCCGCTGTGGGGCGGCGACGTGGCGAAGAGAGTCAACTACCTGAACCAGGGCGGTTCGATGTGGGTCTTCAAGCTGCACAAGAGCGGCAAGTAGGGCAGGGTGGGCTCCTCCTGATGTGATCCGTTCGAGAATGCGGATCGCCTCATTCAAAGACCGGCGCAACGCGTTTGCCGCCGGTCTTTTTTCTGCCGAGGATGAGTGGCGCCGTGTCGTCAGCGCCAACTCTTGGGCCGCCTATCGGCGACGCGGGGATCAGGGCGTATCGAGGCTGCCGAAAGATTTCGGATAAGTGACGATGCCCCAGGGCATCTGCTTGTCGGCGATGCGCTTGACGATCTTGCCGCTGGCGGCGTCGAGCACCACCACGTCGTCCGAGCGGCCGCAGGCGACCAGAATGTGCTTGTCGTCGGGCGTGAAGCTGAAATGCCAGCAGCGTTCGCCAATCGGGTATTCGGCAATGCGGGCGAAGCTCGCGGCGTCGAACACCTGCAGGGTCTTGCCCTTGGCCAGCGCGACATAGAGGCGGCTGCCGCCGCGATCGAAAGCCACGCCGTAAGGGGTGTCGCCGGTTGCCACCACCTTCACCACCGCGAAGCCCGCATCGAGCACCACCAGCTTGTTGCCGAACTCGATGGTGGCGACGTAGGACTTGCCGTCGGGGGCCATCTTGATGCCGCGCGGCCGGGTGCCGTAAGGCCTGGTGTCGATCGTCTTGAGCAGCTTGCCGCTGGCGATGTCATGCACCGTGAGGGTGTTGTCGTCCTCGTTGGTGACGATGATCTTGCTGCCATCGGCGGAGAACTCTATGCCCTCGGTTTCCATGCCGCCGGTGATCTCGGCAGTCTTCCTGCCGGCGGCGAGATCGACCATCGCAATCCGTGCCGGCTGTTCCTTGTCCTCGACGCGCTTCTGCTTGAGTTCCGCAGCTTCCGTCGAACCGGGTTTGGGCGGGGGACCGCCGGCGGAGGCCGGTTCGAAGGAGACGAAGGCCTGGTTGCCGCGCACGCGGACGAACTCGGGGTTCTTGCCGATCGGGATGCGCCTGACCACTTTGCGGCTCGCGAGCTCGATCACGGCGAGGTCGCCCTTGTCGCGCGAGGCGACCACCAGCAGCTTGCCGTCGGCGGTGACGCCCAGGCCGCGCGGCGCGCCGCCGCCGATGTCGATTTCGCCCACAGTCTCGAATGTGTCCAGATCGATGGTGGTGACATTGCCCTTCTGGTTGCTGACATAGGCGACGCCTCCGGCGGCAATGGCCGGCAGGGCGAGGGCCAGTCCGCAAGCAGCGAGCAGCAGGCGGGAGGGGGGAAGCGGATGGCGTTTCATCAGGAGTCCTTGATTGCTTCGACCGGAATCGAAATCCGGACGTCGTCGCCGACGCCGGGGAGGAGCGCATTGATGCCGAAATCGGAGCGTTTGATGGTGGTCTCCAGATCGGCGCCGCAAAGTTGGCGCGGCAGGATCGGATGCTTGGCGCAGCGCCACTGGCTGACCTTGAGCTGCACCGGGCGGGTCACGCCGAGCAGGGTCAGCTCGCCATTGACCGGGCCCGGCTGGGCGGCGTCGAAGGCGAAGTCGCGGGCGACGAAGCGCGCCTGCGGAAACTTGTCGGTCTGGAAGAAGCGCTCGCCGCGCATCTGCTTGTTCCAGTCCTCGAAACCCATGTCCACCGATGCCATGTCGATGCTGATGTCGACCGAGCCTTTCTTCGCGCCGGGGTCCAGTTCGAGCTTGCCGGCGAGCTTGTTGAAGCGTCCGCGCTGCAGCGAAAAGCCGTAGTGGCTGACCTCGAACACCGGGAAAGTGTGGCGCGGGTCGATGTTGTAACTCTCGGCGCTGGCGGCCGTTACGGTGAGCATCGACAGCAGGGCAGTGAAATGGCGAATAGTCATTCGGGCTCCTTGGTGGGCTCAGTCGAGGCTGAGATTGAGTGCAATAAATATACTCCGCGGCGCACCGGGGGCGTAGAAGCTTTCCCGCGTCCAGTTGCCCGAGTTGGTCTGGAATACGCCGGTGGCATTGAAGGGATTCTCGGCCAGGGCGCCTGCCGTGGCGTAGCGCCGGTCGAGCAGATTGTTGATCCGCGCCGAGAGCTGCCAGCGCGGGTCGAGCTTGACCCGGGCCGCAAGATTCAGCACGGCATAGCCTGGTGCGGTGCCGGCACCGAGGAAGCTGCGCGGCCCGCCGCCGAGGATGTCGGCGAAGCTGCCGGGCTGATGCGCGTTGTTCTCGTTGCCGCGCAGGTACTGGCTCGAATAGGCCACCAGGTCGGCCGACAGGGTCCAGCTCGCGCCGGCGCGCCAGTCGGCGCCGAGCTTGAGGCTGTGCAGCGGAATGCCGGGAATCCGGTTGCCGGCCTGCACCAGGATTTCGTCGTCCTGACCGCCGGCCGTGCAGGCCGCGGTCTGTCCGCGCGTGCTGTTGTTCTCCGCCAGCAGGCAGGCCGCCGACTGGTAGCTGGCCTTGACGTAGCCGTAGTCGGCGCGCAGGGAGAAGGCACCGAGCTCGGCGGCCGCGCCGAGCTCGACGCCCTCGCGCCGGGTGCGGCCGAAGTTGCTGAAGTAGCCCTGGCTGGTCGAGGTGCCGACGAAGAGGATGTCGTCGCGGTTGTCGGCGCGGAACAGCGTCGCGTTCCAGCGCAGCTTGCCGGCCTTGCCGCGCATTCCGGTTTCGAAAGTCTGCGTCACCACCTGGGCGAGGAAGGGATCGGCCTGCATGGCATTGGGCAGCGAGCAGGGGTTGGCGCGATCGGCGCAACCCAGTTCGATCGGGCTCGGCGCGCGGTTGCCCTGGGCCGCATTGGCAAATACCGAAAAGCCCGGCGCGAGCGTCCAGTTGGCACCGATGGCCGGATTGAGCTTGGTGTAGAGCTGGTCGCCGTCGAGATTGGGTGCCGTGGCGCGGAGTTCGTCGCGCGTGGTGACGCGGGTCTGGTTCAGGCGCAGCGAAGTCGTGATGGTCAGGCCTGCCCACGGCTTGTAAGTGTCGGTGGCGAACAGGCTCCAACTGCGCGATGTTCCGCTCAGGCGGTTGTTCAGCGCCTCGCCCGCGCCGGCTGCGCTCACGCCGCGCTGGCCGTCGAAAATGCCGAGCTCGGTGGTCTGCTGGAAGGTCGATCTGCTGAAATCGCCGGTCAGGCCAAAGGCGATGTGATTGTTGTCGTCGATCCGCGACCACTGCAGGGCGCCGCCCCAACCGCGCTGGTCGGTGGCGCTGCGGTTGCTGGCGGCGGTGTCGGTGTTGAAGCCGAGGCCGCCGTTGGCGCCTGCATCGCCGTCCAGCGCGGCGTCGCCTTCGAAGGCGTCATTGGCGTCGCCGTTGAGGGTTCGCACCCGGTTGCTGCGATGGTAGAGCGTGCCGGTAATGCGCGCCTTGTCGTCGAGCCAATAGCTGAGGTCGAGATTCAGCATGTGCAGGCGGTGGCGCGTGTTGTCGGGCTTGGTGAAGACGCTCCGGCGCCGCGCCTGCAGCATGGAATCGGGCAACAGGCCGTTGCCGACCAGGTCGGTGTCGGCATGGGTGTAGGCGAGGTTCCATTCCAGTGGACCGCGTTGCTGCGACAGCTTGAGGAACCACTGGTCGACACGGGAAGGGGAGAAGTCGCGCCAGCCATCCTCGCGGAAGCTCGAGCCGGCGGCGAAGAGGCCGAGATCGCCCTGCCTGCCGCCGAACTCAGCCTCGACTTCGCGCCGGCCGAAGCTGCCGCCACCGGCTTCGAGCGAGGCACCGGGATGGGCAAAGCCGTCCTTGGTGCGGATCGACAGCGCGCCGCCCAGGGTATTGAGGCCGAACAGCGGGTTCGAGCCCGGAATCAGGTCGATCGAACTGAGCGCTGCGCGCGGCACCAGATCCCAGTTCACGGAATCGCCGAAGGGTTCGTTGATGCGCACCCCGTCCTGATACACCGATATCCCCTGCGGCGTTCCGAGTAGCGGACTGGCGCTGAAGCCGCGGAAGTTCACGTCGGCCTGATAGGGATTGCCCTGTATCTCATTGACATTGATGCCCGCGATGCGGCTACCCAACAGCTCGGGCAAGGCTTGCAGCCTGTTCTCGCCCAGCACCCGCCTGCCCAGCGACTGGACATGGGCCGGCACTTCGTCGCGGGCCTGTTCGAGGCCCTTGATCGGCGAGAGGCCGACCACCTCGACCGTCGGCGCTTCGATGTCGGCCGCGGCCAGCGCCGGCAGTGTCATCGACAGCAGGGCGATCAGGCTCAGGCCGGCAAGAGGTTTGGATTTTGCGGACGATGAGGACATTACGGCGGCTTTCGCGCAAGGCGTGCATTCAGGATTGATGGTGCCTGGATCCGAGCAAATCCTGAGCCCGTTGCGCCGGGATGAGAGTCGCCGCAAAGCGAATCATGAAAATCATGACGGAAAGGCCGGGGTTTGCCTCGGCCTTTCCTTTCCCTGAACAGCAGCGAAAACTTACGCCTTGGTCATGGCCGCACCCCAGCGTGCAGAAAGCAGGCCGAAGACGCCGCCGGCCACCAGCGACAGCGAAATGACGACAAGTGAATTCTTCAGGCTGAAGGACAGCAGCACCTCGGGCTTCAGCACGTCGGGGGTTTGCAGCAGGTAGGCGAACGACGAGGCGAAACCGAACACGGTGGCGGGAATCGTCGCTAGCGCCGGGAAGTTGGCGGCGAGAACCACGACCACGACGCCTGCGCCGACCACCAGGGCAGCCCACAGCGGCAGGCCCAGGGAGCCGGCCAGCGGCACGGTCAGGATCACCACTGCCACCACCCAGGCCACCAGCGCGCCGAAGATTCCGCAGATGACCAGCTTCTGCAGCGCCACGCCATCGGCGCCGAGGGCATAGAACGCACCCCAGGCCACAAACGCCGCCCAGATCAGGTACACGCCGCCCAGCGGGCCCAGCGCAAGATAAGTGGCCAGGGCCCCCAGCACGGATATGCTTATGGCAAGTGCGTTCAAACTCTTCATGTAGTCGTCTCCTTGGTATTGGTATCGTATCGATCGAGTTTTCAAAGCAGCGACGCCGGTCGATTGCGCGGGCCAGCGGCCCGTCAGCCGATCAGAACTTGCCGGTCAGGTGTCCGCATATGACGCACAGCCTGTGCGTTTGTGCATCAATGTTGGACACCTGATGCCCCTGCCATCGCCCTGGCAGTGATTTCAGCAATGAACATGCCATAGCCGGAATGCCGGCCCGGCATTGTCAGGCGGGCTCTCAGCTGTGCAGCTTGCGATAGAGGGTGCTGCGGCTGACGCCGAGTTCGCGGGCGGCGCCCGAGATGTTGCCGCCGCTGCGCGCCAGCGCATCGCGGATGGCTTGCAGTTCGAGATCCTGCAGTCGCCCGACAGAGGCTTCGGGCGGTGGGGCGGGATGCGCAAGAGTTGGCGCTGGCGGGACGGCGCCCGCTGCCTCGCGCGGCGTCGGATTGATCTCCGCCGCAGGCTGGGCGACCAGTATCTGCTCGATGTCTTCGACGAAGTCGTCGGGCAGATGTTCGCGGCGGATGGTCGATTCGCCTTCGGCCATGACCACCGCCGTGCGCAACAGATTCGACAGCTGGCGCAGGTTGCCGGGCCAGGGATGGCGGCGAAACAGTTCGAGCACTTCGGGGTCGAGCGATGGCGGGTGTTCGCCGCCGAGTTCCCTCAGCAGCGAAGCAACCAGGGCGTCGAGGTCGGTGCGCGCGCGCAGCGGCGGCAACATCACGGTGAGCCCGTTGAGCCTGAAATACAGGTCTTCGCGAAACAGGCCGCTGGCGACGCTGTCGCGGATGCGGCGGTGCGTGGCGCAGATCACGGCGATGTTCACCGGGTTGGACTTCGCGCTGCCCAGCGGCACGACGACACGCTCCTGCAGCACGCGCAGCAGGCGCGCCTGCAAAGGCAAGGGCATGTCGCCGATTTCGTCGAGAAACAAGGTGCCGCCGTCGGCCTGGAGGATGCGGCCTATGCTGCCCTTGCGCCGGGCGCCGGTGAAGGCGCCGTCCTCGTAGCCAAACAGTTCCGATTCGATCAGGCCCTCGGGGATGGCGGCACAGTTGACCGCGACGAAGGCCTTCGCGGCGCGCGGTCCGACGCAGTGAATCGCGTTCGCCAACAGTTCCTTGCCGGTGCCGGTTTCGCCCTGGATCAGGATGGGGATGTCCTTGCCGATCACCTTCTTGACCTTGCTGACCACGGCATCGATCTGCGGGTCGCCGGTCTGCAGTCGAACCATCGGGCAGTCGCGGCGCAGGTTCGCCGCGGATTGCACGGCAGCCCCACCGGCCGCGGCGGCTTGAGTCGCCGACTGGCTATCGATGGCCAGTCGCGAATGGCGGCGCAGGTGCGATGGACGAAAGTCGGCGCGCGCCTGGACGCGAACGCCGCTGCTCAGGGTGAGCGCCATCGAATCCTGCGGGCGCACCAGCAGGTGGTCGAGCAGGCGGCTGATCGGTTGCCCGAACAGCGCGCTGAAGCTGGCGCCGCGCAACTGTTCCAGGTTCTGGCCGAACTGGAAGCAGGCATTGCGGTTCGCCGAGAGCAGGGTGCCGTCGTCGGCAAAGGCCGCCATGCCTTCGTAAAGCGTGCCGACGAACTCCGGCCGGGCATGGAAGCGCAGGGTCAGCACATCGTTGAAGGCCGCCGCGAACATGCGGTTCTCGATCATCTGCACCGACATGCGCACCAGGGCAATGGTGTGCCGGTTCGAACTGCGGTGATCGCCGGATACATCGAGCACGCCGCTCAGATGTCCGTGAGGATCGAAGATCGGCGAGGCGGAACAGGTCAGGAAGCGATTCGCCGCAAGAAAGTGCTGGCCGCCATCGACGACCACCGGCACGCCCATCGCGAGCGCGGTGCCTATCGCATTGGTTCCGCGATGGGATTCGGACCATTCGACGCCCGGCGCCAGCGCAACCTTCTCCGCCCGGGTCAGGAATTCCGGATCGCCGCAGCTATGCAGGATGTAGCCGGCGCTGTTGGCCAGCACCACCACGTTCTGGGTGTCGACGATCTGGTCGAAGAGCACATCCATCACCGGCTGGGCATGAGTCAGCAAGTGGTGGCTTTTTTCAACCTGTTCGCTCAGCAGGACGCGTTCGAGCGGATCGAACTCGCTGCACTGGTCGCTGTCGAGCCCGTAGTCGAGGCAGCGCGCCCATGACATTTCGATGGCCGAGGGCAGCAGTCCGCTCGGCACGGTGCCGACGCTGCGCACCAGGTCGCGCGCCTTTCCCGCTGCGCCGAACTCCAGCCCGCCATAACTATTGGCCTGTTTCATGGACCGATCTCCTCGTTCCGGCCCCGCTGCGCTCCAGGAGCGCGCAAAGCTCTTGGTGTCGTTGTCTTGCAACGCACCATATGTGCTACTTGCCCGGTAATGATACATCCGATGTTTCAACTTGCGACAGTCCATATTAGGAACCAGAACAGGCTGATCGCAGGTTTCGTGCCTGCTGCTTTCGATCGGGTTCGAATCAGAACTTTGCGTAAGCCGGTCCATCTTTGGCACGCTAAGTGCTCTTGCAGAACAAATCAGTGCCGGCCAAGTTTCGGCACAAGCGAAGCCGATTACTTCCTGGAGGAAACCCTTACATGCATGCAAGCATTCGATTTCTAATTGGCTTGGCGCTGGCAACCGGCGCGATATTTTCGCCGATGGTACTGGCCCATGGCGATGTAACGCCACAGGCGGTCGATGTCAGCACCCTGAAACCGTTGGGCGAACAGAAGCGCGACGAAAATCCGTTTCGCGGCGACAAGGAGGCGATCCGCGTCGGCACCTCGGCGTACAACCAGAACTGCGCGCGCTGCCATGGCCTGGAGGCCATCAGCGGCGGCATCGCGCCGGACCTGCGCAAGCTCGACCTCGACAAGGAGACCGACATCTACTTCCGGGACTCCGTGTGGCGCGGCAAGGTGCGCAACGGCGCCGTGTACATGCCGCCCTTCGAAGGCATTTTGTCGCAGGAGGCGATCTGGGCCATCCGTTCCTATCTCGATACGCGCCATGAAGAGGAAGCGGGGCCGGTGAATGAGATGGCGGCGCTGGCCAAGAAGTCGAACTGCCTGTCCTGCCATGCCGTCGATACCCGCGGCGTCGGGCCGGCCTACCGCGAAGTGGCGAAGAAATATGCAAAGGACAAGAATGCCGAAGCCAGGTTGCTGACCAAGTTGAAGAAAGGCGGATCGGGAAGCTGGGGCAAGGTGCCGATGCCGCCGATGGACAGCGTACCCGAGCAGGACCTGAAGTCCCTGATCAAGTGGATCATGGCCGGCGCGAATTGATGCGGGCGTGCGCGCGTCAGCCCGGGCGTAGCTCGTTGCCCGCCCGGCGGCAAAAAACCGAGGAGAGTGTCACCATGATTCAATGGCTTGCTGTGGCGTCGCGACGCTTCCTGACAGGCATTCCTGTTGCGGCGGCGCTTGGCATGTTGGTCTTTCTCGCGGCGGCGCCGGCCCCTGCCGAGGACTTGTCTGCGCTAGAGAAGATTCGCCAGAGCGGCGTGCTCAAGGTGGCGCTGTACAAGAATTTCGCGCCCTTCTCGCATGAGGGCCGCGGCGTCGATGTCGACCTCGCCGAGGCACTGGCGGCAAAGCTCGGGGTCAAGATGTCGCCGCTGTGGTTCGATGCCGACGAGAACATGGAGGACGACCTGCGCAACATGGTCTGGAAAGGCCACTATCTGGGCCACGGACCGGCCGACGTGATGATGCATGCGCCGATCGATCCGGCCTACATGGCCAAGGTTGACCGGGTCAAGTTCTTTGCGCCCTATCACCGGGAACGCTATGCGATCGCACGCCAGCTCGACAAGCTGCCGACGCTGGACGGTTTCGAGCCCTTCGACAAACTCCCGCTCGGCATCGAGGGCGACACCCTGGCGGCCAGCGTGATGCTTTCCGCCGATAACGGACGCTATCGCAATACCATCAAGACCTTTCGTTCCGCCGGCGAGGCGGTGGCCGCCTTGAAGGCAGGCGTGGTCGCCGCGGTGTTGGCGCAGCAGGGCGAACTCGAAGGCGGCCTCAAGGGCGATGCGCGCATGGCCATCGATTTGCCGCCGCACCCGATCCTGCAGAAACGCCAATGGCCGCTGGGCCTTGCCGTCAAGAAGCAGAGCGACGATCTGGCGCAGGCGCTGCAAGCGGCGGTCAATCAACTGATGGCCGACGGGACCCTGAAAGCCATCATGCTGCGGCATGGCGTGCAGCATCGCCAGCCTTGAAGCGGAGAGTCGGTCAGGCTCCGGTAATTCCTTGGTCTTGAGGTGGAGTGTCTCGCTTTGCGACAGTTGTTGCGTTTTGCTCCAACAGTTATGCAGCAGGCTGCCGAAATACAAAGTTACTGCGGCTAAACCCATGGCATGCGAATTGCGAATGGAAATTGTCCTGTCGCATGCTGAACAGGAACGCGATTCAGTCCAAGAATATTCGAGTCAAACAGGAGGTTGGAAATGCAAAAATCGTTGCACATCGACGCCAACAAATGCACTGGCTGTCTGCAGTGCGAAATGGCGTGTTCCTATGAGAACCACGGCGTATTCAACATCGCCAAGTCGCGCATCAAGGTCTTCAATTTCGAACACGCCGGACGCAAGGTGCCCTACACCTGCACGCAATGCGCCGAAGCCTGGTGCATGAACGCCTGCCCGGTCGATGCCATCCGCATCGACGCGACGACCGGCGCCAAGGCCGTGCATGAAGACATCTGCGTCGGCTGCAAGGTGTGCACCATTGCCTGCCCCTTCGGCACCGTGAATTACGTGGCCGAGACCGGCAAGGTGCAGAAATGCGACCTCTGCGGCGGCGAACCGGCCTGCGCCGACGCCTGCCCGACCGGCGCCATCACCTATGTCGATGCCGACTGGACCGGCCTCGACAAGATGCGGGCCTGGGCCGGCAAGACCGACACCCAAGCGCGCGCCACTGCATAAGGAGACGAACATGGCATGGAACAGAAAAATACTGCGCGTTGACCTGACCAAGGGTACCTGCAAAGTCGAAGCGCTCAACATGGAATGGGCTCAGGAGTACCTGGGACAGCGGGGACTCGCCACCAAGTACTTCGTCGAGGAAGTCGACCCCAAGGTCGATCCGCTGGCGCCCGAGAACAAGCTGATCATGACTACCGGCCCGCTCACCGGCACCCCGGTGTCGACCGGAGGCCGCTACTCGGTGGTGACCAAGGGTGCCCTGACCGGGGCGATTGCCTGCTCCAACTCGGGCGGCTACTTCGGCTCCGAACTCAAGTTCGCCGGCTGGGACATGATCATCTTCGAAGGCAAGTCGCCGAAGCCGGTCTACCTGTCGATCGAGGACGACAAGACCGAACTCAAGGACGCTGCCCACCTCTGGGGCAAGACCGTGTTCCAGACCGAGGAGATCATCAAAAGCAGCCACCAGGACCCGCAGATCCGCGTCTCCAGCATCGGCCGCTCGGGCGAGAACGGCGTGCTCTTCGCCTGCATCGTCAATGACCTGCACCGCGCCGCCGGACGTTCCGGGGTCGGTACCGTGATGGGCTCGAAGAACCTCAAGGCCGTCGCCGTGCGCGGCAAGAACGGCAGCGGCGGCAGCGTCAAGAACCCCAAGGCCTTCATGGCCGCGACCAAGGCCGCGAAGAAAGTCCTGGCCGACAATGCAGTCACCGGACAGGGCCTGCCCAAGTACGGCACCCAGGTGCTGATGAACGTGATCAACGAAATGGGCGCGCTGCCGACGCGCAACCACCGCGACGTGCAGTTCGAGGATGCGCGCAAGATCTCCGGCGAAGCCATGCACGAGAAGCGGCCCACCGACGGCAAGACCCACCTGGTGACCAACGCCGCCTGCTTCGGCTGCACGATTGCCTGCGGTCGCATCTCGAAGATCGACGAGAGCCACTTCAGCGTGGTAAACAAACCCGAGTACTGGGGCGCCTCCGGCGGCCTCGAATACGAAGCGGCCTGGGCCCTGGGTGCCGCCAACGGCGTCGGCGACCTCGAAGCCCTGCAATACGTCAATGTCCTGTGCAACGAGGACGGCTTCGACCCGATCACCTTCGGCGCCACCGTGGCCGCGGCGATGGAACTCTACGACCTGGGGATACTGACCAAGGAGCAGATCGGCATCGAGGCGCCCTTCGGCTCGGCCCAGGCCCTGGTCGAACTGGCGCAGATGACCGCGCAGGGTATCGGCTTCGGCAAGGAACTCGGCATGGGTTCGGCCCGGCTGTGCGCCAAGTACGGTCGCCCCGAACTCTCGATGGGCGTCAAGAAGCAGGAGTTCCCCGCCTACGACTCGCGCGGCATCCAGGGCATGGGCCTCGGCTACGCCACCTCGAATCGCGGCGCCTGCCATCTGCGCGCCTATACGGTCGCTTCGGAAGTGCTGGGCATCCCGGTCAAGACCGATCCGCTGGTGACCGAAGGCAAGGCCGACCTGGTCAAGGCCTTCCAGGACGCGACCTCGGTGTTCGACTCGGCCGGCGTCTGCGCCTTCACCACCTTCGCCTGGTCGTTGGCCGACCTGCAGCCGCAGCTCGACGCGGCCTGCGAGGGCGACTGGACCATGGAGAAGCTGTCGCTGCTGGGCGAGCGGGTGTGGAACATGGAGCGTCTGTTCAACAACGCCGCCGGCTTCACCGCCAAGGACGACGACCTGCCGCCGCGCCTGAAGACCGAAGCGGCCAAGACCGGCCCGGCCAAGGGCCTGGTGAATGGCATCGACAAGATGCGGCCCGAGTATTACAAGGCCCGCGGCTGGACGCCGGAAGGCGTGCCGACCAAGGAAACCCTGGATCGCCTGGGCCTGTAATTCCTGCTCCACCCCTCAGGGGATCGGCGTCGCCGATCCCCTGATCGTTTAAGGAAATGCCATGAAACACGTCATCATCGGTAATGGGCCTGCCGGCGTGGTCGCCGCGGAAGCCTTGCGCAAGGCCGATGCCGCGGCCGAAATCGTCCTGATCGGCGCCGAGCCGGAACCCGCCTATTCACGCATGGCGATTCCCTACCTGCTGGAAGGCGACATCGACGAAAGCGGCACCTATCTGCGCAAGACGGATGGCCATTTCGCCAGGCTGCGCATTCGCGAACTGCAGGCCCGGGTGGTCTCGATGGATACCGCGCAGCGCAAGCTGCTGCTCGCCGACGGGCAATTCGAAACCTATGACCGGCTGCTGGTCGCCAGCGGTTCGCACCCGGTGCGGCCGTCGATTCCCGGCATCGACCTGCCGCAGGTGCAAACCTGCTGGACGCTGGCCGACGCCCGCGCCATCGCCAAACTGGCCAAGCCGGGCACGCGCGTGCTGCAACTCGGCGCCGGCTTCATCGGCTGCATCATCATGGAAGCATTGGCAGCGCGCGGGGTCGAACTGACCGTGGTCGAGATGGGCGACCGCATGGTGCCGCGCATGATGACGCCCAAGGCCGGCAACCTGATCCGCAACTGGGTCGAACAAAAGGGCGTGCGCGTGCTGACCGGCAAGGGTGTACAGCGCATCGCCGCGGCAGCACCCAATCCGGGCTTGCTCGACCGTCTGGCGCAGGCGGTGGGCGTCGGTGGCAAGGCCGGCGGCGGCCTCACGGTGACCCTCTCCGACGGCGAGGAGATTGTCTGCGACCTGGTGATTGTCGCGGCGGGCGTGGCACCGAATGTCGGCTTTCTCGACAATACCGGAGTGCAGGTGGCCAAGGGCGTGCTGGTCGATGACCGGATGCAGACCTCGGTGCCAGGCATCTATGCGGCCGGCGACGTGGCCGAAGCCCCCGACCTGTTCACCGGCGCCCATCTGGTTGCGGCAATTCAGCCCAATGCCGCCGATCAGGCGCGGGTCGCCGCGCTCAACATGGCCGGCCGCGAGGCACGGCTGCCGGGCGTCCTGGCGATCAACGTGCTTGATACGCTGGGCCTGGTGTCGACCTCGTTTGGCCAGTGGTGGGGTGAAACCGCGCAAAACGGCGGCTCGGGCGTCGAGTTCGCGGACGACGCCAATCACCGCTATATTTCGCTGCAGTTCAAGGACGACGTGCTGATCGGCGCCACCTCGATCGGCCATACGGAACATGTCGGCGCCCTGCGCGGCCTGATCCAGACGCGAACCCGGCTCGGTTCATGGAAGGACTCGCTGCTGCAGGACCCGAACCGCTTCATGGCGGCCTACCTGGCCAGCGCCCAGAGTGCGGCATAGCGTCCGCGGATAACCCATGAACATGCAAAAAGCATTTGGTCCGCAGATTTCGCCGATTAACGCAGATGAATCGGGGCGTTGCTTAATCTGCGGAATCTGCGTCATCTGCGGACTGAACTGAGATTGTTGGGATGAAAGTGATATTCAAGCTCTACGCGACCTTGCAGGATTACCTGCCGGCCGAGGCGAAGAAGACCAATGCGCTGACGCTGGAACTGGACGCGGCGACGACCATACAGCAGATCGTCGAACGATTCGCCCTGCCGCAGAAGCTGGTGCACCTGGTGCTGATTGACGGCAACTTCGTGCCGCCCGGCGAGCGTGCCGCACGGGTACTGCAGGACGGCGAAACGCTGGCGATCTGGCCGCCGGTGGCGGGCGGCTAGAGGAAGTAAGCTGGCGACGCATCGCGACCCGCCGGGTCTTTGAACAGGTTTCTTGTTGAGGAGTTGGTATGAAACGCATGACCGCAATCCATCTGCTGCCGCTGCTCGCCGCGGCACTCGTCAGCAGCCCCGCTTTTGCCGACGCCAGGAAGGACGAGGCGGCACGTCAATTGGCCACCAAGTCGGGCTGCTTCATCTGCCACGCGATCGAACTGGATGCGAAGGGGCCGGACGGCCTCAAGCCGGTCGGCCCGCCCTGGAAGGCGGTCGCGGCACGCTACAAGGGCGACAAGCGGGCGCGGAAAAGTCTGACCGCGGCCATCATGGGCGGCACCTCGGTGTACAACCGGCACTGGAAGGACGAATCCAGCGGTGTGGCGATGCCGCCCAACGGGGTCGCGATCTCGGAAGACAACGCGCGCAAGCTCGTCGATTGGATACTCGCGCTGGAAAAGTAATGCCTTGCCGGGCGGCCTGATGGTGGCCGGCGGCGCTATGATCGGCCACTGCGCCAACGCCGTGCCGCCGTAGCGCCAGCCCCAACTCTGGCGGGCGCGGCAGGGCGTGTCGCCGCAGACCGACCCCCAACAGGCCCCGAACCCGCCATGGAAACCCGCATCGCCCGCCTCAAACGCATCAGGACTCTTGCGCTGGTACTGACCGCGCTGTCGCTGGTGATCCTGCTGGTCAGCGCCTACATCCGCCTCAACGGTGCCGGCCTCGGCTGCAGTCCGTGGCCCCACTGCTACGGACAGGTGCTGGTCGGCGGGCTTTATCAGCATAGCGACGCGGCGCGCATCCTGCACCGGGCGGTGGCGTCGACCGCGCTGCTGCTCGGCTTCATCCTCGCCTGGCAGTGCCGGCGCCCCTACCCGATCGAGCCGCCGGGACGGTATGCCAAGGCACTGCTGGTGCTGATGATCCTGCTTACCCTGGTCGGTATCTGGAGCGCCGATCCGCATCGGGCGTGGGCCAGCTTCATCAACATCCTGGGCGGCGCCGGCCTGGTCCTGCTTTCCTGGCGCACCGTGCTCGCCGCCGACAGCGGGCAGGCGCCCGCGCCGCGCCGCCGCCCCGCGGCGCTGCTGCATGCCGGGCTGGGGACGCTGGCCTTGACCATGGCGCTGGGCGCCCTGATCGGCGCGCGCTATGCGGCGCTCGCCTGCCCCATGCTGATCGCTTGCGGCGAGGATTCCTGGCCCGCGGCCGCCGGCTGGAGCGCACTCAATCCCTTCGTCCGCGTCGCCGTCGCGCCATCGCTCGGCGACGCGGGCGGCGTGGCGCTGCACCTGCTGCACCGCTACAGCGCCGTCGCGACTCTGCTGTTGCTCGGTCTCGGCGGCCTGCGGGCGCTGGCGCAGCCGGCTGCGCGCCGGAGCGCGGCGCTGCTGCTGGCCCTGCTGTTGCTGCAGTTCGCGCTCGGCGTGTTGACCGTGCTGAGCGGACTCGGCCTCGGCCTCGCCATCGCCCATAGCGTCTGCGCCGCACTGCTGCTGGCGGCCGGCATGCAACTGATGGTCCGCGTCAAGGCTGCGTCGGACTAGTGCGGTCGCTGCTTGCCCGGCGTCGCCGGGTCGCCAGCGTCAATTTTCATGATGCGGAAAACATCACTCCGCATCATGAAAATCAGCCCTTCTCAAACGCCCGCCCCCCTTGCCCCCCTCGCGAGGGGGGTCCTGGTTGGCTCGTTGCACTCGAATGTCACAGGGGGCACTGTGTATTTCCCGGGCAGCCGGCCTCAGACCCGCAGGATCTTCAGCAGCGGCGCGTTGTGCGCCGCGTCGTCGCTGAAGCCGGCCACCAGCAGCACGCTGTGACCGGTGCGGGTCAGGTCGCATTTGCGCGCGATCTGGCGGCACAGCGTCTCCCAGTTGGCGTACTCGGATTTGCTCGCGGTCAGCGGCACGATGCCCCAGTTGAGCGACAGCCGGCGGCACACCGCGGCATCGGTGGACACCGCCACCAGCGGCGCGGTCGGGCGATGCGACGAAATCACGCGCGCCGTGGTGCCGCTGCGCGTGGGCAGGATGATGCCCTGCAGCCTGAGGTCGTGCGCCAGCGCGGTTGCCGCATTGGCCACCCCGTCGCGCAGGCTCAGCTCGCCGCCGCCCAGCGCCTCGCCAGCGAGGAAGCTGCCCTGTTGCCACTGGTAGCCTTCGACTTCGCGCAGCACGCTGTCCATCATCTGCACCGCGCGCAGCGGATACTTGCCGCTAGCCGTTTCGGCCGAGAGCATCACCGCGTCGGCGCCGGTCAGCGCTGCGTTGGCCACGTCGCCGACCTCGGCGCGCGTCGGCCGCGAATGGTCGATCATCGATTCCAGCATCTGCGTCGCCACGATCACGGCGCGGTTGTGGCGCCGCCCGAGGCGGATCAGTTCGCGCTGGATCAGCGGCACCTGCTCGGCCGGCATTTCGATGCCGAGGTCGCCGCGCGCCACCATGATCGCGTCGGACGCCTGGACGATGGCCTCGATGTTCTCCATCGCTTCCGGCGTCTCGATCTTGGCGATGATCGGCGTGTCGGCTCCGGCGCGCGCGATCAGGCGGCGCAGGCCGGCGACGTCTTTCGCGGTGCGCACGAAGGACAGCGCCAGGTAATCGACGCCGAGCTCGATGGCGAACTTGGCATCGGCGATGTCCTTGGGCGGCAGCGAGGAGGCCGACACCTTCGAGTCGGGCAGGTTGATGCCCTTGTGCTCCTTGAGCAGGCCGCCGAACACCACCTTGCAGCGGATGCGCTCGCCCTCGATCGCCAGCGCCTTGAGTTCCAAGTTGCCGTCGTCGAGCAGGATGCGATGCCCCGGCTGCACGTCGCGCGCGATGGCCTTGTATTGCGAGGCGATCAGGCCCGGCCCGCCCTTGTCCACGCGCGGATCGATGATCACTTCCTGGCCGGGCGTGAGCTTCAGCGGCCCGTCGGGAAACTTGCCGCAGCGTATCTTCGGTCCGCACAGGTCGGCGAAGATCGCCACCTGGCGGTCGAGCTTCTTCGCCGCCGCGCGCACCCGGGCATACACCGCGCGGTGCGCCTCGTGCGTGCCGTGCGACATGTTGAGCCGCACCACGTCGACCCCGGCCTTGAGCAGGTCCTCGATGACCTTGCGCTCGGAACTCGCCGGGCCCAGCGTGGCCACGATCTTGGTGCGGCGCCAGCGCAGCGCGATGCGGTGCTTCAGCAGTTCCATCGCCGGTCCCTTTCTTCGCGGAAGGCACATGCCCGGGCCATATCCTACGCGAGGCGGCGATTTCCTTGAAGCTTCATTTGTCGGCGTCGTTGCCGACTGCAGCCCTTCCGCAGTTTCGCCGCCTACCGTTGCTTCGTCGAAGGCACATGTCCGCCTGCGACCGACACGAGGGGCGACTTTTTCGGCGGGTGCGGACGACAGTCCTGCGGCGAACCGATGCTAGAGGCCCTGACTCCGCGCAAGTTTGGCGGCTAACAGACTCTTGTGAGATGCGGTTTCTCGCGTTATGCGGTCGATGGACTTCTTGAACTCGATATTGTCCGTGCTGACAATCTCGTGGTACCTGGCTTCGAGAACTGATCCCTCGATGTCCCTGGCCATGAAGAATGCGCGTTTCCTTTCGACCTGTGCTTTGCGCACCTGGTCCGCGAAGTCGTCGACCCTGGATGTGATGTTCCTGATCGCCACCACATTGAATTGGCGCCCGCACTTGAACTCTCCGGGGTGGGACGCGATGAGGGCGGCAAGTTCCGTGATGTACCTGGCATGGGCCTCCTCCTGGTGGCATATGGCAAGCCAGAAGTTGCTATCTTCCGGATACCTTTCGCTGCATGCGAGATACAGCGCCGCCAACGCTTCCTCGAGTGCAACCATATCCGCCATCAGCTGCTGCAGATTCGGAGCATTTGCTTGCATGATTGATCCTTTCGCGCTGTCGCCCGGTGACGCTCATACGCTGGACAGGAATTTACCGAAATGCCTGTCCAGCTTCATCGTGTGGTTTGCCAGCCAGTCCACGACCAGCAACTGAACCTTGAACAGCATGAAGGTTCTCTGCGTATCCAGCTTCTTGCGGAGTTCCGCTTCAAGAAAGGCAAAATCCTTCTTGAAGCGGGCGTGCTGTTGTTCCTGCATCGAGAGCAGCGGATATTTCGCTTCGCGCATGATTTGCTCTTCGGTTTCAAAATGCTCGACTACGTAGCTATTGAGAAACGTGGTCAATTTCTCGACCTGGAATCCTTTCTTCGCATCGCGAATTTCGCTGACGAACTCATTTGCCCTGGCAAACAGTTCCCGATGCTGAGCGTCGATTTGTCGATGATTGATCTTGTAGTGCCGGTCCCAGACGATCGGCATCCCGATCTCGCCCGTTCCTTCATGTATGCCTGTCTTGACGAAGCGGGCGCAGCGCTCGGCATAAACACGCCCGGCCATGTCGTCGGGACAAATGGCGAGGTACTTGCGCAGCAGGGAACGTGCCTTCGGGATATCCATGCAATGGTAATTGGCAAGCGCTTCCTCGAACATGGACTTGTTGCGCCGCTTCGCCATTTTCAATTTGAACGGATCGGCGGCGAACACTTCATACACTGATTGAGGTTGCTCCTTCCCCTTGACGCGCACCCGATCAACGAAACGGATATCGCGCAAGGCTGGCTCCTTCAGGCTGTAGAGGACGTGCTCGCTGATCAATAGCGCAGCGCCGTAGGTCTTGGTCAGGGACTGGAGCCGGGAAGCCAGATTGACCGCATCGCCGATCACTGTGGTTTCCACCCGGTGCGAACCGCCAATGGCTCCAGCCATGGCAAATCCGGTATTCAGTCCGATGCCGATCCGGATCGGTGCGGCACCATTCCTGCGCCGAGTCGCATTGAATTCCCTGAGGCGCTGCAGCATCGAGAATGCCGCGTTCAATGCGTCATCGGCATTCCCTGGGAAAATGCCCATGATTGCGTCACCGATGTATTTGTCGATAAAGCCATGCGACTGGAACAGGGCAGGTTCCATCTCCTTGAGGAAAGCGTTGATGAACCGGAAAGTCTCCCGCGGAGTCATGGACTCGGACATCGCCGTAAAGTCGCGAATGTCCGCGAACAGAATCGTCATGTTGAGTTCGATGCTGTCGCCGCGCCTGATATCGGAAACGCTGGTCTTGCCGAGCAGCCTGGCGAACTGGTTGGGGAGGAAGCGGCGATAGGCATGGGCGCCATCGAGCCCGCTAGAGACAGCCGAACCCTTGTGCGGTGCTCCGATCGAAAGGACGGGGTTTGCCCTGCCTTGCTTCATGATGTTCCTTTATAAACAATGCGGGAACTTCAAAATCGGTTTGCAATCCGCCGTGATGGTGGTATGCACAGTATTCAGAGTGACTACATCTTAATCTCAACAAACAGAAGTTTGTCATGATATTTTGACCTTGCGACCGCCACCTGCCTGCGTCAGCTTCATGAAAAAAGGGCGCTGCGATTTCCCGCAGCGCCCCCGCCGGTTTTGATCCGCGCGGCTTCAGCAGCCGGCGACGCACTTGCCGCCGCCGTCGAACTCCATGGTCCTGCCGGAAAGCGGGACATGGGCCGGCACCTTGACGGCCTTGATGAAGGTCTCGGTGCGCGAGCCCGGCCGCAGCTTGCCGCCGACCGTGGCGACTTCGTTGGCGTGGGAGGGAATCACCGCGGCGGGCCGCACCAGCTCGTTGATGACGTAGGCGGCTTCGGTCGGGCCGGTGGTGAAGGTGTCGCCGATGTTCATCACGGTCAGCTGCGCCGCGTAATGGCCGCGCACCACCTTCTCCTGCTCGCCGGTGATGCCGGTGTCGCCGGAGAGATAGGCCACCAGGCCGTTGCTGAACTTCAGCACGTAGCCGGTCGCCTCGCCGACGTAGCCGGCGATGCCCGCATCCTTCATGTGCTTGCCCAGTTCGCCGCCGATAAAGTCGGGATCGAGGCCGTTGCTGTGGATCGCCGGCACCGTGGCGATGGTGACGCCGCCGAATTTCACGCTGGCGCCGAAGCGGGCGAGCACCGAGTTCTTCGGGTCGCCGCCGTTGGCCTTGAGCTTGTTGGCGAAGAAGGGCGGCATCTCGCTGCCGGTGACGATCCTGGCGTTCTTCGCCAGCGCGATGTTCACCACGCTCGAATTCGGCATGGCCGACACCGACATGTCGGGCTTGTCGCAGGCGCCCGAGTTCGGCGCCTTGTTGTGCGAGTTGCCGACGTGGTCGCCGTGCATGTGGCTGACCAGGATCACGTCGATCCTGCCCAGGCGCGGATCGTCGGCGCCGGCCACGGTGCGGCCCGGATCGTAAAGGATGCGCGTGCCGCTCGGGTCCTCGAAGATCATGGCGCGGTCGAGCGGGCAGAACTCGCCCTCCTGACCGCCGAGCGGGGTGATTTTGACGTTGGCGGCCAGGGCCGGCTGCGCAAGCGCGGCGGCCAGGCAGCCGGCGGCTGCCAGCGAAAACAAGGAATGGATTTTCATTTGTCTTCTCCTGTGGGGGCATTTCTTTGTATGAGCTGCGCCAAAACGGTACCACGATTTTGATGTCATAGATTTCCATGTATTGAATATGGGTATCCGGTACGCCCGCAACGCCGCCGCTTCTGCGCCGCGCCGGCCCGATCGCCGTAGCGTCAGCGCCAACTCTCAGCCGGCGATCAAGCGCCCGAGCCGCCTCATGCCGTCTTCCAGCGTCTCGCTCCATGGCTCGCCGCAGGCCAGGCGCAGGCAGTTTTTGTACTGACCGCTGGCGGAAAACATTTCGCCCGGCACGAAGGCGATGCGCTGCTGCACGGCGCGTGCGTGCAGGGCCGCGCAATCCACCTCGGGCGGCAACTCCAGCCAGAGCACGAAGCCGCCCTGCGGATCGGTGACGCGGGTTTCCGCCGGGAAATGGCGCGCCACGGCGTCGCGGGTGCGCGCGATCTGCTCGGCAAAGCGCCGCCGCAGCGTGCGCAGATGCACGTCGAAGCCGCGTGTATCCATCAGTTCGGCGATCACGTGCTGGGTCAGCGGATTGGTCTTGCCGGAGTTCAAGGTCTTCTGCAGCACGATGTCCGCCGCGCGCCGCCCGGCGGCGATGAAGCCGACGCGCAGGCCGGGGCTGACGGTCTTCGAGAACGAGGTACACAGCAGGGTGTTGCCGCTGCCGTCGAAGGCGTGGATCGGCCGCGGCCGCGCCCCGGAAAAGCAGATGTCGCCGTAGATGTCGTCCTCGATCAGCGGAACATTGCGCGCCGCCAGCAGCTTGGCCAATGCCGCTTTGGCGGCGTCCGGCATCACGCTGCCCAGAGGGTTGGCGCCGTTGGGGATCAACAGGCAGGCCGCGACGCCGCCCGCTTCCGGCGGCTGGCGCGTCGCCAGTTCCAAGGCGTCCACCGACACGCCGCTGACCGGATGGGTCGGGATTTCCAGCGCGCGCAGGCTCATCGCCTCCAGGAGCTGCAGCATCACGTAATAGGTCGGCGATTCCACCGCCACCGTGTCGCCGGGCTTGGTCACCGCGCGCAGGCACAGCGCCATCGCCTCGGTGCAGGAATTGGTCACCACCACTTCCTCGGCCGCCAGCGGGCAGCCCCATTCCAGCGCGCGCCGCGTGATCGCCCGCAACAGCGGCGCTTCGTTGAGCCCGCTGTGGCTGCTGGTCGACAACAGTTGCGGCTTGCGCCGCGCGATGCTGGCGTAGAGCCGGTTCAGGCGCGGCGCCAGCAGCAGCTCGGGTGCCGGCAGCGCCGAGCCGAAGGGCACCATCTCCGGCGCTTCGTTGATGCGCAACACATCGACCAGGCGGCGGCTGACGCCCACCGCCACCGGCTGCCCGCACTGCCCCGGAAGCGCGCCTGCGGGCGCGGTCGCCGCCTCGATCGTGCGCAGCGGCCGGCGCCGCACGTAATAGCCGGACTGCGGCCGCGCCTCGACCATGCCGCGGCTTTCCAGCGTGCGCAGCGCCTGCACCACGGTCGAGATCGACAGCTTGCGCTGGCTCGCCAGATGGCGCACGGAAGGCAGGCGGTCGCCCGGCCGCATCTGGCCGTCGCCGATCAGGCGGGCGAATTCGTTGGCGAGGTTTTCGTAAAGCATCGTCGGCGCATTGTGACTCCGGCCGCCGCCGGGCGACCCGTACAGTTGTCCGCATTATCGAACGGCACAGCCGGGTTTTGGAAGAACTGTCACGGTCACAATTTCGCCGCCGTGCATCTGTATCGGCGGCGCGGCGCTGCCTAGCATGGTGGCATCAACAAGGAGGCCACGCCATGCCCGCCCACGCAACCCTGCTGCTGCATCCCGACCGGCCGCTGCGCCTGGATGCCGCGCGGCATGCGGAACTGCACGTGGAGTCCGGCATCGTCTGGATCACCGGCGGCGCGGCCGGCGACCAGTTCTTCTCGGCCGGCGAGTGCTATCGCGTGCCGCGTGCGGGGCGGGTGTTGGTGGAGGCGGTGCGGGCGGCGGCCTCGGTGCGCCTGGAAGCGGCCGAGCGGCGTGCGCTCCCGTTCCTGTTAAACCGCCTGGGCGCTTTCGGCCCGTGAGCCTCAGACGAGCCTGTCCAGCAACCGGATGGCGCCCTGGATGGCGCGCTCGAACATCGGCCGATCGGGCAACACGATGCGCGCGCTCTGGTTCCTCAGGCGCACCGCCAGGGCGTCCGCCGAGATTGAAATGGCGCAGGACGAGGCGCTGTTGCTGAAGAGGAACAGCGTCCGGCTGTTGTTGATCCAGGTCAGGCGCTCGCGGCGGTTTTGTCCCGCCGTGATGAAATCGACCCAGTCGCCGCGCACCAACTGGCGCACGCGGCGCAGGTCGGCACGGTCCGGCGTGCTTTCCGCATCGAGCTCGTCGCCGCCGGGCAGCGAGATGTCCTGCACGCGGACACCCTGGTCGGTGGCATGGCTGACCTGCAGGGTCGGCCCCGCGCTGCGATCGCGCGGCTTTTCCGCCGGCGCCGGCGCCGCCGTCGACTTGGCCTTGGCGGCGCTTTTCTCATCTTCCGCGCGCAGCGCGGCGAGCTGCAGGTCGACCAGCGTGTCCATGAAAGACTTGCGTTCGGCGGGTGCGGCGCCGATCTCGTCGAAGCCGGTGTTGAGCTTCTTCAGCAGTCCGGGCAGCGCGGCGGCATGCCGTTTGCGTTCCGACGGATGGTGCTTCGGCGTCACGGCCCAGATCAGCGCGACGGCAGTCTGCAGGGCCTCGACGGTGGGTGCACCGTCCTCGCCGGCCCGCGAAATCCTGCCCTGTACCACGTCGCGCCAATAGCTGCGCAGGAAGTCTTCGATCTTGCCCGGCACGTTCGGCGCCAGCAGCCGCGTGATGCACTGGTTCGCCGCCCGTTGCGCGCGCATCTGGGCCGCGCGGGCGAGGCGGATTTCCTCCTCGCGGGCGCGCACGGCTTCGGCCAGCTCGCGATCCTGCTGTTCCTCGATCTTCTCGCGCTCGGCGAGGAAGACATCCAGCTCCGCGTTCGCGGCCTCGAACACGCCCACGTCGCCGCTGTAGGTGACCTGGACCTTATTGACCAGCTCCAGCAGCTTGACGAAGAAGGGGTCGTCGACGTTGACCACCTTGCCCCAGCGGATCGCGATGGTCGAAATGCCGTCCAGGAAGCGCCGCGCCGGATGGCTGCGGTCGGCGAAGAAGCGCTGGTTGAGCATCGCCGCCTTCAGCACCGTGGATTGCAGGCGGGCCACCAGCCCCTTCATGCCGTTGGCGATGTTCGGGTCGTTGAAGATCTGGTCGAACAGTTCGGCGACGATGTCCAGCGAGACCGCGTCCTGCGGGCGCACGTCGCGCGCGGCGGCGCTGTCGCGCACCATGCGCACGAGGTTGGTGTGGGTGCCGGGGTCCGCCGGCGCCGGCGCTGCCTGCAGCGTCTTCATCGAGTCGAAGAGTTCCAGGCTGCTGCCGCCGGTCGCGGTGGCTGCGCCGTCCTTGCTGCGCGCCTTTACCAGCCGGTCGAGGGCGCTTGACACCTTGGCCGATTCGGCGGCCAGCTCCTGTGGGTCGACCAGCGTCATCTCGCGGTAGTTGCGCTTCAGGCGCGGCAGGATGTCGGCGTCGATCAGGGCTTCGTTGACCACGCGATAGAGCCGGGGCAGTTCCACGGCGAGGCGTTCGCCGACCCGTTGCAGCAGCAGGATGCCTGCCGCCGTGTCGTCGGTCACCTCGGCGCAGGCGGCCTCGATGCAGGACCACAGCGACGCGAGCTTGAACGTCCGGTCGCCCGGCGTCATGGCGCTGCGCAGCACCAGGTAGGAAATCCGCCGTTCCAGCGGGTTGGTCTCTTCGCGACAGGCCGTGGTCAGGCGCTCGAGAATCTCGCGAGCGGCCAACTGCCGGGCGACCTCGGCATCGTTGACGATCTTCAGCTCTTGCGCGGCGCCGTAGCCCTCGCCCGGCTTCGCCGCCTGCCGGCTACGCCCGGCAAGACCGGCCGTCAATGCCGGCGTCACCTTGTCCCAGTGGTCCTGCAGCGAGCGCTTCAGGGTGTCGGCGGCGATGCGCCGGTTTGGGTCCTGGCCGGCCTGGTCGCGCTCGCCGGCCTCCTGGATCAGCGCCGGCCCGAGTTCCTCGAACAGTTCGGCCAAGTCGCTTTCCATCTGCCGACAGCTGTCGGCAATCAGCTTCGCCAGCGTTGTGGCGTCTTTTTCCGTCATTTCAGGCGTGGCCAGAGTGTCGAGGTAGCGGATTATCCCATCGGTAGCCTACCTTGTCGCCGTAGTACCAGCGCCAACTTTCGAGGTATCCGTTTCAAGCCAGCGCGGCGCGCACCCGTGGCCACAGCAGGTTGAGCGCCAGGCCGGCCATCACCAGTGCGGCGGCGCCCAGCTTCCAGGGCGGCAGCGCTTCGTCCAGCATCAGCGCCGAGGCGCCCATGCCGAACACCGGCACCAGCATCGCCAGCGGCGTGATCGTGGCCGCCGGGTGGCGCGCCAGCAGCCAGCCCCAGGCCGCGTAGCCGAACAGCGAATTGCCCCAGGCCTGCCAGGCCACCGCCGCCCACGCCGCTGCATCGGCCGTCCGCAGCGCCGCCGAGATCGCCTCCCAGCCTTCGACGAGCAGCGACAGCGCAATCAGCGGCGGTACGGCGAAGGCGCTGGACCACACCACGTAGGCGAGGATATTGGCCGGCGCGCCCTGTTTCGCCGCGATGTTGCCGCCGGCCCAGGCCAGCGCCGCCAGCAGCACCAGGAACAGGCCGAGCGGCGTGGTGCTGCCGTCGGTATGCAGCACGATCACGGCGATGCCGCCCGCGGCGAGCAGCAGGGCGAACCACTGGAAGCGGCGCACGCGCTCGCCGGAAATGCGCATCGCCAGGCCGATGGTGAAGAACACCTGGACCTGGATCACCAGCGAGGCCAGGCCCGGCGAGATATGGCCGTTCATCGCGACATAGAGCAGGCCGAACTGGCCGGCACCGATCAGAAGGCCGTAGAGCGCCAGGTTGCCCAGCGGCACCGCCGGGCGCGCAAGGAAGAACAGGCCGGGCAGCAGCACCAGGCCGAAGCGCAGGGCCGCCATCAGGATCGGCGGCAAAGCCCCGAGCGCGAACTTGATCACCACGAAGTTGATGCCCCAGACGGCGACCACGGCGAGAGCGAGCAGGAAGTGGCGCAGGGGAAGGGCGGCGGGCATGCGGGGATTGTCGCACGCGGGAATTCAAGTCGCCTGGACCTCTTCTCGTCCGCGGCATGCGGCGTTGGCCAAGCGGGATATCCGGGCGGGAGCGACACCTGGGTTTGCTGCTTATGCATTCGGTAAGAAAACCTGATTTCACTTATGGCTCGAACTGACTAGAGTGATCGCCGCCACTCCGGCAATCGGGTGAGCGACAGAGCCGAGCAAGACAAGCCGGCCAGACGAACCATTCGATAGGAGGCAAGGCAATGCGCATTATTTTGTTGGGCGGCCCAGGGGCCGGCAAGGGAACACAGGCAGGTTTCATCAAGGAAAAATTCGGCATTCCGCAGATTTCGACCGGCGACATGCTGCGCGCCCACGTCAAGCAGGGAACGGAACTTGGCCGCCAGGCCAAGGCGGTGATGGATGCCGGAGGCCTGGTGCCCGATGAAATCATCATCGGCATGGTGAAGACCCGTCTGTTGGATGACGATTGCCGCAACGGCTATCTGTTCGACGGCTTTCCGCGCACCATTCCGCAGGCGGAAGCCATGCAGGCCGCGGGCGTGAAGATCGACGCCGTAGTCGAGATCGCGGTCGATGACGAGGAAATCATCCGCCGCATGTCGGGCCGCCGGGTGCACCCCGGTTCGGGGCGGACCTACCATCAGGTGTTCAATCCGCCGAAGGTTGTCGACCGCGACGACGTCACCGGCGAACCGCTGATCCAGCGTGACGACGACAAGGAGGAGGTCGTCCGCCACCGCCTGCAGGTCTATCACCAGCAAACCCGGCCACTGGTGGATTTCTACTCGCGCCTGAGCAGCCACGACCCCTCCGCCGGACGCTACATCAAGGTCGCCGGCACCGGCAAGGTGGAGTCGATACGCGACACCATCCTCGAAGAACTGGCCGGCCAGACCGCCTGAACCCGGTCGCCGCAGCGTTGCCGGCGCCGGCCGCGTTGCCGTGTCGCCGGCACTGACTTTCAGAGGCACGGCGCAATTCGTCCGCGGACGATTTGCACGCCGGCTCGGGTCCGCATAGACTAGTCAGCTAACTGGTCATCGGAGAATCGCCATGAATACTTGGCCCGTGCAAGATGCCAAAGCCCGATTCAGCGAACTGCTGGATGCCTGCGTCAGCGAAGGCCCGCAGGTCGTCACGCGGCGCGGGGCGGAAACGGCGGTGCTGGTGCCCATCGCTGAATGGAAGCGGCTGCGCGACGCGGCGCGCCCATCGCTGAAGGAACTGCTGCTGTCCGCCTCCGCCCGGGCGAACCTGGTGCTGCCGGCACGCGGCAAGGCAAAGCGCCGCACCCCGCCCGCGCTTTGACACCGCGATGTATCTGCTCGACACCAACATCGTTTCCGAATTGCGCAAGCCGCGTCCGCAGGCGGCCGTGATTTCCTGGCTGGAAAGCATCGACGACTCCGATCTGTACATTTCCGTGGTCACGCTGGGCGCGATCCAGGCCGGCATCGAAATCACGCGCGAGCAGGATGCCGCCAAGGCAGCCGAAATCGAAGCCTGGGCCGATCAGCTCGCCGCCGCTTACAACGTGCTACCGATGGACGCCGCGACCTTCCGCCTTTGGGCGAAACTGATGCACCGGCAATCGGATACCGTCTATGAAGACGCCATGATCGCGGCCACCGCGCAGGTGCATAAGCTGACCGTGGTGACACGAAATGTCAGGGACTTCAAGGGCTTCAACGTCCCCTTGCTGAATCCGTTTCGGTAAGCACCGTCCCCCGGCCTGCAAGTGTCGGGTTGATTACCGTATCACCAGCGCCGACTTTTCGTCCCGGCCGGCGTCGGCAGGCCCGTGGCTCCGTCAGGGTTTCACATTCCTCCGCCCCGGGCCTGCCAACGCCAGCCTTCGCCGTGGTGCCAGCGCCGACTTTTGTTCAACGGAAATTGATGCTGACCCCAATAGCCTCCGTTCATGCGCAGGGGCGCTGCGGGCGATGACCAGCGCGATGCGGATTTTCATCGGGCAGCCGGCGCTGTCGGCGCGCAGGCGGTGCAGGGCTGCCAGCAGGGGCAGGAAGGGGCCGGGCGGCAGCGGGTGCAGCAATGAGTTAGGGTCAGCGTCGAATTGCCGTCAAGTGCAACCGGAATACGTGCTCGGCTTGCGCGTGGTCACGCTGCCGCAAACCGCTTTACGCCGGCTTTCCTGGCAGCCTTCTCCAGGTCGGCGTCCAGCGTTGCCAGGGGCAAGCCCCTGCGCAGCGCTAGCTCGAGGTAGGCGGCGTCATAGGCCGATAGTTTGTAACGACGGGCCAGGTTGAGGGTTTCGCTCAACGCGTGGTGGGCCGTGGCGGTGTCGGTGCTGATGTTCAGACGCGTCAGCGTGGCCACGAATGCTTGTGTGCGGGCCTCGGTAACCAGCCCTCTGGCTTCCGCCTTGGCGACGACGTTTGCTGCCTCCAATGCCCATAGACTGGGCACCGTGGCTGAGGTTTGTTGAAGTGCATCCAGAACTTTCAATGCATACACTCGATCCGCAGGCCGGCCGTCATTGAGCAGCCAGCACATGGCAACGGAGTTGTCGAGCACGAAACTCACGCGCGCCCCTCATCGATCAGCGCCTTTACGTCGACACCCTTGACCGGTGCAGCGCTCAGCATCAGTTCGCGCATCTGTCCGGCCGCGGCGGCGGCATCGCCGCCTTTGCTGCTCGCGGCAGGTACCAGATCCGCGATCGGCTCGCCGCGTAGCGTAATGGTGTAGCGTTTTCCCGCCTGGATTTCGCGCAGCAATTCCGGCAGTTTGGTTTTGGCTTCGTATGAGCCGATTTCGACATTCATGCTTGCTCCCGCCTTGTTGATTTAGACCAGTATACCGACCAGTCGACTGAGGTCAAGCGGAATGAGGCTTGCACGGGCTCCATTAAAGGCTGCCGTCGCCGCCGGCTACCCCGGATTCGCCACACCACTCACCACATGCCCCGTCGGCACCAGTCGTGACGCCGGCTCGCAGTGCCTTGTCTGGTCGTCGAAGAAGAAGTCGGGTTCGAATTCGCGCAGGAAGTGGCTCTTGTCGAGGCCGCCGAGGAACATCGCTTCGTCGACTTCCACCTGCCATTCCATCAGGGTGCGGATCGCGCGTTCGTGGGCGGGGGCGCTGCGTGCGGTGACCAGCGCGGTGCGGATTTTCATCGGGCAGCCGGCGCTGTCGGCGCGCAGGCGGTGCAGGGCTGCCAGCAGCGGCAGGAAGGGGCCGGGCGGCAGCGGCTTGAGTGCCTTGCGCTCTTCGTGGTCCTGGAAGGCGGCGAGGCCCTGTTCCTGGAATACGCGCTCGGCTTCGTCGGAGAACAGCACGGCGTCGCCGTCGAAGGCGATGCGCACTTCCTGCGGGTGCTGCTCGGCTTCGGTCAGCGTCGTCGAATACACGCGCGCCGCGGGGAAGCCGCCTTCCAGCGCGGCGCGTACATCGGCCTCATTGGCGGAAAGGAACAGGTTGGCGCCCAGTGGCTTGAGGTAGTGGAAGGGCGGCCGGCCGCGCGTGAATACGCCGCGCTCGAGTTGCATGCCGGCGGCGCTGGCGGAGCGGAAGATGCGCAGGCCCGAGACCGGGTCGTTGCGCGAGAGGATCACCACGGCGACGCGCTGGCGCTCGGGCGTGTTGAAGGCCAGCAGCTTCTGCACCAGCGGAAAGGCGACGCCGGGCCG
>JACPUD010000083.1 GCA_016192435.1 Rhodocyclales bacterium | reverse complement strand
TCTTTTTGTTGGTTGCGGGGGTAGGATTTGAACCTACGACCTTCGGGTTATGAGCCCGACGAGCTGCCAGACTGCTCCACCCCGCGTCAGAGAACGGCGATTATAGTCGGAAATGCGGCGGCGCGCAACGCATTTGCCGAAAGAAGATATAATGCGCAGCTTCCGAGGAGCGCTGCAAGGGTAGTTCCCACGCTTACCCCCCAGGCTCGGACCATTTTCAAACTGCGCTCACCTAACCCGTACCGGGCAGGGTGAGTTCGCCTCCCTCCCGGTCACTGTTCAAGGAACCCTCATGAACACCGTGACTGAAAAAATGGATTACGTAATTGCCGACCTCGGCCTCGCTGCCTGGGGTCGCAAGGAAATCCGCATCGCCGAAACCGAGATGCCCGGCCTCATGGCCATCCGCGAGGAATTCGCCAAGGCCCAGCCGCTCAAGGGCGCGCGCATCACCGGCAGCCTGCACATGACGATCCAGACCGCGGTGCTGATCGAGACGCTGACCGCGCTGGGTGCCGAAGTGCGCTGGGCCTCGTGCAACATCTTCTCGACCCAGGACCATGCCGCCGCGGCGATCGCCGCCGATGGCGTGGCCGTGTTCGCCGTCAAGGGCGAGACGCTGGTCGAATACTGGGACTACACCCACCGCATTTTCGAATGGCCCGCAGTTAACGGAAATACGGACGGCTACTCCAACATGATCCTCGACGACGGCGGCGACGCGACCCTGTTGCTGCATCTGGGCAGCCGCGCCGAGCAGGACATCTCGGTGCTGGACAAGCCGGACAGCGAGGAAGCGACCGTCCTGTTCGCCGCCATCAAGGCCAAGCTGGCGGTCGACAAGACCTGGTACTCGACCCGGCTGGCGCAAATCAAGGGCGTCACCGAAGAGACCACCACGGGCGTGCATCGCCTGTACCAGATGCACGAGCGCGGCGAACTCAAGATCCCGGCGATCAACGTCAATGACTCGGTCACCAAGTCCAAGTTCGACAACCTCTACGGCTGCCGCGAGTCGCTGGTGGACGGCATCAAGCGCGCCACCGACGTCATGATCGCCGGCAAGATTGCCGTGATCGCCGGCTACGGCGACGTCGGCAAGGGTTCGGCGCAGGCCATGCGCGCGCTGTCGGCGCAAGTCTGGGTGACCGAAATCGACCCGATCTGCGCGCTGCAGGCGGCGATGGAAGGCTACCGCGTCGTCACCATGGACTACGCCTGCGACAAGGCCGACATCTTCGTCACCTGCACCGGCAACGTGCATGTCATCGATCACGACCACATGGCGAAGATGAAGGATCAGGCCATCGTCTGCAACATCGGCCATTTCGATTCGGAAATCAACGTCGCTTCGATCGAGAAGTATCAGTGGGAGGAAATCAAGCCGCAGGTCGACCACGTGATCTTCCCCGACGGCAAACGGATCATCCTGCTGGCCAAGGGCCGCCTGGTTAATCTGGGCTGCGGCACGGGACATCCGAGCTACGTGATGTCCTCGTCCTTCGCCAACCAGACCATTGCGCAGATCGAGCTCTTCACGCGCAACGCCGACTACCCGGTGGGCGTGTACACCTTGCCCAAGCATCTCGACGAAAAAGTGGCGCGCCTGCAGCTGAAGAAGCTGAATGCGCAGTTGTCGGAACTGACCGATCAGCAGGCGGCCTACATCGGCGTGCCCAAGAACGGGCCCTACAAGGCCGACCAGTACCGCTATTAGCCATTGCCAAGCACGTATGGACTCGATAACCTCGATTCCACCCTAATCGCGATACCAGGCGGATACCCTATGAGTTCGGAGCAATTGGCAGTCAAGGCATCCTCAATGCGATCCATGATTGAGTCGGTACAAGCATCTTTGGAGTCGCAATATCTCGCCGATAACCGTCCTTGGGTAGTTGCCTTTTCTGGCGGAAAGGATTCCACGGTAGTTCTACAGCTTGTTTTCAACATGCTGCTTGGCCTTGGCACGCGGGCGACAAAGCCAATTTTTGTCATATCTTCGGATACACAGGTTGAGGCCCCCAACGTTGCGGAGTATGTCACTGCCGCAATGGACAGTATCCAGCAAGCAGCGACAAAACTGCGCCTACCGATTTCGACGATACTTGTCCGCCCCACGCCGGCAGAGAGCTACTGGGGCAAGCTCATCGGGAAAGGTTATCCACCACCCTCCCGATGGTTTCGGTGGTGTACCAGCAACATGAAGATCAAGCCATCGCGCCGTGCAATTGAAGACATTACACTCAATCATGGCAGCGTCATCTTGCTGTTGGGAACTCGAATCTCCGAGAGCTCGCAGCGTGGGCGTACCATGCAGGCACGCGAAATCAACAGCCGAGGCCTGAACCCCCATCATGAAATTCCGAATGCTTTAGTGGCCACACCCATTGCGAACTGGACCACCGACGATGTTTGGGAGTACCTGTCGGACAATCCCTGCCCGTGGGGAGGCAACCATAGCTTCTTGTTTTCTCTTTATCGTCAAGCAAGCGGTGGTGAATGCCCCGTTATTTTCGATCTCAGTACGCCATCCTGCGGTGGCAGTCGTTTTGGTTGTTGGACCTGTACAGTGGTCAAGGAAGACAAGTCATTGCAAGGTTTCATCCGCTCTGGCGAGGAGCATCTGCAACCATTGGTCGATTTTCGCGATTGGTTGATCGACCTGCGTGATAAGCCCGGCTATCGCAGTGAAGTGAAGCGAAACGGGAATGCCGGACCTGGCCCATTCCTTCCTGCCGCGCGGCAGGAAATCCTCGAAGCCCTGCTGGCATTGGAGAAGAAAGTCGGACTACCCCTCGTCAGTGATGCGGAATTAGTATACATTCAGCATGAATGGTCACGGGAGTATGATTTCCAAGGAAAATTGGCGCACAACATAGCCACCAAGTACGGGAGGGATATCGCCATGCCGAGAGCCCCACAAGAAACTACTCATCCTGAAGACGAGTTGCTAGAACAAGCTGCCGTCGAGTCTGGTTTAAACCCCGACTTGATTCGGGAGTTGCTGGAGATCCGCCGTCGGGACTTTCCCTCCTTGGATAAATGGGGTGCGAAAAGTCGATTTGAACGCGCTGTCGGCGACTTGGTCAAAAAGGCTGCGCAGCAGGCAGAGCAGACTACGCAAGCATGATTCTTGAACACTTCCGCATCCACAACCTGTTTTCGTATTGCGGCACTTGGGATTTCGATCTTCGCCCATCCGATGATGGGCGCAACGTACTCCTAATATGGGGCCGCAACGGCTACGGCAAGACGAGCTTTCTGAACAGTCTCAAACTCCTTCTCACTGGCGTATCGGACGAGTTGAGAAGGACCATCCATGTCGGGCGAGAATTCAAGCGTGATCACTATTTGCTGGGCATGGGCGACGAGTGGATTGGCATCTTCAACCGCCAAGCACGCACTGCCGGCGAGAAGGACTTTGGTGTTTCCCTAGTCTGGCGTGAAGAGGCAGGCACCGTGAGCGTTGAACGCAGCTGGCAGTTCGACAAAGGCGAAATACAAGAAACCCTTCGAGTAACACCCAGCTTTGGCGGCCAACTCGAAGACGCAAACGGCGACGTGGAGGGCGAGGCGCGTGCATTCATCCAGGAAAGACTACCTGAAGCCGTAATGCCATTTTTCATTTATGACGGCGAACGAGTGCAACAGATCGCCGAGGCCAACCGGGAAGGGCAGTTGCAGCAAATCGAGCAGTTGTTGGACTTGGCCGATATAGATGTAGTCGACGAATATCTGGGCCGCAATCTTACCGCTTGGCGCCGTGAGTCCAACGACGTCAGCCAGCACCGAATCAACTCACTGCATCATGAAATCCAAGCACTCGAAGAGAAGATTGCCGGACTGGGTGCAGATCGCAAAAGTGTGGATGATGAAATCGCCGAGGCAGAGTACGCCGTGAAGCGACTAGATACTGCACTCCAAGCACGGCGCCAATTTGCGCTCCAAAGCGAAGAGGCTCAGTTGGCGACTAGACGGGAAGGTCTGGTCACCCGCCTGGAAGAACGAACGCTCGCCTTTTTCGAGTCCTTTACCCGAGATGCGCCGCTGGTCTTGCATTCATCGCTCATGGGCGATGCAGCGCACGAACTGGAGAAAATCGCTGCCCATCCCAATCGTCGCTTAAAGGATGAATTGACCAAAGTCTTTAGCGGCCTTCCGGAAAGGCTGTTCAACGACCCCCCCCTTCCAGTACCACCGTTAACACTGGATCAGGACGAGTTTCTCCGGCGCAAGCTGGCCCGTGTCATGGACAGCTATCGCCCCGATGCGGAAGATATGGCTTCTGGATTGTTCCATTTGGCCCCGATGCGCGCCGAGGCACTGCTCAGAGTGGCAGACGATTACGCTCATGACGAACGCAAACGCGCCCGGTGGGCAAGCGATCTGGCGGATATTCGTAGACTCAAGTCCGACCTCGCCGAAATCGAGCGAAAGCGCAATGATGTTTCAAATCTAGCACCTCAAGAACGGCAGTTGTTTGAAGAACGAATGGCTGAACGCGATACCCTGAACACCAAGATCGAGGAACTGCATCAGCGTCTTGGTGAATTTTCCGAACAGGAACGTAACCTGAACCGCGAGTTAGGAGCTAAGCGCGAAACGTGCCGGGTTGAAGAAAGAAAGTTGGTGAGCGCCAATGCGGCACGGGGCAAGCTTGGCATCGGCCAGAAACTCCAAAACGCTTTGGCTGCATTCCGAAGCCTATTGAAGGCACGGCGACGCAGCGATATCGAGGTTGCCATCAATAGCCGCTTCAGCGAACTGATGACATCCCACACTCTGATTCGACATATCCGGGTCAACGAGGACTTTTCCTTGCACTACCTCGACGCCAACAGTCAGCCGGTCGGGATGGGGAACCTTTCTGCCGGTATGAAGCAATTGGTCGCCCAAGCTTTACTGTGGGGATTGAAAGATGTATCCGGCAAGGAGGCTCCGGTAGTGGTAGATACCCCCTTGGCCCGTATCGACCGTCAGCATCAGGAAAATCTCATAACCCGCTACTACCCGAAGGCGGGGCCACAAGTGATTGTGTTGCCTACCGACTCTGAACTGGATCGAGAGAAGTACGCGTTACTTAAGCCCCACGTGTATCGGGAATACTGCTTGATCAATCCAGAAGGCGATCACACTCGGGTTGAACTCGGGGGGTATTACTAATGGCCAAGGTTTACACCTCCCGCAGCGACGAGGACACCGTTGCCTTGGTGTTGCGGAAGGGGTTTCTGGTTCAGGGACACAAATGGACGGTGCTACGCATGTCCTTGGCGTTGTCCCTCAAGCTGCCATCTCCGCCGACGGAGGATTTTGATGACTTGGAAGGTGGGAAAGATGGCGAGTACACGCTTGATGTACTGACGGGCCGCAGCCAGAAGGAGCCGGACGGTTTTGTGGATGCGTTCCGTGCCTTGCTTTCGGTCTACCACCAGCAGGATTTGTTCGGCGATGAGAACGAGGCACTATTCGCGCGGCTGTTGCAACGGCACATCCGCCGCGGCCTGCGGGAAGTTCAGTCTTCGTGGAGGGAATCCCACGACTTTCATGAGTTTCTCTACCAAGAATTTTTCACCGCACACAGAGATGCCCACGAGGCAAGCAGTCGTGACACCGCTAGGGAACTGGCTAAGGCGCTTGAAGAGTTTGGGCTGAATGCAGAGATTACCGAAAGCCGGGAAGGCCCACGCGTCACGCGTCATACCGTACGGCTTACTGATGCCGAAGATTTTGGCCGGCTGGAGCGCAAGTTGGATGATCTGGCCTTCACCCTTGGCCTAAAGGACGCAGGAGTATTCCTCGCACCAGCTGGGGAACCGAAGACAGTCTGGTTGGATGTTCCCCGCCCTCCGCACAGATGGAAGAACGTGGGCACGGAATTGTTCGGTAGTTGGGCTGCCCCCGGATCGGGGCTGCCACTGCTCCTGGGCGTTGATATCGAAGGTGCGCCGGTTGTGCGCGACCTTGTCGATGCGCCCCACCTATTGATTGCCGGTACAACTGGTAGCGGAAAGAGCGTTTGCCTGCACGCGTTGCTACTGTCCCTTCTAACCACGCGCAGCCCAGCGATGTTACGGTTGCTCCTTATTGACCCCAAACGAGTCGAGTTCACGCCATATCAGAGTTCGCCACACCTGTTGGCCCCCGTCGTTACCGACGGCGTGGAGGCGACCCGTTCACTGAAAAATCTTGTGAAGGAGATGGAATCACGGGAGAAGCTGTTGGCTGCCCGTGGCGCAAGGGAATGGCGGGATTTGGGTGAGTCAGCCCCACACCGGATTGTCGTCGTGGTCGAGGAGCTTGCAGACCTTATCGCTCAGGCGCCAGATGCAGAAGACCCCTTGGTTCGTCTTGCTCAGAAAGCCCGCGCCGCCGGCATCCATCTAGTGCTTGCCACCCAGCGCCCGGATGCAGCTACATTCAGCGGCCTGCTACGTGCAAACATTCCCTCACGCATCGCCCTGACTGTGCAGAAGGCAACCGATTCGCGCATCGTCCTTGATGAAGGCGGGGCCGAGAAGCTGCTTGGCAAGGGCGACATGTTGGTGAAATGGCTGGGCGAAAAATTGGTACGAGCGCATGGATTCAACATCCGGCCGGATGATGTGACAAGCTTTCTTCGGCGCTTACACAAGGAGGGCTAACCGATGATGAACATACTGATCGAGGAATTCTCATCGCTACTCCTCACGATCGACCGGATTGGCCCGTTTCACGAGCGAATGGAGGAATTTGATTTTACCGACGCCAACGACGAGCCCTGCAATGCCTACCTGATGATCTCCAAGAATGGCCGCGGAAAAACAACTGTCATGGAGATGCTTGCCGCCATGATGAATATGCTCGGCAAGACCGAGCGTTCTGCTCTCGGCTTCGAGGCATTCGACCGCGAACAAGGTCGCGCCCAATGGGATGTTCGCGTTACCGTGAATCGTGATGGGCATAAGGAAACCGTGATCCTGTCACTCATTGCAGGGTTCATGGGCGAAGAAGTTTCTTTGAAGCCGTGGGGAGACTCCGACGTCAAGAAATACGGGGCGACGCGCTGGTGCAGGTTTGGCTTCGTGCGCAACGCCTTTGGGCGCTACAGCATGGTTGGCCGTACCGACGAATGGGTGCAGGACTTCAACATTCTCATCGAAACCAGCATTGGAGCCCGCCTGTCGGGCTTCGAGAGCGACGAACTAACTTTACCGACGCTGATCTATTTTTCCGCTTATCGCAACATCATCCGCACGCCAACCGAAGATCGAGCCATTGTCGCCCCGCGCGACTGGAACTATCGCCCCGTACATATTTTCGACGTAGAAGGCCGCGAGTGGCGGGATTCGCTCGACAACTTGCTAGTCTGGCTGAAATGGTTGGACGACGGCCGCTTTGAAGACGCAATCGCCGCGATCAACAAGCGGGTGTTCAAAGTTGGCGACGAGAAGCTTTTCGCTGGGAAGAAGCTAAGAGGAGTACGTAAGGAGCCGCCGGAGGCGATCATCGAAGCTGAGGGATTGGAGCACCGGCTGGATAGACTATCCAGTGGAGAGAAAAGTCTAGTACAGCTTTACTTGCGCCTGGGGGCGCACATGACCCGGAACACCATTTTGTTGATCGATGAACCCGAGGTTCATCTTCATCGTAACTGGCAGTACGAGACTCTATTTACTCTTCTAAACATTGCCAAGTCACACTTCCCCAATGTCACCATATATATGGCAACCCATTCGGAGCGAATGATGAAAGCGTTCGCACTCAATATTGTCGAGGAAAATTTGCGTAAGGGCGCTTACATCATTGAAACCGCGGAGGAAGAAGACCGCGCGGAGGCAATTGCGAAAGAAGCCGCTGCGAAAGAATTATCACGCAGCATGAATCAAGCCGCGGGAGGAATCTGATGGGAGCGGTAAAGAATCAACCCGGTTTGGATACGCCGGACAGACTGTCTGCCCGCTACGGTGGGGTTCCGGTTATTTACGTCGAATCCGAAGAAGACAATTACGTGTTTGGCGAGTGCTGGTTCAAAGATCACCTTGCACGCGTTGAGTTCAGGCCGGCATCACAACAATGCAATTCCTCTGGCTGTTTGGCCGTTATCAAGGCTGTTACCAACGAGCGGATGTCTGGCAATGCCGCATGGGGAATTGTGGATCGTGATGCAGTCATGAGTCAGGATATGTGGCATTTAGTCCACGAGACCGATGATGATGCCTACCAAAACTCGAAACCGTTTGGCGCAGAGGTAAAAGCGCTTTGCCGATGGGAGATGGAGAACTATCTCGCCGACGGCGAAGCGATGGAGAAATGTCGTGCCGAGATAGAGATGCAGCCACCTAGGCCAACACAAGAAGTCTATGACGAACTACTGAACCATTGTCAAGTCCTGATCCCTCACGCCGCAATTAACGCTGTTTGCCATCATCACAAAATTGAAGGTTTGTCTGATGGATATACCAATGGTCGCTTTCCCACTCGCGCCGAGAGCGAAACTTGTGTAAAGAATGATAGATTCCCGAAGCTTCCACCTTCGGCAGTTGCCGATTATGCAATGCACGTTTCCCATGTGGACGCCTTTGACCTCCCCGGCGAGACCTCAACAAACCGTGTCAATGCGCTACTCAGAAGAGTTCACGGCAAAGCACTGCTCGATAGATTCTCATTCGCTCATAGCATCAGAATCGATTTGAAGGGACTATTGGCAAACCGTATGAGAGAAATGGAACGCGTGCCGGCGGAAATAGCACAGTTCGTTGGTGTTATCGAAGCTAGCAACTAGGCCGCAACAGCAGCAACAAAATCTATGGTTCGAATCCTCTCAGCCTGGCTGATCAATGCCGCCGCACTGCTGGCCCTGCCCTGGCTGCTGCCCTCGATCCACGTCGCCGGTTTTGCCACGGCGCTGGGGGTGGCGCTGGTGCTGGGACTGATCAACACCCTGATCCGGCCGCTACTGCTACTGCTGACGCTGCCGGTCACGCTGCTGACCCTCGGGCTGTTCATCTTCGTCATCAACGGCATGATGTTCCTCCTGGCGGCTTGGTTGCTCGACGGCTTCGTGGTGGACGGATTCATCGCCGGCGTCATCGGTTCAACGCTCTACAGCGTGATTTCCTGGCTGCTGACGCGTTTGCTGCTGAGCTCGCCGCGATCCTGAACGCAGCGCATACGCACCCTCCCGGTACATAGCATGAGCCTTGAACTATCCATCGAGTTTTTTCCGCCGCAAACCAGCGAAGGCATGGAGAAGCTGCGCGCGACGCGGGTCCGGCTTGCGCCGCTGAAGCCCGAGTTTTTCTCCGTCACTTACGGCGCCGGCGGTTCGACGCGCGAAAACACGCTGGCGACAGTGATGGAGATCGCCGCCGAAGGCCATCAGGCCGCGCCGCATCTATCCTGCATCGGCTCCACGCGCGCAGGCATCCGCGAGATGCTGGCCATTTTCAGCACGCGCGGCATCCGCCGCATCGTCGCCCTGCGCGGCGACCTGCCCTCGGGCATGGCCGACGCCGGCGAATTCCGTTATGCCAACGAGCTGGTCGCCTTCATCCGCGCCGAAACCGGCGCACGCTTCCATATCGAGGTGGCGGCCTATCCGGAATGGCATCCGCAGTCCCGCAGCCCGCGCGAGGATTTGCTGAACTTCAAGCGCAAGGTCGAAGCCGGCGCGAATTCGGCGATTACCCAGTATTTCTACAACGCCGATGCCTACGAGCATTTCGTTGCCGAAGCGCGGGCCCTGGGCGTCGCCGTTCCGATCGTGCCGGGCATCATGCCGATTGCCAGCTTCTCCAAGCTGGCACGTTTTTCCGACGCCTGCGGCGCCGAGATACCGCGCTGGATGCGGCGCAAGTTCGAGAGCTTCGGCGACGATGCGGAATCGATCCGCGCCTTCGGTCTCGACGTGGTGACCGAACTATGCCAGCGCCTGATCGAACGCGGCGCGCCGGGTCTGCACTTCTATAGCATGAACCAGGCGGGGCTGACGCTGGAACTTTGCCGCCGGCTCGGACTGCTCGACCGCTAGACGCGAACTTCGAGCAGGTGGCGCAAAGCCGCCCGCAGCCGCCCCGCCGGCACCGGCTGCTTGAGCAGCGCGAAGCCGGCATTGCGCGCCGCATTCTGCGCTTCGTCGCTGACGTCCGCGCTGACCAGCAGCACGGCCATGCCCCCATATTCCCGGCGCAGCTCCTGCGCCAGCTCGATCCCGCTGCCGCGGCCGGGCAGTCGCAGATTGCATATCGTCAGATCCGGTGGCGGATCGCTCTCGCGGCAGCGGCGCAGCGCCTCGTCGCGGTCCGCCGCCAGCAGCACCCGGCCGCCCCAGCTGACGATCGCCTGCTGCATCCCCGCCCGTACCAGCGCATCCCGCTCCACCACCAGGACCGTTCCGTTTATCCGCGCCGGATCGACCGCAGCTTCCGCCGATACGCCCGCCGCAGACGGCTGGTCGCGCGGCAAACCAGCCGGCGCCAAGGGCAATTCAATCCAGAACACCGAACCGCGCCCCGGACGTGATCGGACACCCAGCGAAATGCCCAGCAAGTCGGCCAGGCGCCGGCAGATGGCCAGTCCCAGCCCGAGTCCCTTGGCGCGGTCGCGCTCGGGATTCGCCAACTGCACGTATTCCTCGAAAATGCCCGCGCGCGCATGCTCCGGAATTCCTTCACCGGTATCCCAGACCTCGACCACCAGTACCTCGCCGCGGCGACGGCAACTCACCAGGACGCCGCCGCTACGGGTGTAGCGCAAGGCATTGCCGACCAGATTGAGCAGAATGCGTTCGACGATCTTTTCGTCGCTGCGCACCCAGAACCGCGTCGGCCGCAGCTTCAGCCGCAATCCCTTTTGTGCCGCCGGCAGCGAGAGATCCTGACCCAGGCGATCCAGCACCTGGGCCAAGGGAAAGCTGCCGATGCTCGGCACCACATTGCCGCCGTCGAGGCGCGAAATGTCGAGGATCGCATCGAGCAGATTCTGCAGGGCATCCACTGCCGACTGGATGTGCGCAACCAGTTCGGGCTCCTGTCGTGCCGCCTTGGATTGCGCCAGGGCAGAGACGAAAAGGCCCAGTGCGTGCAGGGGCTGGCGCAGGTCGTGACTGGCGGCGGCCAGAAAGTGCGATTTGGCGACGGTGGCGTGCTCCGCCGCATCCTTCGCCTGTTGCAGGTCGGCGGTAGCCTCGGCGATCCGGGCGCGCAAGTCGTCCTGCGTCACGCCGATGCGTTCGGCCATGCCGTTGATGCCGCTCGCCAGCGAGTGCAAGGCGCCTGCGGACCGGGTCGCCATGCGCGCCGTCAGGTCGCCGGCACCGATACGCCCGACCACCTCGTTGGCCTCCAGCAGGGGGCTTGTCACGCCGCGCGCTATGCGTAGCGCCAGCCAGCCGCCAAGCGCGGATCCAAGCAGGGCAATCAGGCCGCCGATGGCGATCAGCCGCGCGCTCTTGCTCGATACCTCGTTGCGGGACAATTCGATCATGACGTAGCCAAGCAGTTGTTGCGGCGCCACGTGCGGCGCCGTCGCGCCGCCATAGATGTCATCCACCGGCAGACTGCTGCGCATCACCGGCTCGACGAACAACAGCACATCCGGACGCAGACGGCTACCGTCGATGCGCCCCAGTGCGGGCCACATGGATTGATTCAATACACCGCTGAGCGCCATCACGGCACCCCGCCCATCGACGATCGCCGCACCGCGCACATCCGGGTCGATGTGCAGTGCCGACTCGGTCAACACCGAAAGAGCGCCGCGCTGGCCGGAAAATATGCCGAACTCCGCGGCGCCGGCCATCTGTCGCGAAATCGCCGTGCCGCGCGTCTGCAATCCCTGTTCGAGATCGTCAATCGCGCGCAGCAGGAACACTGTCGTCAACAGCACCGCCACCAGCGTGGTCGGCAGCAGCGCCGACAGCAGCATGCGAATGCGCAGGCCCATCCTCATGGTCGCTCCTTCTGGCGCAATAGTTGCCCAAGCTGAACCTCGTCCAATGCGAAACCCAGCGAACGGGCGACATCCCGGTTGACCGCGACGGCAAATTCGCGCGGCCACTGCGGTGCCGGCAAAGCCTTGCCCGCCAGCGCCTGGCGCAGCAATTCGCCACCGCGGGTGCCGACCTGGGCTGGTGTCGAATACAGGGCCAGCAGGGCGCCGGCCTTGGCATAGGCCGGAGAAAAACCAACCAGCGGCACCTGCTGGCGATAGGCCGCCGTCAGAATGTTGGCCGCCGTCTGGCTGTTGAATACGCCGGGATCGGGCAGCGCAAGCAGGACATCGGCATCGGCCAGCACCGCTTGCAGGGCGGCAAACAGGTCGGCCGGTTCCGCCGGCGCCGCCACCAGCTCGAAGCCGCGCTCCCTGGCCGCCTTCTCCAGGGCCGGCTGGTGGCCCTTCGACTCGGCGCCGACCAGCATGCCGACCGTGCGCGCGGCGGGCAGCGCCAGCCGGATCAGTTCCAGCTGCCGCCACGGCGGCTGGTCGAGGAACACCGCCGAGAGCGATCCGGCACGCAGGCGCGCCGGATCGGCGATACGCTCGAAGGCCAGGCGCGGCACCAGTATCGACAGCAATGGGGGCGGCGTCGCGTCGCGCGCAAACAGGTCCTGCATGCCGCGTTGGGCTCCGGTGCCGATGGCGACGACCCATTGCGGCTCCGGCACCGTGCTGGTGAAACTGCTCCAGTGTGCCACGCGCCAGTCGACGCGCCCCGGCAGCGCCTGGTCGACTTCATCCCGCAACGCCTGCGCCGCTTCGGCGTGTACGCCGCCGGTGGCGGACAGGGCCACCCAGACCGGAATCGCCCCGGCCGCCCAGGCTGATCCATATGTCATTAGACATAGGCAAGCGGTGGCGAGGGCGATGAGTATCCGGCGCTGCATTGCTCAGAAATCCAGGCGTAATGTGGCGAAGGCGCGGCGATCGAAACGCTGGTCGAGCTTGTAGATCTGGTGACCGCCGTTGATCGCCTGCACCGTCACGCTGGCCTCGCCGCGGGTGGCGCCCAGCGCGAACGGGATGCCGAGACGGACGTCGAGTCGGCGCGGCGTATTGATCAACTGGCCGCCTGCCGCCCATTTGAACGGGGTCGATGCAGTGGAAATGACCGTGAAGTCGACGTTACCCGGCAGCTTCTGAAACCACGCCAGCGAATTCGAGCGGTGGGGGGCTTCCAGTTCTTCGTCGGCAAATGCCCCCGGCTTGCTGCGGATATGCATTTCCGCCAGCACCAGGCGGGTGTCCGCCAGCGGTCGCCAGTCGAACTGGTATTCGAAACCGTGCAGATGCGGGCCCGGCCGGTTGACGAAATCCCTGACGTTGGTCCAGGGAAAGGCCGGCAAGGCGGGATTCTGCACCGTCCGTCCCTCCACCGAGATGCGATCGTTCATGCGCTCGACGAAGGCGCGGGCATCGATCTTCAGGTTGGCATCGCGGAAATGCCCGAGATAGGCGAGCTCGTGACTGATCAGGGATTCCGCCTTGACGGTACCCGACGACCGGTACAGCCAACCGACAATGGGTATCTGCGCCCCCACCGCCACGAAAGGATTTCCGGGCGAAAGGTTGAACAGGCGGGTATCGGCGCGCAGTTCGTAGAACGTCGGCGAGCGCTGCGACTTGGTTATGCCGGCACGCAGCGTGTGGTCGGGCGTCAGGTGGAAGTTGGCCGCCAGGCGCGGCGAGAATGCGCTGCCGGAGTAGCTATGGCCCTCCTGCATGCCGCTGGCCTGCAACAGCCACTGTTCATGGAGGCGCCATTCCAGCGTGGCAAAGGCACGCCACTGGTGCAGCGAAATGCTGCCGGCCTCGAAATACAGCGGCGGCGCATCCAGAATCTCATACCGCCATTCGCCGCCCCATGCCAGACGCAATGCCGGATTCGGGGCCAGGGCATGCTGCAGCCCGAGTTCCGTGCGCCGCACGCTGCCGCTCGAATCATTGAAGGCGCTCACCGGACCACCGACAACGCCGGTCAGCAACGCCTTTTCGGCAAATACTTCCTGCTCGTGGCTGGCGCGCAGTTCCAGCTTTTCATCCGCCGCGAGCTGGCGCTGCCAACGCAGCAGAACATACATGTCGCTATGTCCCACGGTGCGAAAGGGATTGCCTGCCAAGCCTTCGCCGTCGCCGCGCGCGGTTTCGCCGGCGCCAAGCTGCACCATCACGTCGTCGCTGGCCGAGGGCAGCCAGTCGGCACGAAACTGCAGGCGCGAAACATGACTGTCGTCGTACACCCGGTCGATGCCATGGTCCTTGCGCCTTGCGGCGGTGATGCGGAAGCTGGCATGCGGGTCGCCCCAGCCGTGGCGCACGACATTGTCCTCGATCCCCTTGTCGCCCACGGTGGCGGAAACCGT
Source organism: Rhodocyclales bacterium (assembly GCA_016192435.1). Lineage (GTDB taxonomy): Bacteria > Pseudomonadota > Gammaproteobacteria > Burkholderiales > Rhodocyclaceae > Sulfuritalea. Next base: position 36,661 of record JACPUD010000083.1, on the reverse strand, counting down.
CGTGCCATGGCTGTCCGCCGCATTGCGCGTAACGATATTGACCACGCCGAGAAATGCGTTGGCGCCGTAGGAGGCGGAATTCGATCCGCGCAATACTTCGATACGCTCGACGTCGTCGAGAATGATGCCGCGCAGGCCCAGATGGGTTTCGCCGAACACGAACGAGGAATACAGCGAACGGCCATCGACATAGACCTGCATGCGCGAGCCGAACACGTCCATGCCCGAATGATAGGACGCTTGCGGATTGGCGCCGTTGCGGGAGGTAAACAGGAAACCCGGCACCAGCCGCAACACCTCGGCGACTTCCCGCGCGCCGGAACGCCGGATCGTGTCGCGGTCGATCACCGTCACCGAGCCTGGCACTTCATTGAGCGGCTGCGCCAGACGGCTGACCGAAAGCACCACCGGCAGTTCGTCGAAGTAATCCTTTTCGGAAACTTCCTGCGCCCCGGCATAGCCGCACACGAGCCCGAGAGTTGGCGCTAAGAGCACGGCGAAAAGTCGACGGGTTGGCATGGTTATCCGATTATAGACAGATAGATAGGCTCAGCGGCGGCTGACCGTGGCCACGCCGCCGACAACCAGCGCGACGCCGATCATCTGCGCGGTCGAAAAGCCTTCATCGAGCAAGAGCCCGGCAAAGACGATGGTCAGGAGCGGGCCCACCATGCCCACCAGCGCGGCCTGTCCGCTGCCGATGCGGCGAATCGCCGCCGACTGGGCAAATACCGGCACGACGGTGCAGAACACGCCCATCGCAGCGCCCAGTGCATATACCGGCCACGGCTGCACCAGGGCGGCCAGCGGCTGCGTCGCCAGGAAGTGACCGCCGATGACGGCCGTCGATACCAGCATGGCCAGGGCGGTGAAGCGCGCCGCACCGAGTTTCGCGATCATCCCGGCGCTGCCCGCAAGGTAGGCCGCGTAACTCACCGAGGAGGCGAACACGAAGCCGCCGCCGATCCACACCGCGGCGGTATCGCCGGAGAAGCGCAGGTCGTGCGCGAACGCGGCAGCGATGCCGGTGTAGCACAGGCCAAGTGCCACGGCCTCGCGCCGGCTAACGGCGCGGCCGTAGAGGACGACGCCGAACAGCAGGGTCAGTGTCGGGTAAGTGAACAGGATCAGCCGTTCCAGGCCCGCCGAAATGTACTTGAGCCCCAGGAAATCCAGGATGCTGGCGCCGTAATAGCCGAGCGCGCCCAGCAGCGCGACCGCGAGCCAGTCGCGCGACGTCATGCCCGGGGCATTGCGCGAAGCGGAAAAACCGATCCAGAGGAATACCGGCAGCGCGAAGGCCATGCGCAGCGCCAGCAGGGTCACGGCATCGACGCCGTAGGGATAGGCCAGCTTGACCAGGATCGCCTTGAAGGAAAAACCGAAAGCCGCAACAACGGCGAATCCCACTCCGGCGCGATGGGCGGCGGACAAGCCGGCCGCGTGCGTCACCGGCGTCGGCCGCCCATGATCGAGCCGAGCAGGCCGCGCACGATTTCGCGGCCCAGCGAAGAGCCGATGGCGCGCACGGTGCTGCTCACGGCCGCTTCGACCACGGTCTGCCGGCCGCGCGTTCCGCTGCGGGCACCGCCGCCGACCAAGCCGCCCAGCGCATCGCCGATACCGCCGAGAAATCCGCCGCTGCCGGCTTGCGCTGCGCCAGCCGCCGTCTCGCCAGCGCCAACTCCCTGAGCGGCGTCGCCCTTGAGCTTCTCGTAGGCCGATTCGCGGTCGAGCAGCTTCTCGTAATGCCCCGCGATCGGCGAGGCCGCAATCGCCGCGCGGCGTTCCTCGGCTGTCATCGGTCCGATGCGCGAAGCCGGCGGCAGCACCATGGCGCGCTCGACCACGGTCGGCCGGCCATGATCGTCGAGGAAGGACACCAGCGCTTCGCCGACACCGAGTTCGGTAATCACCGTCGCCGCATCGAAGGCCGGATTGGCGCGCAGAGTGTCGGCCGCCGCCTTGACCGCCTTCTGGTCGCGCGGCGTGAAGGCACGCAGCGCGTGCTGCACGCGGTTGCCCAGCTGGCCGAGCACGCTGTCGGGAATGTCGAGCGGATTCTGCGTGACGAAATACACCCCGACCCCCTTGGAACGGATCAGGCGCACTACCTGCTCCACCTTTTCCAGCAGCGCCGGCGGCGCGTCGCCGAACAGCAGATGGGCCTCGTCGAAGAAGAAGGCCAGTTTGGGCTTGGGCAGGTCGCCCGCCTCGGGCAGTTGCTCGAACAGCTCGGACAACAACCAGAGCAGGAAGCAGCCGTAAAGGCGCGGCGAGTTCATCAGCTTGTCGGCGGCCAGCACGTTGATCACGCCGCGCCCGTCCTGGGTTTGCATCAGGTCCTCGATGTCGAGCATGGGCTCGCCGAAGAAGCTGGCGCCGCCCTGCTCTTCCAGCGTCAGCAGGCCGCGCTGGATGGCGCCGATCGAGGCCGCCGATACGTTGCCGTATTTCGTCTTGAATTCCGCAGCGTTCTCGCCGACGTGCTGCACCATGGCGCGCAAGTCTTTCAGATCGAGCAAGAGCAGACCCTGATCATCGGCGACGCTGAACACCACCTGCAGCACGCCGGCCTGGGTATCGTTGAGATTGAGCAGGCGCCCCAGCAGCAGCGGCCCCATGTCGGAGATCGTGGCGCGTACCGGATGGCCGGATTCACCGAACACATCCCAGAACACCACGGGACTGGCCTGCGGCTGCCAGTCCTTGATGCCGAGCCGATCCAGTCGCGCCTGAAACTTTTCGGAGGCGGTTCCCGCAACGCCGAGACCTGACAGGTCGCCCTTGGCATCGGCGAGGAATACCGGCACGCCGGCCCTGGACAACTGCTCGGCCATGACCTGCAGCGTCACGGTCTTGCCGGTGCCGGTGGCGCCGGTGATCAGACCGTGGCGGTTGGCGAGTTGCGACAGCAGGGCAAGTTCGATCTCGCCGCTCCTGGCGATGGGCAGGATTTGGGCCATGGCTGAAATTCCCGGGATGTTAAAATTTGCGATTCTAAGTTACATCACCGCGGCGAACCCGCGCAACCAGGGAAACCACTATGGCCGGACATTCCAAATGGGCCAACATCCAACATCGCAAGGGGCGTCAGGACGCCAAGCGGGGCAAGGTGTTCACCAAGCTGATCAAGGAAATCACCGTCGCCGCGAAGATGGGCGGCGGCGACGTCAGCGCCAACCCGCGGCTGCGGCTGGCGATCGAAAAAGCCAAGGGCCAGAGCCTGCCCAAGGACAACATCGATAACGCCATCAAGCGCGGCACCGGCCAGCTCGAAGGCGTGAACTACGAGGAAATCCGTTACGAGGGCTATGGCATCAACGGCGCTGCGGTGATGGTCGACTGCCTGACCGACAACAAGGTGCGCACCGTCGCCGAGGTGCGCCACGCCTTCGCCAAGCACGGCGGCAACATGGGCACCGACGGCAGCGTCGCCTTCCTGTTCACCCACTGCGGGCAGATGCTGTTCGCACCCGGCACCGACGAGGCGGCGCTGATGGATGCGGCGATCGAAGCCGGCGCCGACGACGTGCTGACCAACGAGGACGGCTCGATCGAGGTCATCACGCCGCCCAACGACTTTGCCAACGTCAAGGACGCCCTGGAGAAGGCCGGGTTCAAGCCGGAATTCGGCGAAGTGACGATGAAGCCGCAGAACGAAACGGAATTCGCCGGCGACGACGCGCTGCAGATGCAGAAGCTGCTCGATGCCCTGGAAGCCCTGGACGACGTGCAAGAGGTCTATACGACGGCGGTGATGGACGAATAGGCGTCCCGGCCGCAGCTTAACGGACCACCGTCCTGGCCTGCAGCGACTTCAGGTCGGCGGCGATCTCGCGCGAATGGCGCGCCGGATCGACACTCAGGTAGACCTTGGCGATGCGTCCGGCCGGGTCGATGATGAAGCTGTAGCGCTTGGCCATTTTGACCACCAGCCAGTCCGACAGCGCGCCGTATTGCCGCGCCACTGCCGCCGTCGAGTCGGCCAGAAGCGGGAAGGGCAGGTGATATTTCTCGGCGAAAGCCTTGTGCGAGGCGCTGTCATCGACGCTGATGCCGACCACCTGCGCGCCCAGCCCGGTGATCAGCGAGATGTCGTCGCGAAAGTTGCAGGCTTCCGTGGTGCAGCCCGGCGTGTCGTCCCTGGGATAGAAATACAGCACCAGCCAGCGCCCGCGCCATTCGTCCAGGCGGCGCGTTGCGCCGTCCTGGTCGGGCAGCGAGAATCCCGGCGCGGCACTGCCCAGCGCGGGAACCTCCGCTCTCGCGGCGGCGATCAGGGCCAGCACCGATAAAAGTCCCACCACCAGCTTGCGCATCACATCCTGCTCCTCGGTCGATTGAAACCCACCATGACGGCGCGGCGAATCGGGAATCGGTTACCCTTGCGGGCTGAATTTTCGACCGTGAGTTCCATGAACCGTTCCGTCCCCCTCTTGTTCGTCCTGCTCTGGAGCACCGGCTTCATCGGCGCCAAGTTCGGCCTGCCGCACGCCGAACCGCTGACTTTCCTGCTGATCCGCTACCTGCTGGTGCTGGCGCTGATGACCCTGGTGGCGCTGGCGATGCGCGCGCCCTGGCCGCGCGATGCGCGGCAATGGTTTCATATCGGCGTCGCCGGCCTGTTGGTGCATGGCGTCTACCTCGGCGGCGTCTTCATGTCGATATCGAAGGGCCTGCCGGCCGGCGTCGCCAGCCTGGTGGTGGGCATCCAGCCGCTGCTGACCGCCGTCGGCGCCGGCTGGTTGCTCAAGGAAGCCGTGCTGGCGCGGCAATGGTTCGGCCTGGTGCTCGGCTTCGTCGGCGTCGCCATCGTGGTGTCGGGCAAGCTCGGCAGCGGCTTCGGCCTCGATGCGCTGTGGCCGGCGCTGGCGGCGCTGGCCGGCATCACCGCCGGCACGCTCTACCAGAAACGCTTCTGTCCGAGTTTCGACTGGCGCACCGGCGCCATCGCCCAGTTCCTGCCCACCGCCATCGCCACGGCGGTCGTCGCCAGCCTGACCGAGGACTTCCGCGTCGCATGGGTGCCCGACTTCATCTTCGCCCTGGCCTGGCTGGTGCTGGTGCTCTCGCTGGGCGCGATTTCGCTGCTCAACATGCTGATCCGGCGCGGCAGCGCGGTGAATCTCGCCAGCCTGTTCTACCTGGTGCCGCCCTGCACCGCGCTGATCGCCTGGCTGCTGTTCGACGAACGCCTGGCCGGCATGGCCCTGGTCGGCATGGCGCTGGCCGTATGGGGCGTGTATCTTGCGCGGAAATGAAAACAGCGGCGACCAACACCATTCGCATATTGGGCATCGATCCGGGGTTGCGGAGCACCGGTTTTAGCTTCGGCCGCTCGCATGGCTCGCTTAACCGGCTGCGCCGGTTAGCCTTCTCTGAAACCAGTGCACCAGGTTGCACCGCTTTGCCATGAATCAGGCCATTCGCATATTGGGCATCGATCCGGGGTTGCGGAGCACCGGTTTTGGCGTCATCGACAAGGCCGGCAGCACCCTCGCCTATGTCGCCAGCGGCTGCGTCAAGACCGATGCGGCAGGCAGCCTGCCGCAACGCATCAAGACCATACTCGACGGCCTGGTCGAGATCATCGCCACCTACGGGCCGCAACAGGCGGCGATCGAAATCGTCTTCGTGAACGTCAATCCGCAATCCACGCTGCTGCTCGGCCAGGCGCGCGGCGCGGCGATTTCCGCGCTGGTCACGGCCAACCTGCCGGTGGCGGAATACACCGCGCTGCAGGTCAAGCAGGCGGTGGTCGGCCACGGCAAGGCGGCGAAGGAACAGGTGCAGGCCATGGTCGCGCGCCTGCTCGATCTGCCCGGCACGCCGAGCAGCGATGCCGCCGACGCGCTGGCCTGCGCCATCGCCCACGCCCACGCCCACGGCGGCCAGGGCATGGGCGCGCTATCCACCCTGGGCAAACGCATGCGCAATGGGCGGTTGGTGTAATGGCCGCGTCCGCCGCAGGGCCGTCCCAAGGAGGGCGCAGCCAGGCACCCGGAGATCGCGCAGCGGTCGAACCATCGTCACCCCGTTTTCTGGAAAGGGGGCCGGGGGGAAAGCACTCCGTCCTATATGCCTGGGAGTTCGGCGCCAATCTGGGCCATGTTGGCGCCTTCATGCCGCTGGCGTGCGCCCTGCGCGCACAGGGCCATGAGGTGCACTGGGTCGTGACCCAGCCCGCCGTGGTCGGCGATTTCCTTGCCAGCCAGGATTTCGGCTGGCTGGCCGCGCCGTCGGTGCCGGAGGCCGCGCGCCCGGGGCCGCCGCTGACTTATGCCGACATCCTGCTGCGCTTCGGCTATGCGGATTCCCGTGCGCTGTTCGGCCTGGTCGGCGCCTGGCGCGAAACCATGCGCCTGACCGGCGCCCGGCTGGTGCTGGCCGATCACGCGCCGACCGCGCTGCTCGCGGCACGCAGCCTGGGGCTGCCGGTCATGCTGTTCTCCAACGGCTTCACCGCCCCGCCGCGCGTGAGCCCCTTGCCCAACATGCGTCCCTGGGCGCCGCAGCCCGAGCCAACCGTCAGCCAGCTCGACTTCGCCGCGCTGTCCGCCGTCAATGCGGTGTTGGGCCGCTACCAATGTCCGCCCTTGCGGCATCTGGCCGAGCTGTTCGATGTGGCCGAGGAGGCGCTGATCACCTTTCCCGAACTCGACCACTATGCCGAGCGCGGTCCGGCGCGCTACTGGGGCAGCCTGCCCAGCGCCGGCACCGGGCAGGCCGTGGCGTGGCCGGCCGGCGGCGGCAAGCGCGTGTTCGCCTACCTGCGCGCCGAGAGTCCGCACCACGAGGCGCTGCTGGCCGCCCTGCTCGCCTTGGGACAGGCCACCGTGATCTACTTCCCCCAATTGCCGCCCGCGCTGGCCGCGCGCTATGCGGCACCGCATCTGCGCTTTCTCGACCATCCCGCCGACATCGCGCAGATGACGCGCGAAGCCGATCTGGCCGTCACCTACGCCAGCCTGGCCACCACCACAGCCTTTCTGCTCGCCGGCAAGCCGCTGCTGCTGCTGCCCGGCCACCTGGAACAGTTCCTGGTGGCGCGCCGCGTCGAGGAAATGGGCGCCGGCCGGCTGGTGAATCCCGAGCAGCCGCCGGGCGACCTCGCCGCCGTGCTCGCCGACCTGATCGGCAATCCCTCCTGGCGCAGCAATGCCCAGGCCTTCGCCGCCAAGTACGCCGCCTTCGACCAGCAGGCGGTGATCGGCAACCTGGTGCGCCGCATCGACGAATTGCTGGCATGAAAGGAAGATCATGATCGGTCGCATCAGCGGCATCCTCATCGAAAAGAATCCGCCCTCGATCACGGTGGATGTGCAGGGCCTCGGCTATGAAGTCGATGTGCCGATGAGCACCTTCTACAACCTGCCGGCGACCGGCGAGAAAGTCGTGCTGCACACCCACCTGATCGTGCGCGAGGACGGCCACTACCTCTATGGCTTCGCCTCGCCGGAGGAACGCACCGCCTTCCGCCAGTTGCTGAAAATTTCCGGCATCGGCGCGCGCACCGCGCTGGCCGTGCTTTCCGGCATGTCGGTGAAGGAACTGGCGCAGGCGGTGACGCTGCAGGAAGCCGGGCGCCTGACCAAGGTGCCGGGCATCGGCAAGAAAACCGCCGAACGCCTGTTGCTGGAACTGCGCGACCGGCTGCCGAAAACGCTCGCCAGCGGCGGCGAGACGAGAGTTGGCGCTGGCGACACGGCGGCCGACGCCGCCGCGGACATCATGAACGCGCTCCTGGCGCTCGGCTACAACGAGCGCGAGGCGGTCTCGGCCATGAAGGCGCTCCCGCCCGAGATATCCGTCTCCGACGGCATCCGCGCCGCGCTCAAGCTGCTGTCCAAGTCCTCATGAAGCGACGCCCGCCCGCCTCGGCTAAACTCACGGCATGAGCATCCAGACCGACAAGTTCACCGCCGCCGCGCCCGAGCGCCTGATCTCGGCGGGCAAGGAATCGACCCAGGAAGACGTGCTGGAGCGAGCGCTGCGGCCCAAGCGTCTGGCCGATTACGTCGGCCAGCAGAAGATCCGCGGCCAACTGGAGATATTCATCGAAGCCGCCAAGCGACGCGCCGAATCGATGGACCACGTGTTGCTGTTCGGCCCGCCGGGCCTGGGCAAGACCACGCTGGCGCACATCATCGCCCACGAGATGGGCGTCAATCTGCGCCATACCTCGGGCCCGGTGCTGGAGCGCGCCGGCGACCTGGCGGCGATGCTGACCAACCTGGAACCGCACGACGTGCTGTTCATCGACGAGATCCATCGCCTGAGTCCGGTGGTCGAGGAAATCCTCTACCCGGCGCTGGAGGATTTCCAGATCGACATCATGATCGGCGAAGGGCCTTCGGCGCGCTCGGTCAAGCTCGACCTGCCGCCCTTCACCCTGATCGGCGCCACCACGCGCGCCGGCATGCTGACCAACCCGCTGCGCGACCGCTTCGGCATCGTCGCCCGGCTGGAGTTCTATACGCCGGAGGAACTGGCGCTGATCGTGCGCCGCTCGGCCCACCTGCTCAACTGCGAAATCGTCGAGGACGGCGCGATGGAAATCGCCAGGCGTTCGCGCGGCACGCCGCGTATCTCCAACCGCCTGCTGCGCCGCGTGCGCGATTTCGCCGAGGTCAAGGCCGACGGCAGGATCACGCGCGAAGTGGCCGATGCCGCGCTGACCATGCTCGACGTCGATCACCTCGGCCTCGACGTCATGGACCGCAAGCTGCTCGGCGCCATGCTGGAGAAATTCGGCGGCGGCCCGGTCGGCGTGGACAACCTCGCCGCCGCGATCGGCGAGGCGCGCGACACCATCGAGGACGTGCTGGAACCCTACCTGATCCAGCAGGGCTATTTGCAGCGCACCCCGCGCGGCCGCGTGGCGACGGCGAGCATCTGGCGGCATTTCGGATTGAACCCCGGCGGTGTTCCACTCGACCTATGGGATGCAGCACAATCGCCGCCCTGACGCCGCCGGATAACAGGAATGCTCATCAACATTCTCGACCCCGGCCTGAGCATCGTCGGCGGCCATCATCTCGAATGGGATCAGTCGATAGCGGCCGAACTCGTGGCTCAAGAGCATGACGTCACCCTGTACAGCCACGTCGGCATCGTCCCGGAGGCGCGGGCGGCATTCGACCATCGGGTCAGGCTGGAGCCCCTGTTCAGAAACTATGCCTATTTGAATCCGCTGCAACTCGATGCAGTTGCCGGAGAATTGTTCGGATTTATCGACGTCGCGATACTTCTGGCCGAGGATCTGCGGGCCGTGAGGAAGGCCGATCTGTGGCTCTGGCCGTCCCTGTTCCACGCCCAACTTTATGCCTGCGCCCTCTTCAAACCCGCTGCATTTGTCTCCGGTTGCATTCATACCGAGCCCGAATTCATGTCATCCCAAGGCGCGGCCTGCTGGCGCTATGCGTTCATCAAGGCGGGCCAGGCGGGGCTGCGGCTGAACATCGGGGTTCCTGGACCAATCCTGCAGCAGGAGTATGACGCGCTGTTCGGCAGCAGTCAGTCGGTTCAATTGCTGCCGCTGCCCAATCCGGGTCATCCCTGCGCCGCGCCAAGAACCGCGCTGAAGACCATCGGCTTCTTCGGCCATCAGCGTCAGGAAAAGGGCGCCGCAAGCGTCCCCGCGCTTGTCTCGGCGCTGCTGAACGACGGCTACCAGGTGCTGCTTCATGACAGCGGCAACGCCTTCGGGCCGGAACAGATTCCCGGCCTGACGCGCATTGGCTACGTTGCCGACCTCGCGGCGGAAATTGCCAGATGCGATCTGGCCGTGGTTCCCTACGACGCGAAATCGTATCGCTCCAGGGAATCCGGGATCGTCTGGGATGCCCTGGCCAGCGGCGTGCCTGTCGTGGTGCCGTACGGAACGGCGCCGGCACTGCGGGTGCTCGCCAGCGGCGCCGGCAAGGTATTCCATTTCCCGACGGTGGAAAGCATCCGGCAGGCGATTGGCGAGGCCTCGATCGACTATCGACAAATAGCGGCAGCCGCATTTCGAGCAAGTCAGCAGTGGGGCCAAACCCACGGCACGGCAAAACTTGTCCAGGCGCTTACCAAGAACCTCATCCAGTGAAAGGACGCAATGAGCTTGCCTGTCGCTCGACGCGCGCTGATCTTCGGCATCTCCGGACAGGATGGCACCCTGCTGGCGCGCCTGCTGCTCGACAAGGGCTACGAGGTGGTCGGCGCCTCGCGCGACGCGGAGACCCAGGCCTTCGCCGGACTCCGGCGGCTGGGCGTCCGCCACCGCGTCACGACCGTATCGGTCTCACTGCTGGATTTTCGCAGCGTGCTGCAAGGAGAGATTGTTTGAGTGCAACATCCCGCATCGAGCTGCGCGTCTATTACGAAGACACCGATGCCGCCGGCATCGTCTATTACGCCAATTACCTGCGCTTCGTCGAGCGCGGGCGCACCGAGTTCCTGCGTGCGCTGGGACACGACCAGAATGTACTGATGCAGGAAGGCATCGCCTTCGCAGTGCGCTCGATCGAGGCCGAGTACCTGAAGCCGGCCCGGCTCGACGACCTGCTCGTCGTGGAAACCCGCATCGCCTCGCTGGGCCGCGCCCAGCTCTGCTTCGCTCAGAGTGTCCGCCGCGACCATGAGCTGCTGCTTGATGCGAAAATACGCGTGGCCTGCATCGACCCGGCGCGCGGCCGGCCGATCCCGATGCCGCGCATCCTGCACCAACAACTGTCAGCCCTGCCGGAAACTCCGCAATGAACGTGACCCAAGACCTTTCCATCATCGAACTCGTGATCCACGCCAGCCTGGTGGTCAAGCTGGTGATGCTGCTGCTGACGCTGGTGTCGCTGACCTCGTGGTACTGGATCTTCCGCAAGGCCTTCGCGATTCGCGACGCGCGGAGCAAGACCGACAAGTTCGAGCGCGACTTCTGGAGCGGCGGCGACCTCAACGCGCTGTACCAGAGCGCGATCAACAACCGCCACCAGACCGGCGCGCTGGAACGCATCTTCGAAGCCGGCTACCGCGAATTCACCAAGCTGCGCGGGCAGAAACTGATCGACCCCACCGCCGTGGTCGACGGCGCGCGGCGCGCCATGCGCGCCACCTACCAGCGCGAGATCGACGACCTGGAAGCGCACCTAGCCTTTCTCGCCTCGGTCGGCTCGGTCTCGCCCTACGTCGGCCTGTTCGGCACGGTGTGGGGCATCATGCACGCCTTCCGCGGCTTGGCCAACATGAGCACGGCGACGCTGTCGGCCGTCGCGCCCGGCATCGCCGAGGCCCTGGTGGCCACCGCCATCGGCCTCTTCGCGGCGATCCCGGCGGTGATCGCCTACAACCGCTTCGCCCACGACGTCGATCGCGTCGCGGTGCGCTTCGAGAGCTTCATGGAAGAGTTCTCCAACATCCTGCAGCGGCAGACACGATGAGAATCCTTCGTCCGTCTCAAATCGTCGCGCAAGGCGCGACGCACATATCGTCACCCCCTTTCACGGGCGAAGGCGGGAATTCGCGGAGCACTGCTCCGCGCCGCCGCAGCCGGCCGGCTGTGCAAAGCCGGCCGTGGGACAGGGGGCCGGGGGGAAAGCTCACATTTGGTCATGAGCCTGCGCTGTCTCATTGGAGTTACCAATGAGACAGCGCAGGCTCATGAACGAGATAAACGTCGTGCCCTATATCGACGTGATGCTGGTGCTGCTGGTGATCTTCATGGTCACGGCGCCGATGATCCAGACCGGCAGCGTCGATCTGCCCAGCGTCGGCAAGAGCAGCCAGCCGCCGGTGGCGCCGCTGGAAGTCATCATCAAGGCCGACAGCTCGCTGGCGCTGCGCGACCGGGCCAAGGGCGGCGCGGAACAGGTCGTGACCCGCGCCGACCTGGCGGCCCGCCTCAGGGAGGCCCAGACGGCCAATCCGCAGCAGGCGGTGCTGATCGCCGGCGATCGCAGCGTCAAGTATGAGGTCGTGCTCGGCGTCATGGACGAATTGCAGCGCCAGCAAGTGGCAAAGATCGGCCTGCTGGTGCAACCGAGCCCTGGCGCGGAAAAGTGAGCACTGACGCACCCATCCTGCCGCCGGCCAACAAGGCCGGCAAGCGCATTTCCATCGCGCTGGCAATCGCGGTGCATCTGCTGCTGGCCGCTTTCCTGTTCTACGGCGTGCGCTGGCAGACCAAGGCCACCGACGTGGTCGAAGTCGAACTGGTGCGGGCCGTGCCGGAGCCCGTTGCCGCTCCGGCCGCCGTGCCGCCAGCGCCAACTCCCGAGCCGCCGCCGGCACTGAAAGCGGAGCCCAAGCCGGAACCCAAGCCACTGCCACCGCCGGCGAAACCCGACATCGCGATCAAGGAAAAGCCCAAGCCGCCGCCGAAGCCTGAACCGAAGCCCGAAGCGAAGCCCCGGGTCGATCCCTTCCAGGAACAGCTCAAGCGCGAGACCGAGCAGTTGACGCAGCGCAAGCAGGCCGACAGCGCCGCGCAGGAGTTCGCGCAAACACAGGCAGCGAAAACCGCCGCCGCGCGCAGCAAGGCGATGAACGCTTATGTTGCAAGCATAGTGAGAAAAATTCGCGGCAACATCGTGGTGCCGCCCGAGATCAAGGGCAACCCGGAAGCGATATTCGACGTCACGCAGTTGCCGAGCGGCGAAATCGTGACCGTGCGCCTCAAGCGTTCTTCCGGCCATGCGGCGCTCGATGTCGCCATCGAACGCGCCATACTCAAGTCCAACCCGCTGCCCAAGCCGCAGCAGGCCGACCTGTTCGAGCGCTCCCTGGAACTGCACTTCCGGCCGCTGGATGAGTGACGGCGGAACGCCGCGGGCCGAGGCGCTATAATCGGCTTGATGAAATTCAATCGCCTAGTACTTGCCTGCGCAGCCGGGCTGGCCTTGTGTTCCGTCACCGCCCGGGCGCAACTCACGGTCGAGATCACCGGCGCCGGCGCCAATCGCCTGCCGGTCGCCATCGCCGACTTCACCGGCGAGCGCATCGTCGCCCAGGCCCTGGCCTCGGTGGTGCGCGCCGACCTCGAACGCAGCGGACTGTTCCGTCTGGTCGATGCCGGCGCTGCCTTGGCCGACAGCGCCACGCCGCCCTTCGAAGACCTCAAGACGCGCGGCGCCGACGCCGTGGTCGGCGGCAGCGTGGTTCCCGGCGCCGACGGCCGCTACGAAACCCGGGTGCGCCTGTCCGACGTGCCGAAGCAGACCGTGCTGGGCAACCCGGCCTACCTGCACAGCGGCGCGCAATTGCGGGCAACGGCCCACCGCATCGCCGATTTCATTTACGAGAAGCTGACCGGCGAGCCCGGCGTGTTTTCCACGCGCATCGCCTACGTGGTCAAGAGCACCGGACGCTACGAACTGAAAATCGCCGACGCCGACGGTGCCAACGACCAGGCGGCACTGGCTTCGCGCGAGCCGATCATCTCGCCGGCATGGTCGCCCGACGGAAGCAAGCTGGCCTATGTCTCCTTCGAGGCGAAGAAGCCGGTGGTCTATGTGCATGACCTTGCCAGCGGACGGCGCCACGTCGCGGCCAACTTCAAGGGCTCGAATTCGGCGCCGGCCTGGTCGCCCGACGGCAAGCAACTGGCCGTGGTGCTGACCAAGGACGGCGGATCGCAGCTCTACCTCGTGAATGCCGACGGCAGCGGCGTGACGCGCATCGCAACGTCATCGGGCATCGACACCGAACCGCGCTGGTCGCCCGATGCGCATTTCATCTACTTCACCTCCGATCGCGGCGGCAGCCCGCAGATCTACCGCGTCGCCAGTTCCGGCGGCGCGGCGGAACGGGTGACCTTCGAAGGCAGCTACAACGTCACCCCGCGTCCCTCGCCGGACGGCAAGAGCCTGGCCTTCATCGCCCGCAGCAGCAATGGCCGCTTCCAACTGGCGCTGATGGATCTGGCGACCAAACAGACGCAGATCCTGACCGACTCGGCCAAGGACGAATCGCCGAGCTTCGCACCCAACGGCCGCATGATCCTCTATGCCACCGAAATCGGCGGGCGCGGCGTGCTGGCGGCCGTCTCCAGCGACGGCCGGGTCAAGCAAAAACTTTCCGTGCAGGCCGCCGATGTGCGGGAACCTGCGTGGGGTCCCCTGGTCCGATAACTCGCCAGCCCCCTGATACCGACTTCATCAAGGACAACCATCATGCGCACACCTCGCCTTGTCGTTCTCTCCGCCCTGACCTTGCTGCTCGCCGCCTGCGGTTCGCAGCCGCCGGCACCCGAACAGGCGGCGTCCGGCGTCGAATCGCGCACGCCCGGCGCGGTCGCGGTCGAAAGCGCTCCGGTGACCCAGGTCAAGCCCGAAACCTTCGATGCCGGCGGCATTGCCGCGCTGAAGGATCCGCGCAGCCCCTTGTCGAAGCGCAGCGTCTATTTCGACTACGACAGCTACGTGGTCAAGGACGAATTCCAGTCCCTGCTGACGGCCCACGGCAAGTTCCTGTCCGCCAATCAGAAAATGAAAATGCTGATCCAGGGCAATGCCGACGAACGCGGCAGCCGCGAGTACAACCTGGCGCTGGGCCAGAAGCGTGCCGAAGCGGTGAAGAAGGCGCTGGCCCTGCTCGGCGCCCGGGAAGACCAGATCGAGGCGGTCAGCCTGGGCGAGGAGAAGCCGGCCTGCACCGCGTCGGGTGAAGAATGCTGGGCCAAGAATCGGCGCGGCGACATGCTCTACACGGGCGAATTCTGAACATGCGCGGCGGCCTCGCGGCAACGACGGCAAGACTGCTGGCCGCGCTGTTGCTGACAGCGGCGACGGCCTTGCCGGCGCAGGCCGGCGTGTTCGACGACGAAGAAGCGCGCAGCCGCATCGAGCAATTGCGCGAGCAACTGCGCGGCGGAGTGGACGAGCTCGGCAAGCGCGCCGACACCCTCAGTCGCAATCAGATGGACTTCTCCAACCAGGTCGAAGCCATCAAGGCCGACATCGCCAAATTGCGCGGCCAGATCGAAGTCCTGAGCTACGAACTGGAAGCCGTGCAGAAGCGCCAGAAGGATTTCTACGTCGATCTCGACAATCGCCTGAGGAAGCTGGAGCAGCCGCCCGCGGAAGCCAAGATGGAGCAGCCGAAGCCCGATCCGGCACTGGAAACCGGCGCCTACGAAGCGGCGCTGGCGAATCTCAAGAGCGGCAAGTTCAAGGAAGCGGCAGCGGCCTTCCTCGCCTTCATCAAGAGCTACCCCAACAGCAGCCTCGCCGCCTCGGCGCATTACTGGGGCGGCTACGCCCACGCCCAGGCCAGGGACCATGCCGGCGCCGCCGAGCTGTTCGGCAAGTTCGCCGACGGCTGGCCCAAGGACGATCGCGCGCCGGACGCGATGGCCAGCCGCGTCGCCAGCCTTGATGCGCTGAAGGACTGGAAGGGCTCGCGAGCCACCCTCGAACAACTGGCCGAACGCTATCCCAACTCCGATGCCGGCAAGAAGGCCAGGCTCCGGCTGAAGAGGAAGTAGTGCCGGCCCTGGCTGACAGCGACCCGCGCGCCACGCTGCGCGTCACCGAAATCTTCCACTCGATCCAGGGCGAATCCAGTCGCGTCGGCTTGCCCACGGTGTTCGTGCGCCTGACCGGCTGTCCCTTGCGTTGCGTCTGGTGCGATACGGCCTACGCTTTCAGCGGCGGCGAAGCGCTGGCCATGGACGAGATCCTGCGGCGCGTCGCCGGATTCGGCTGCAACATGGTCTGCGTCACCGGCGGCGAACCCCTGGCGCAGAAAAACTGCCTGCCGCTGCTGGCGGCTCTGTGCGATGCCGGTCATTCGGTATCGCTCGAAACCAGCGGTGCACTCGACATCGGCGGCGTCGACCCGCGCGTGGTGCGCATCGTCGACCTCAAGGCGCCCGGCTCCGGCGAGCTGGCAAAGAACCGCTGGGAAAATCTCGCCCTGCTGACGGCCCGCGACGAGCTGAAGTTCGTCCTCGCCTCGCGCGAGGACTACGACTGGGCCGTCGCGGCGTGTCGCCAGCACCAACTCTTCGCGCGTTGCGCGGTGCTGTTCTCGCCGGTGCAGGGGCAACTCGATCCGGCGCTGCTGGCGCAGTGGATACTCGACGATCGCCTGCCGCTGCGCTTCCAGCTGCAACTGCACAAAGTGCTGTGGGGCAGTGCCCAGGGGCGCTGAACCGAAAACCTCGGTTCAATCCGCAGATTACGCAGATTGCGCAGATAGAACAGTGCCCGGTACCCGCGGCTCACCCGCCCGGTGGTACGACCTGACCAAGTAACGCCCTGATCCATCTGCGTCAATCGGCGAAATCTGCGGATCAAATGCTTTTTTCAACTTGCACCCTCAGCCCATCAGCGGCGGACAGGGCGGCCGCTTGGCGGAAATGATCCGGGTGTTCACGCCGGCGTAATTGAGGCCGCCGAACAGCCGCGCGTATTCGATCTTGACGCAGCGATCCATCACCACGTCGAGCCCCGCGGCGGCGGCCCGATCCGCCGCCTCACGATGGATCACGCCGAGCTGCAGCCAGAGGCATTTCGCGCCGATGCGGATCGCCTCGGCGGCGATCGGCATCACGTCCTCGGGCTTGCGGAAGACATCGACCAGATCCACCTTGAACGGAATCGCCGCGAGATCCGGATAGCATTGCCGGCCGAGAATTTCGGTCGCCCCCGGATTCACCGGCACCACCGTGTAGCCGTGTTCCAGCAGGTACTTGGCGGCGAAATAGCTGGGCCGGTTCCAGTTCGGCGACAGCCCGACCACGGCAATCACGCGATTGACCTGCAACACCCGGCGCAGGCCGGCGACATCGTCGACAATCATGGCTACTCCTTTTGCTTACGGCCGCTGGGCCAAGTGTTCGCTTTGCGGTCGGATTATCCCACCCGGCAGTGCCGGACCGCGCGGCACCCGGTCCAGCCGCCAGTTGGCGAGGGCCCAGGTCCACAGTTCCGCCACGGTGGCATTGCGCAATTCGGGCGGCGGCCGCTGGCCGAGAAACTCCAGGGCCGCGCACAGCGCCGGGCCGGGCCGCAGATTGTCCACGGCGACCGCGCGCGTCTGCTTCGAGAGTTTTTCGCCGGCCGCATTGACCGCGACCGGCAGGTGCGCATAGCGCGGCGTCGGCGATCCCAGGCATTGCTGCAGGTAGATCTGGCGCGCGGTCGAGGCCAGCAGGTCGGCGCCGCGCACGACATCGGTGATGCCGGCCTCGGCATCATCGACCACCACCGCGAGCTGGTAGGCGAACAGCCCGTCGGCGCGCAGCAGAATGAAGTCGCCGGCCTCGCTGCCGAGGTCGCTGGCGATGCGGCCCTGGATCGCGTCAGTGAACTCGATGCGCGCGTCGCCCACGCGCAGACGCCAGGCACGCGCCGCGCGCCCCGGCGGCAAGCCGCCGCGACAGGTGCCGGGGTAGATCGCGGCACCATCCGGCGCGATGGCCGAATCCGCCAGTTCCTTGCGGCTGCAGGCACAGGCGAAGACGCGGCCGGCCTGCTTGAGCCGCTCCAGCGCCGCCGCATAGGCCTCGACACGGCGGCTTTGCCAGGCCACCTCGCCATCCCAGGCAAAACCGCAGGCTTCCAGCGTGCGCAGGATTTCGCCGGCGGCGGCGGTCGAACAGCGCGGCGCATCGACATCCTCCATGCGCAGCAGCCACTCGCCACCCCGCGTCCTGGCTTCCAGGAACGAACCGGTGGCGGCCACCAGCGAACCGAAGTGCAAGGGTCCGCTGGGCGAGGGCGCGAAACGGCCGCGATAAGAAAGACTGCGGGCAATCATCGGGCACAGTGATAGCACGCCGGACGGCAAAACGGTAGCATTCCATTTACTTCAACTCGGGAGCCGCCCATGGCAACGCTGGAACTCAACAAGGACAATTTTCAACAAGTCATCAACGACAACGCAAACGTGATCATAGACTTCTGGGCGCCCTGGTGCGCGCCCTGCCGCGGTTTCGCGCCGACCTTCGAGGCCGCCTCCGAAAAGCAGCCCGAGATCGTCTTCGCCAAGGTGAACACCGAAGAGCAGCAGGAAATCGCCGGCGCCTTCAACATCCGTTCGATTCCCACGCTGATGTTCTTTCGCGACCAGATCATCATCTACTCCGAAGCCGGTGCGCTGCCTGCCAGCGCCTTCGAACAATTGATCGGACAGGCCATGGCGCTGGACATGGATACGGTACGCGCCGAAATCGCCGCCGGCCAGGCAGGAAGCAGCTAGGCCAGCGGGATATGGCGTTATGATGGCGTTTGTCATGAAAGCTCGGTGATGAACGCCATCTTTTCCCAGAAGCTCAGCGACGACGCGGAAATACGCCGCGTCGAAGTGCTGTTCGACAGCCTGCCGTCGAGCATCGTCGTGTCGCTGATCGGCGTCTTCCTGTGTTTCCTGGTGCTGTTCGACACCGCGGGCATGGAGCCCCTGAAGCTGTGGGTGGCCTACATGCTTTCGGTATTGGCCGTGCGCGCCTGGTTCCGCTACATGTTCGCCAAGGCCGACCGGCAGATCGAGGCGATGCACCGCTGGGAATGGCTGTTTGCCTTCGGCACCTTGCTCACCGGCATAGGCTGGGGCGTGCTGTTCGGCCCCCTCTATCCGCCGCCGACGCATACGGATGCGCAAATGTTCGTGGCGCTGATGGTGGTCATCACGGCTTTCACCGGCTCGGTGTTTGTCGCGCTCTCCAACATCACCTTCTGGCTGTTCATCATCCCCACCCTGAGCCCGGCAATTTTCCATTACGCGTCCACCCTCGGCGAACAGGCGCAATGGCCGATCACCGCGGCGGCTTGTTGTATTGCGGTATTCATCATCGTGCAGCGCACGCTCTACCGCTCATCCACCGACAGCCTGCAGCGCAGCACGGAGGCCGAATTGCTGCTTGCCGAACAACAGGCGATCTTCGATTCGTCGCCGATGGGCATTGCCGTGATCCGCGGCAAGCAGGTGATCAAGAGCAACGTGCGCTTCGGCGAGCTGCTGGGCCGCCGTATCCAGGATCTGACCACCTCGCGCGTCGATCATCATTTCGTCAGCAAGGACGAGGCCGACCGCTTTCTTGCCGACACGGCCGCGGCTTTCGAAAAAGGCCATCTGGCGCAAGGCATGTATCGCCTGCGGCGGGCCGACGGCACGCAGTTCTGGGCCGAGCTTTCGGGACGCACCATGGCCGGCGGCACCGACCACAGTGTCTGGATGATCGCCGACGTCACCTTGCGCGTCGCCAACGAGCGGCGCACGCACAAGCGCGACTAGCCGATACGGAGCGGACTTCAGTCCGCCCTGAATCGCCGTCCCGCCAGCGCCAACTATTGACCGGCTAGACGTTGAACAGGAAGTTCAGGACGTCGCCGTCCTTGACCACGTAGTCCTTGCCTTCGGCGCGCATCCTGCCTGCTTCCTTGGCGCCGGCTTCGCCCTTGTAGGCGATGAAGTCGTCGTAGGCGATGGTCTGGGCGCGGATGAAGCCCTTCTCGAAATCGGTATGGATCACGCCGGCGGCCTTGGGCGCCGTATCGCCGACGTGAATGGTCCAGGCGCGGACTTCCTTGACCCCGGCGGTGAAATAGGTCTGCAGCCCGAGCAGCTTGTAAGCGGCGCGGATCAGGCGGTTGAGGCCGGGTTCTTCCAGCCCCAGGTCGGTCAGGAACATCTGCTTCTCGTCGTCTTCGAGGTCGGCGATTTCGGCTTCGATGGCGGCGCAGACGGCAACCACTTCGGCCTTTTCGGCCCTGGCGTGGGCCTGCACGGCGTCGAGATAGGGATTGTGGTCGAAACCGCCTTCCTTGACGTTGGCGACATATAGCACCGGCTTGGCGGTGATCAGGCAGAAGGGCTTGAGGCTGGCCCATTCCTCCTTCGACAGATCCAGCGCCCGCACCGCCTTGGCCTGATCGAGCTGGGCGATGCATTTTTCGAGCACCGCGCAGAGTATCTTGGCTTCCTTGTCGCCCGCGCTGGCAGGCTTCCTGTAGCGGTTCAGCGCCTTTTCCGCGGTCGCCATGTCGGCCAGCGCGAGTTCGGTATCGATTACTTCGATGTCATGCAGCGGATCGATCTTGCCGGCAACATGCACCACGTTGTCGTCGCTGAAACAGCGCACCACATGCACCACGGCGTCGGTTTCGCGGATGTTGGCGAGAAACTGGTTGCCCAGGCCCTCGCCCTTGCTGGCGCCGGCGACCAGCCCGGCGATATCGACGAACTCGACGATGGCGTGCTGGATGCGCTGCGGCTTGACGATGGCGGACAGGGCTTCCAACCGCGGGTCGGGCACTTCGACGATGCCGACATTCGGCTCGATGGTGCAGAAGGGGTAGTTCTCCGCCGCGATGCCGGACTTGGTCAGCGCGTTGAAAAGGGTGGACTTGCCGACATTGGGCAGACCGACGATGCCGCATTGGAGACTCATGGATTTTCTTTCTGGGCCGGTGTCGGCTTGCTGTTGATTTTTTGCGTGGCCGCGGCGAAATCGCCGCGTGCCAATGTGGGCCAGGCGAGCAGCGCACGATCCAGGGCGGCATCGATTTCGCTCCGCTCTTCCTTGCGCGGCGGCTTCAGCACGTAATCGATGACCTCGTTCCTGTCGCCGGGATGGCCGATGCCGATGCGCAACCGCCAGTAGTCCTGGGTGCCCAGATGCGCGGTGATGTCCTTGAGGCCGTTATGGCCGCCGAGGCCGCCGCCGAACTTGAGCCGCATCTGACCCGGCGGCAGATCCAGTTCGTCGTGCAGGACCAGCATTTCGGCGGGCTCGATGCGGTAGAACTGCATCAGCGCGCGTACCGACTGGCCGCAGCGGTTCATGAAAGTCTGCGGCAGCAGAAACCACAGGCTCTCGGCGCGAGATTGCCCGGCGAGGCCGTGGAAGCGCGCCTCGCGGCCCAGATGGACGCCGAGTTCGCCTGCCAGGCGCTCACAAAGCCAAAACCCGGCGTTGTGCCGGGTTTCAGCGTATTCGGTCCCGGGGTTGCCGAGACCGACGATCAAGCGCAAAGGTGCCTGCAAGAATTATCTCTTGTCGGTCTTCTCGGACTTCTTCGCGGCAGGAGCCGGAGCGGCAACGGGAGCCGCCTCGACCACCGGAACCTCTTCCTCGGCCTTGCCGCCGCGCACGATGACGGTCGCCACCACGGGATCTTCACCCTTGTGCAGCACGGCTTCGACGCCGGCCGGCAGGACCAGGTGGGAAACGTGCAGCGAATGGCCGGCAACCATGTCCTTCAGGTCGACTTCGATGAAGGCCGGCAGGTCCTGCGGCAGGCAACGTACGTCGAGATCGGACATCACGTGCTGCACCATGCCGCCGGAGAGCTTGACACCCGGCGAGACGTCGGCATTGACGAAGTGCAGCGGCACCTTCTGGTGCAGCTTGTGCGTGGCATCGACGCGCTGGAAGTCGGCGTGGAGAATCACCGGACGGTAGGGGTGGCGCTGCACGTCGCGCAGCAGGCACATTTCCTTCTTGCCGTCGATATTGGCGTGCAGCACGGAGGAATAGAAAGCCTCCTTGCGCAGCAGCTGGAACAGCTCGTTGTGATCGATGTCGATCGACTGCGACGCCGCGCCGGCGCCGTAGAGAATGGCCGGAACACGGCCGGTGCGACGCAGGCGGCGGCTCGCTCCGGTGCCCTGTCCATCGCGCTTGTTTGCGTTGAATTCAAGTTGCATGATTGACTCCAGTAGGTACTGCTTGAAATATCCCCCGCCCGCGACCAGGCGAGGGGGAAAAAAGCGAAGTTTCAGTGGGGGCTAGGCTCTATCGACGTTAAGCGCAGCGGCCGAAACTAAAAATATCAGTCCATGAACAGCGAGGAGACCGAGGACTCGTTGCTGATGCGCAACATGGTCTCGGCCATCAACTCGGCGATCGATATCTGGCGAATGCGCGAGCAGACGCGGGCTTCGTCGGACAGCGGAATGGTGTCGGTCACTACCAGTTCGTCGAGCTCGGATTCCATGATCCGCGACACCGCGCTGCCGGACAGCACCGGATGGGTACAGTAGGCCAACACGCGCTTGGCGCCATGTTCCTTGAGTGCCTGGGCGGCCTTGCACAGCGTGCCGGCGGTGTCCACCATGTCGTCCATGATGACGCAGGTGCGGCCGTCGACCTCGCCGATGATGTTCATTACTTCCGACACGTTGGCCTTCGGCCGCCGCTTGTCGATGATCGCCAGGTCGGATTCGAGACGCTTGGCCAGGGCCCGGGCGCGCACCACGCCGCCGACGTCGGGCGATACCACCAGCAGATCCTCGTGGCGCTGCTTCCAGATGTCGCCGAGCAGGATCGGCGCCGCATACACGTTGTCCACCGGAATGTCGAAGAAGCCCTGGATCTGGTCGGCATGCAGGTCGACGGTCAGCACGCGCTGCACGCCGGCGGTCTGCAGCATGTTGGCGACCACCTTGGCGGTAATCGCCACGCGCGCCGAGCGCGTCCGGCGATCCTGGCGGGCATAGCCGAAATAGGGAATCGCCGCGGTGATGCGGCCGGCGGAGGCCCGCTTCAGCGCGTCCACCATGACCATCAGCTCCATCAGGTTGTCGTTGGTCGGATAACAGGTCGACTGCAGCACGAACACGTCGTGGCCGCGCACGTGCTCCATGATTTCGCAACTGACTTCGCCATCCGAGAAGCGCCCGACATTGGCGCGGCCGAGCGATATGTGCAGGCGCTTGACGACATCGGCTGCCAACTTGGGGTTGGCATTGCCGGTAAACACCATCAGGCTGTCATAGGCCATGTCGGTCAGCTCAAACGCGGCAGCCAGGCAAATCCGCAAAACCTCTGCTGCCTGCGCCATTACTGTGAATGGGTTGGCTGGGGAGGAAGGATTCGAACCTTCGCATGCTGGAATCAAAATCCAGTGCCTTAACCAACTTGGCGACTCCCCAACATCGAGACCCCAGCTTGAGGGCGGAGGTCGAAAGGACGCGCATTTTCGGGGTTTTCGCCCCCGCTGTCAAATAATCGCGAGCGGATGCCGGTCCAGCCCGGCGGCGACGAAGCCGCGCATGTCGGCGGGCAGCGCGGCCAGGGCGGCCTGCGCGGCGGCCTCGCGGGCAAACTCGACGAAACAGCAGGCGCCCGATCCGCTCATGCGCGCGTCGCCATAGCGCCGCAGCCAGTCGAGATGGCGCGCCACTTCGGGATACAGTGCGCAGGCCACGGCTTCGAGATCGTTGCGACCGAATCCGGGGCGCCAGGCGGTGGCGGCAATGGCCGGCGTATCGCGGCGCAGCGCTGCGGAGCGAAATATTTCGGGCGTCGGCACGGCGACCGCGGGCACCAGCACCAGGTACCAGGCCGGCGGCAGCGAAACATCCGTGAAATGCTCGCCCACGCCCTCGGCAAAACTGCTGCGGCCGTGCACGAAGATCGGCACATCGGCGCCCAGCGCGAGGCCGATCCGCTGCAAGCGGGCGGAATCGAGGCCGGTGCGCCACAGGCGATTGAGCGCCAGCAGCGTGGTCGCCGCGTCCGAACTGCCGCCGCCCAGCCCGCCCCCCATGGGCAGGCGCTTTTCCAGATGCAGGCTGACGCCGTCGCTGGCGCCGGTCGCCGCGCGCAGGGCGCTCGCCGCACGCACCGTCAGATCGGCTTGCGGCGGCACGCCGGGCAAGGGCGTCGCCAGCACGATACGGCCATCGCTGCGCGGCTCGCAGCGCAGCGTGTCGCCGCAGTCGAGGAAGCGAAACACGGTTTGCAGCAGGTGGTAGCCGTCGGCGCGACGGCCGACCACATGCAGGAACAGGTTGAGTTTGGCCGGCGCCGGCCAGTCGCGCTGCCAGTCAGTCACCGTCGCCCCAGTCGTCGATCACGATCCTCAGCTCGATGTCGCCGCGGCGCGCTTCGAGCCGTCGCGGAAGTTGGTGCTGGCGCCACGGCGCGCTTTCGCTCACGGTGATGCGCCAGCCGTCGATTTCGCCGCCCAGGGCCGGCTGGGCGCCGCGCAGCCACTCGGCGAGCAGTTCCAGCGGCAGCGGCGCGCCGAACAGGCGTTGCGCCAGTGCGCCCAGGTCCGGCTCGCGCCGTTCGGCTTCCCCGGGCACCAGCAGCCAGGCGCCGGAGGCATCGCGACCCAGTTCGGCCAGACCCTGGCCCAGCGGGGAGGAAAACAGCACCACGTCGCGCGCCGGCGCGTGCTGCCAGTCGAACTGCAGGTGGTCGCTGCGCTCGCCCTGGCGCAGCGAAATGCGCCCATGGGCCGCAAAACTCTGCAGCGGCGGGCCGAGCACCGGCGTCGCTGCGGGAAGTTGCTGCATCTCGCCGCAGGCCGCCAGCAACAGCGCGGCCAGGCAAACCAGGAACGAGCGCATCAGGGCACTCAGCGCGCGAATCGCTTGATGGTCGCGCCCAGTGCCTCATTGGTCGGATGCGCCTTGGCCGCCTCCCGCCAAATCGCCAACGCCTCTTCGGAGCGCCCGAGTACCCACAGCACTTCGCCGATGTGAGCGGCGATTTCGGGGTCGGGCCGCTTGGCAAAAGCCGCCTGCAGGGTCTCCAGGGCAGCCGCAGGCTTACCCTGACGAAACAGCACCCAACCCTTGCTGTCGAGAATGAAGGGATCGTCCGGCGTCAGCGACAAGGCCTTGTCGATCAGTTGCGCGGCTTCGTCGAGGCGCAGATTGCGGTCCGCCAGCGAATAACCCAGCGCGTTGTATCCCTGCGGCGATTCCGGCTTCAGCGCAATCAGGCGTCGCAGGTGGCGCTCCATGTCCTCCACCTTGCCCAGCTTTTCTGCGGCCAGCGCCGTCTCGTAAAGGATATCGGGCTGATCCGGCTGGGCTTCCAGCATCCTGACCAGGAAGGCAAGGGCCTCCTCATGGCGCCCGGTATCGCGCAGCAACTGGGCCTCGGCCACCACCAGGCGCATGTCGTCGAGCGCATTCGCACGCGCCGCGACCAGCCGCGCGCGCGCCTCGTCGAACCTGTTCTGGCGCAGCAGGACCTGGGTGGCCCGCACCATCGCCGGCATGGCATGTTCGCCGGCCGTGACCTGGTCGTACCAGCGCAGGGCTTCGTCGGGACGCTTGTCCTGGTCGGCGATCTGCCCCAGGTAGAAGCGCGCCGGGTTCAGGTCGCCGCGCCCGATTTCGACGAAACGCTTGAGTTGCCGCTCGGCTTCCGCCACATCATTGACCTGCAGCGAGAGCACCCCGACTGCATAGAGAATGTCCGGAATATCGGGATTGGCCGCGAGCAGACGACGAAACTCGACACGTGCGGCTTCATACTGTTTTTCAGCCACCAGGCCCCTGGCATAGGCCAGACGGGCCTGCTGGGCTTCGGGGTTTGCCGCCAGCCAGGTTTTCAGGAAATCGATTTGCGCCGCCCCCTTGGGCAACAGCTCCGCCTTGAACAGGGCCGCCAGTTCCCAGTTCGGACGCAAGCTCAGCGCCTGGTCGGTTTCGCTGCGCGCGCGGTCGGGATTCCCCGCCGCGGCGGCTACCTGGGCGCGGATCAGACGGGCTTCGGGCAGCGCGGGATAGGGCTCGGTGAGCTGGTCGAACAGGCGCTGCACCGCCGGTTTGTCCGGATAGCGGGCGAAGGCGCGCATCATGCGGATCAGCGCGTCGCCAATGTTCGGGGCTTCCGCCGCCAGATCGCGGGCGAGATTGCCGGCCAGCTCATCGATGCGGCCGTTGGCCAGCAGCAGCGTCGCCTCCATCTGCTTTGCCTGTTGCGACGCGGGCTCCAGGCTCAGCCACAGTCGCGTGGCCTCCAGCGCCGCATCGTACTGGCGCGCATGAAAGGCGATCTCGGCCGCCCGGCGCACCACGCGCGGGTCGCGGGTGCTCTTCGCCAGGTCGAGATAGGCACCGGCCGAAAGCCCGAACTGGCCTCGCTGCGCGGCGATTTCGGCGAGCAGGAACTGGTAGAGGATCTGTCCGGTCAGTTCCTGCTTCGGCAGCCGGTCTTCTTGCTTCTCCGGCTCTGGCGCGCCGGCGGCGGGCGCGGGTGTCTGCGCCCATGCGCACATGCTGACCAGTGCGAACGATAGCGCCAGGACAGGGGAACGGAACTTCATGAGCGCGGCACCTGAGGGGAACACTGCTGTCGAACACTACCGTCACATACAATGCGGTGATGTTAGCAGTTTCGCCCGTAGTTTCGTGCGCGGCCCGGCATGCCTGAACTGCCCGAGGTCGAAGTCACCCGTCGCGGCATAGCGCCGGTGCTGGTCGGCAGCCGCGTTGCAGCCGTGACCGTGCGCGTTCCGGCGCTGCGCTATCCGCTGCCGACTAACCTCGATCGTACGCTCGGCGGCCGACATCTGGAATCGGTAAGCCGTCGCGGCAAATATCTGCTGCTGGATTTCGGCAACGGACACCTGCTGATCCATCTCGGCATGTCCGGCAGCCTGCGCCTGGTGCCGGCCAGCCTGCCGGCCGAAAAACACGATCATTTCGACCTGGTATTCAGCGTCGGGGGCAGGCGACTTGCCCTGCGCCTGAGGGACCCGCGGCGCTTCGGCGCCATTCTCTGGCTGGCCCAGGATCCATGGGCGCATCCGCTGCTGGCGGTGCTCGGCATCGAGCCGCTGGCGCAGGAGTTCACCGCCGCCTGGCTCAAGAACGAGTATGCCGGTCTCGCGGCGGCGATCAAGCCGACCTTGATGGACAGCCATCGCGTGGTCGGCATCGGCAATATCTACGCCTCCGAAAGCCTCTACCGCGCCGGCATCGACCCGCGCACGGCAGCCGGCCGGATTTCCCTCAAGCGCCTGGAACGCCTGGTGCCGGCGATCAAGGCGACCCTGACCGCCGCCATCGACGCCGGTGGCAGCAGCCTGCGCGACTTCATCCATTCCGATGGCAGTTCGGGCTATTTCCAGCAGCAGTATTTTGTTTACGGCCGCAGCGGCGAACCCTGCCGCATCTGTGGCCGCCCGATCAGGGAATTGCGCCAGGGGCAGCGCGCAAGCTTCTTCTGCGCGCACTGCCAGCGTTAACTTTCATGATGCGGGAAACACCACCCCGCATCATGAAAGCTCCCGCCTTTTTCAAGGCCCGCCCCCCTTCGCCCTCCTCACGGGGGGCCTGGTTGGCTCGCTTCGCTCGTTTATTACCAAGCACTCCGATCCCTGTCTTTCACGTTAACGCATTACTTGGCGGTCAGCGCAAGAAACTTCGCCATCAGCTGATCCTTGGTTTCGACGTGATTCGGGTCGTCCGGAATGCAGTCTACCGGGCACACCTCGCGGCACTGCGGCGTGTCGAAGTGGCCGACGCACTCGGTACATTTGGCGGGATCGATGATGTAGATCTCATCACCCTGCGAAATGGCGTTGTTGGGGCACTCGGGCTCGCATACGTCGCAGTTGATGCATTCATCGGTGATCATCAGGGACATGGTTTTTCCTTTGGCTACTCTCTAAACTTCAATGGCTTTGCTGAATCTTTTCAATCAGGCGTTGCTGCACCAGCGGCGGCACGAACTTCGCGACGTCGCCGCCCAGCGTTGCGATTTCGCGCACTATCGTCGCCGACACGAACATGTACTGATCCGAGGGGGTGAGGAACACTGTTTCGACATCGGGATACAGGTTGCGGTTCATGCCCGCCATCTGAAATTCGTACTCAAAGTCGGACACGGCGCGCAGTCCGCGCATGATCACGCTGGCGCCGTGCTGGCGCATGAAATCCATGAGCAGGCAATCGAAACCATGGATTTCGACATTGCTGTAGCCGGTCAGGACCTCGCGCGCGATATCGACCCGTTCGTCGAGCGAAAACAAGGGGCGCTTGCTGCGGCTTTCGGCCACACCGATGATGACCCGCTCGAACAGGCTCGACGCCCGTCGCACGAGATCCTCGTGGCCGCTGGTCAGGGGATCGAAGGTCCCCGGATAAACCGCAATGCTCTTGCTCATGCCTGCTCCAGCAGGTGAAAAAAAACCTGGCCGGCCCGCCCCTGCTTCGTCACCGTCCAGCGACCCAAGTTCTCCAGAGGCATCTCGGCCTCGGCATACAGACGCGCACCCGGCGCGGCCAGCTCTTCCAGACGGGACTCTACGCGGCTCAACCAGCCTTGCCCATAAGGTGGATCAAGAAACAGCAAATCGAAGCGCCGACCCGATGGGGGGGCGAATTTTAGCGCATCGCAGCAAAACAGTTCCAGTCGCGGACAGGCGAAGGCCTCGGCATGTTTTTTCAGCGCCGCGCAGGCCGGCCGCGCGCGCTCCACCAGAGCGACATAATCCGCGCCGCGCGAGGCCGCCTCGAAACCGAGAATGCCGCTGCCGGCGAAGAGATCAAGGCAACTGAGCCCGCTCAGGTCCTGGCCCAGCCAGTTGAACAGGGTCTCGCGCACGCGGTCCGGCGTCGGCCGCAGCCCGGGCGCATCGGCCACCTGGACCAGACGGCTGCGCCACTCGCCGCCGGTGATGCGGATGCGGCTCAAGGCTCAGTCGGCAGCAACCACGACGGTAACAAGGTTTTCAGGCTTCACATGGCGGGCGAAGGCGGCCTTGACCTGCTCGGCAGTGACGGCCTTGACCCGTGCCGGAAAGTCGTCGAGATAGGTCAGCGGCAGGCCGTAGAAGCCGATCGCCGACAGATAGCCGAGCAGCTTGGCATTGCTGTCCATGCGCAGTGCCAGGCCATCGACCATGTTCTTCTTCGCCGCGGCCAGCTCCTTCGGCGTCGGCCCCTTAGCCATGTAACCCGTGAGAACCTCGTCCACCACCTTGAGCGCCGCATCGACCTGGTCGCGCTTGGTCTGCAGGCCGATCTCGAACGGGCCTTCGAGCTTGCGCGGGGCGAAGTAGGAATACACGCTGTAGGCGTAGCCGCGCTTTTCGCGGACTTCCTGCATCAGGCGCGAAACGAAGCCGCCGCCGCCGAGCGTGTAGTTGCCCACCAGCAGCGGGAAATAGTCGGGATCGCTGCGGCGGATCGCCGGCAGGCCGACATGCACATGGCTTTGCACCGCGGGATGCGGAATCTTGATCGTCTGCCGCTGGGGCTTCTTCACTGGCGGCGGCACGAGGTCGCCACCGCCCGACGGCAGGGCCTCGGTCAGGCGCTGGGCAATCGCCTCCGCCTCGGCGCGCGACACGTCGCCGATGATCGAAACCACGGCGCCCCGGGCGCCGTAATGCTGGCGATGAAAGGCCACCAGGTCGTCGCGCGCGATGGCGCTCATGCTGTCGACCGTGGGGCTGACGCCGTAGGGATGGTCGGGATAGATGGCCGCGGCGAAACGCTTGCCGGCGATCGCGTCGGGCCGCGTTTCGGCTTCGCGGATGCCGGCAATGCTGCGGCCCTTTTCGCGCTCCAGCACGGCTTGCGGAAAAGTTGGCGCTGACAGCACGGTGCGCATCAGTTCCAGCGCGGCGTCGCGTTCGGCCCGGGTCGACAGCGTGCGCAGACTGACGCTGGCGCGGTCACTGTCGGCCCCGCCGCCGAGCCGCGCGCCGAGGTCGACCAGACGCCCCGAGATCTTCTCTTCATCCAGGTCGGCGGCGCCTGCTTCGAGCAGGCTGCGGGTCAAGCCGGCGAGACCCGCCTTGGCCGCGGGAACGAAGGCGCCGCCGGCGGCGAAGTCGATCTGGACATCGAGGATCGGCAGCACGCGGGTCTCGATGAAATACACCTTGGCACCCGAGGGCGAGGTCCAGTGTTCGATCTTGACGCCGGCCAGGGCGAAGGTCGAGGTCAGCAACGTCAGCAGACAGATCAACGTGAAACGAGTTCGTAAGCGCCCCCCAATAACCGAGCGAAGCGAGCCGACCAGTAGCCCCGCCCCGGGAAGGGGGCGCAGGCGGGGTTTCGCAAAGCACTGCTGTGCGCCGCCGAAGCCGGCTGGCTGTGCAAAGCCAGCCGTGGACCGGGGGTGGGGGGGGGTCAATTTGCTTTGCTTCATCAGTGCCTCACTGCCCCGGAGGGTTTCTTGTGTTTGTCATTGTCGAGGGGTTGCGGATCGAGCACCGCGATGCTCAGCGTATCGTCCGAAAAATATTTCTTCGCCACCGCCTGCACTTCTTCCGCGCTGACGCTCTTCAGCTTCTCCAGCAGGACGTCGATGTCGCGCCAGGACAGTCCCGCCGCTTCGAGGCCACCGATTTCCATGGCCTGCGCCATCAGCGAATCGCGCTTGTAGATCTGCGCCGCGATCGACTGGGTCTTGACCCGCGCCAGTTCCTCGGCCGACACGCCTTCGTCCTGGACGCGCTTGATCTCGGCACGCAGCGCGGCTTCCAGTTCGGCGACGGTCCTGCCTTCCGCCGGCTGGCCGTCCAGGGTGAAGGTGGCTTCACCGCGCAGCGTGCCGTCATAGCCGGCGCCGGCCGACTGGGCGATCTTGCTGCCGCGCACCAGATTCTTCGCGAAACGCGAGGCATCATGGCCATCGAGCACCGCCGCCAGCACCTCGAGCGCATACGGGTCGCGGTCCTTCTGCACGTCTTGCAGCTTGGGCGCCTTCCAGGACATGGCAATGTAGGGCAGCTTGGCCGGCGCCTTGACGCTTACCCGGCGGATGCCGGCCTGCTGCGGCTCGTTCTGCGGTTTGCGTTCCGGCAGCGGCTTCGCCTTGTGCGGGCCATAGTACTTCTGCGCCAGACGGAATACCTCGCGGTGATCGACGTCGCCCGCGACCACGACATAGGCATTGTTCGGCGCATACCAAGCGCGATACCAGTCGCGTGCGTCCTGCCATGTCATGTGTTCGAGGTCGTCCATCCAGCCGATGATCGGACGTCGATAGGGATGTGCCTGGAACAGCGTCGAGTTCAGCGTCTCATACACCAGGGCCTGCGGATTGTCGTCGGTGCGCAGCCGCCGCTCTTCCATGACCACCTTGATCTCGGCGGCGAATTCCTTGGGCTCCAGTTTCAGATTGGCCATACGGTCGGCTTCGAGCTTCATCATCTCCGGCAGCGCGCCCTTCGGCACGATCTGGAAATAGGCGGTGTAGTCGCGGCTGGTGAAGGCGTTGTCGCGGCCGCCGGCTTCGGCCACGCGCTTGTTGAA
This sequence comes from Rhodocyclales bacterium, assembly GCA_016192435.1. GTDB lineage: Bacteria > Pseudomonadota > Gammaproteobacteria > Burkholderiales > Rhodocyclaceae > Sulfuritalea. Next base: position 5,716 of record JACPUD010000083.1, on the reverse strand, counting down.
CTCGCCCGACTTGAGATTCCTGGTGCCCTTGAACATCAGGTGCTCCAGCGCGTGGGCGACACCCGAGGTGCCGTCCTTTTCGTCCATGCTGCCGGCGCGGTACCAGACCATATGCACGGCGGTCGGCGCGCGCGGGTCTTCCTTGACGATGACGCGCAGACCGTTGGCCAGTCGGGTTTCGTAGGGATTGGCAAGAGTTGGCGCTGGCGCTACGGCGAATGCCAGCAGGACAAGCGGGGCAAGCAGTGGTTTCATGTCAGGTCAATGGCGATCGGCGCGATGGAGTTTCGGAGGCAGCTCGTGCCCGCGGCGGCGGGCTTGATGCCGAAGCTGAACGGGGCTTCTGTTAAAATCACAGTCGCGCATCTTAGCGCGGCTCCAGCCTCCGACCGCATTCCGCATGTTTGGTTTCCTAAAGACGAAGGACCACCCCGCCGCCGAAGCGACCCCGGCGCCGCGCGCCTCGTGGGGCGAACGCCTCAAGGCCGGACTTTCCCGCACCCGCGCCACCCTCAACACGCCGCTCGGCGAACTCTTCAGCCGGGCGAAGATCGACGATGAACTGCTCGAAGACCTGGAGAGCACGCTGCTGATGGCCGACTGCGGCGTCGAGGCGACGCACTGGCTGCTCGCCGAACTCAAGGCCAGCGTCAAGCGCGACAAGCTGGAAACCCCCGACCAGTTGCGCGCTGCGCTGGCGCAAGGGCTGCGAACCCTGCTCGCGCCGCTGGAGCAGCCGCTGGCGGCCGCAGGCCATCAGCCCTTCGTGATCATGATCGCCGGCGTCAATGGCGCCGGCAAAACCACCTCGATCGGCAAGCTGGCCAAGCACTTCCAGAGCCAGGGCAAGAGCGTGCTGCTGGCCGCGGGCGACACCTTCCGCGCCGCTGCGCGCGAGCAACTGACGGAATGGGGCGAAAGAAACGACGTCACCGTCATCGCCCAGGAAGGCGGCGATCCGGCCGCCGTGGTGTTCGATGCGATCAACGCCGCGCGCGCGCGCAAGATCGACGTGGTCCTGGCCGACACCGCCGGACGCCTGCCGACGCAACTGCATCTGATGGAAGAAATCGCCAAGGTGCGCCGCGTGATCCAGAAGGCCCACGACACGGGTCCGCACGAGGTGCTGCTGGTGCTCGATGCCAACATCGGCCAGAACGCCGTGCAGCAGGTCAAGGCCTTCGACAAGGCAATCGGCGTGACCGGGCTGGTGATCACCAAGCTCGACGGCACGGCCAAGGGCGGCGTGCTCGCCGCGATCGCCCGCCAGTGCCCGAAGCCGGTGCGCTTCATCGGCGTCGGCGAGGGCATCGACGACCTGCAGACCTTCCGCGCCGGCGAATTTGTCGAGGCTCTGCTGGGACCCGCCTAGTGATCCGTTTCGAGCGTGTTTCCAAGCGCTATCCGCCCGGGCTCGATGCGCTGTCGGATGTCAGTTGCGAGGTGGCGGAACACGAAATGGCGCTGGTCTGCGGCCACTCCGGCGCGGGAAAATCCACGCTGCTCAAACTCGTTGCGGGAGTCGAAAAACCCAGCGGCGGCGCATTGCTGATCGGCGGCCAGAATCTCGCCGCGCTGTCGCGTTCGGCCCTGCCTTTCCTGCGCCGGCGCATCGGCATGGTGTTCCAGGATCAGAAACTGCTGTTCGATCGGACGGTGTTCGACAACGTCATGCTGCCGCTGTCGATCGTCGGTTTTCCGCGCCGGGACGCCGCGCAGCGCGTGCGCGCGGCGCTCGACAAGGTGGGTCTGGCCAACCGCGAGAAGGCCATGCCGGTCATGCTTTCCGGCGGCGAACAGCAGCGCCTGGCGATCGCCCGCGCCGTGGTAAACCGGCCGAGCCTGCTGCTCGCCGATGAACCCACGGCCCATCTCGATGCGGAGACAGGCGCCGACGTGGCGCGCATTTTTCACGAGTTCCACCATGTCGGCGTCACGGTAATGATCGCGACCTATGCCACCGAGCTGTTTCCCGCGGCGCGGCGCCTGCAGCTCGATCACGGCCGCCTGCTGTCATGAGGATCTGGCTCAGCCAGCACCAGGATGCGGCCCGGCTCGCGCTGCGCCGGCTGGCCGCCGCACCGGTGAATAGCCTGCTCTCGCTGCTGGCGATCGGGATTGCCCTGGCGCTGCCGGCCGGGGGCCAGATGCTGCTCGCCAATGCCCTGCAGCTGAGCGGCACGACTTCAGCCGTGCCGCAGATTTCCGTCTTCATGGCGACCAACGCCGAACGCCAGGCGGCGACCGAAATCGGCGAGCGCCTGGGCCGCCATGCCGGGGTCAAGCAGGTGCTGTTCGTCCCGCGCGAGGAGACCCTGGCGCGCATGAAATCCGGCCCGGGTCTGCGCGAGGTGATCGAAGCCCTGCCGGCAAACCCGTTTCCCGATGCCTTCGTGGTCAGCGTTGCGGATGAAAGCCTGGCGGCGATGGAGCGGCTCTCCGTCGAGTTCCGTCAATGGCCCAAGATCGAGCATGTGCAACTCGACTCGGCCTGGGTACGCCGGCTCGACGCCCTGCTGAAACTTGGCCGCACCACGGTGTTGCTGCTGGCCGCTTTGCTGGGTACGGGCCTGATCGCAATCAGCTTCAGCATAATTCGCATGCAAGTGCTCACCCAGCGCAGCGAGATCGAGGTCAGTCGGCTGCTCGGCGCCACCAATGGATACATCCAGCGCCCCTTTCTCTACTTCGGGGTCTTCCTCGGACTGGGGGGCGGTGTCCTTGCCTGGTTGCTGGTGGCTGCCGCCGCGCTGTGGCTGCGTGCTCCTCTGGCCGAACTGGCAAGACTCTACGATCTCACGCTGGCGCTGCAAACGCTCGGTGCGCGCGACTCCGCGCTGCTGCTGGGCTTCGCCGCCAGCCTCGGCTGGCTGGGGGCGATGATCTCCATGCGACAGCATATGCAGCAGTACTGATACCGGGAAGATGATGCGCAGGAAGGTCGCCTAAGCCATGGCCAGCGAATTACACCAGGAGCGCCTGGATATCGTGGTGCGCCGCCTGCTGGACAGAGGCGCAAGCCGTGTCCTGGATCTCGGTTGCGGCCCGGGCGAATTGCTGCAGCGACTGGCGGCGCATCCGCAGTTCAGCCATATCGTCGGCATCGACATCGATGCCGAAGCGCTCGCCGCGGCGCGACTCGCGCTGGGTATGGATCGGCCCGATCATGCCGGTGGCGTGGAACTGCGTCACGGCTCGTTCGAGGAAACCGATCGGGAACTCGCCGGCTTCGATGCCGCGACCCTGGTCGAAACCATCGAACACATCGATCCACGCCGCCTGTCGAAGGTCGAACATGCGGTATTTGCCGCCATGCGCCCCGCCACCGTTCTGGTCACCACGCCCAACGAGGAATACAATGCGCTGCATGGCATGGTGCCCGGTCAGTTCCGGCACCGCGGCCATCGCTTCGAATGGAAGCGTGCCAGATTTCAGCAATGGGCGCGGGGCGTTGCAGCCCGCCACGGCTATGCCGTCAGTTTCAGCGATATTGGGCCCGTCGATCCCCTGCGCGGCAGTTCGACACAAATGGCCCAATTCATCGCGTCGCCGCCGCTGGATTGCGACACGCACATGGACTGAGCGGACGAATCCGGATTCGCAGGCCGGGTGAGCGCAGCGACCGGCCCACCGATGATTGCCGATGCAAGGGTCTTGCCGCATCGGTCCGAGCAACATGCCGCAAGGCTTTGGAAAAAACCTACAGCTTCCGCGCCGCAATGGGCAACACTGGAACGGAACAAGATTATTCGGGCGATAATATGCAAATGAACGAAGACCAACCGATCGAGCAGGCTCCCGTCGAACCCGCGCAAAACGAGCAACTGTCGGCGGAACCTGCGCGCAACGAACCGCAGCCCCAAGACCCGCGTCGGCGCCTGCGGGAGTTGCTGGCGATTCCCGACCACCAGCGTACCGATGCTATTTGGGATGAGATCATCGAGTTGGAGATTTGCCTGGCTCCCGGCAACCGTATTCAGGGAGCGCCCGCAGAGCCGGGACGACGTCCGGGACAGGGACAAGGGCAGGGACAAGGCCAGGGGCGCCGTCCCGAGCAGGCAAGACGGCAGGACCCGACGCCCGGCGCAAAGCCCTCCAAGCGCTTTTTCAAGAAGCCGAAACGTCCCCCGGGCGCGCCGCCGAAAGCCTGATTGTCGCGTACTTGCCCGGGGCGAAATGCCCGGGATGTCTGCCTGTAAACGGCTCGGGCCGACAATTCCCGACTAAATTCATCGGGAACTTCTCCAGATATTGGCACTCTCAATCCAAGAGTGCTAATATTCTCTTCAAGGAGGTCGTACCGTGAGTCATACCGTATCTCTTGAGCGTTTCCCCATGCTCGCCGCCAGCGGCAGTATCGAGGCGTTCATTTCCGCCGCTAATCGCGTTCCTATGCTCAGCGAAGCCGAGGAGCAGTCGCTTGCCCGCCGCTTTCGCCAGGACGGCGATCTGGATGCGGCGCGGCAGTTGGTAACCTCGCATCTGCGCTTGGTGATTGCCATAGCGCGCGGTTACTTGGGTTATGGTCTGCCGCATGCCGATCTGATTCAGGAAGGCAACATCGGCTTGATGAAGGCGGTAAAACGCTTTGATCCGGATCGCGGCGTACGTCTCGTTTCGTTCGCCATGCACTGGATCAAGGCCGAGATCCACGAATACATCCTGAAGAACTGGCGGCTGGTCAAGATCGCCACGACCAAGGCACAGCGCAAGCTGTTCTTCAATCTGCGCAGCATCAAGGCCTCGCTGGCGCAGGATGTGGATTCGCCGCAGGGCTTCAACACGCTGGGCGCCGAAGAAGTCGCCGCCGTGGCAAAGCAACTTGGCGTCAAGCCGGCCGAAGTCATCGAAATGGAAACCCGCCTGACGGGCGCCGACGTTTCGCTCGAACCCGTCTCGGATGACGACGAGGATAGCTACGCGCCGATCGCCTATCTGGCCGCCGATCGCAGCATCGAGCCTTCGGCGATCCTGGAACGCAAGGAGTACGACCGCTTGCAGGACGAAGGCCTGCGTTCCGCCTTGGACAGTCTCGATCCACGCAGCCGCACCATCGTCCAGCGGCGCTGGCTGGTGGCGGATGGCGAGGAAGCGGCGACGCTGCATGAGCTTGCGGCCGAGTACGGCGTGTCGGCGGAGCGCATCCGCCAGATCGAAGTCAAGGCGATGCAGAAGATGAAAAGCAGCCTGGCGGCCTGAGTAATCCAATGCCGTCAAGAATGGGCAGCCGACTGCGCGGCTGCCCATGATTTTTCCCTTGGCCCGCCAGGCTCCGGCCAATAGCCGGCAAAACTGCAGCTCGAATCACCTCCGCCGCGCTGGCCGTTTGCGACGCGGGTTCTTGAGTTGAACTTTCGAATGAACCCAAAAAACTCGGTTCGTCCGCAGATTTCGCAGATTACACAGCCGTTGTCGATGACACACGCCTCACCCCACGGATGGGCTGGCCGGCTTCGCCAGGCCCATGAAAAATCTGAGTCAATCTGCGTAATCTGCGGACCGATTGCGCTTTCAGGGATGAACCGCCGACAGCGGGCGTCAGATTGGCAGGTAATGGTCGATCAGCAGCGCCGCGAACAGGAGCGCGAGATAGAGAATCGACCAGCGGAAGGTGATGCGCGCCACGGCGTCCGAGTAGTCGCGCCAGATCAGCCAGGCGTAACCGAGAAAGACTGTGTCGAGCAGCACGGCGGAGGTCAGGTAGAAGCCGCCGGAC